>JBAIWX010000150.1:0-72037 GCA_037916975.1 Gemmatimonadales bacterium
CGCTACGTGAGCGACGCGCGCGCGCAGGAGCTCCCGCTCGTGGGCGGCGGGGAGCACGACTGGTTCACGCTGCTGGACCGGTGGGACCTGCTCGGGAAGGACGTGGCGATCGGCCACGCGGTGCACCTGCTGGGGGCCGTGACCTGCGTCGTGACCGCGATCCTGATGGCGCGCTGGGCCGGCGACCCGCCGCCGGAGGGGTGACCGGGCGGCGCGGCGGCCTCAGGCCACCTGGTCGGTGTCCACCTGCCCGCTCATGGCGCGGCTCACGTGCGACCAGGACATCCCCACGCCCAGCACGATGGACAGGACCAGCAGCACGATCCAGGCGATGGCCGTGCTCGACGCCGGCCGGAAGAGCCCCCAGTAGGCGAAGAGCCACACCAGGCAGCCCAGGACCCCCATCAGCAGCACCGCCCCCAGCACGCCCAGCGACCGCTGGGTGGCCTGCAGGTAGAGCACCCAGCCGATGGCGAGCACGATGCCCGCCAGCACCTTGTAGGGATTGAGCGTGCCCAGCGCCGCCGTCGGCGCCTGCACCATCGGCGTGATGACCCAGTGGAACCAGCTCACGCCGGTCGGGTTGAACGTCGCGAGGACGAGGAGCAGCGCCAGCAGGAGGCGCAGCCCGAAGCCGCCCCAGGTCAGGTCGCCCTTGAAGCCCATGTGGTGTGCCGGTGGAGGGGAAGGGGAAGGTTAGCGCGCCCGGGTCGCACGCACCACCGCGCGGGTCAGGCGCCCCGGGCGTCGAGCAGCGCCAGGAAGTCGGCCGGTGCGGCGAGCCGGGCCAGCCGCTCCGCCACCTCGGGCTCCTTGCAGAACTGCGCGATGCGCCCCAGCACCGGGAGGTACTGGTTCGAGACCTCGAGCGGGGGCGCCACGATCAGGAACACGGCGTGGACCGGGGCCGAGTCGAGCGACTGCCAGTCCACGCCGGCACGATGGTAGCCGAACGCCACGCGAAGCCGGTTCACCACGAGCGACCGGCAGTGCGGGATCGCGATCCCCCGGCCCACGCCGGTCGAGCCCAGGTTCTCGCGCCGCCGGAGGATCCTGAGCAGGGTCGCCTCCGCCCGCTGGTCGAGGTGGAGCAGGCGGACCATCTCCTCCAGCACCGCCTCCTTGCTGGGGGCGGCGAGATCGAGCGTGATGGCGTCGTCGGTGAGGAAGTCGCGCAGGCGCATGGCGCGACAAGGTTACCCGGCGCCGCCCGCGGAGTCAAAGCGCTGCGACCCCCCGCGTTGCTCCTCCCGGGCGGCGGGGCCTAGATTTCCGCCCATGCGGTTCCCCTATCCGACCGGCGGGCGCGACTTCCCGCTCTTCCTGGCCCCGATGGCGGGGGTGTCCGAGGCCCCGTTCCGGCAGGTCTGCCGGGCGATGGGGGCGGACGTGCTGGTGTCCGAGTTCCTCTCCTCCGAGGCGATCCGGCGCCGCATCCGCACCACGCTCGAGGGCGCGGAGTTCGAGCCGCACGAGCGGCCCATCGGCATCCAGATCTACGGCAGCGACCCCGACGCGATGGCCGAGGCCGCGGCGCTCGTCACCGAGCACTACGCGCCGGAGTTCATCGACATCAATTTCGGCTGCCCGGTCAAGAAGGTCGTCCAGCGGAACGGCGGCTCCGGCTGCCTCCGGGACATGGGGCTGGTCCAGCGGATCATCCGGGCGGTGATCGGCGCCACGCACCTCCCGGTCACGGTCAAGACGCGGAGCGGCTGGAGCGAGGACACCCGCGACCCCGTCGGCATCGCGCTCCGGATGCAGGACGCCGGGGCCCGCGCCTTCACGCTGCACGCGCGGACCCGGACGCAGATGTTCTCGGGCCACGCCAACTGGGACGAGATCGCCCGGGTGGTGGAGGCCCTCGAGGTCCCCGTCATCGGCAACGGCGACATCCAGTCGCCCGAGGACGTGGTGCGCATGCGCGCGCACACCGGGTGCGCGGGCGTGATGGTGGGCCGCGGCTCCTTCGGGAACCCGTGGCTCTTCCGCGATGCGCAGGCGCTGCTGGCCGGCGCCCCGCGCCCGCCGGCGCCCGACGCCGCGGAGCGCTTCCGCGTCTGCCTCGAGCATGCGCGGCTCGCCCTCCGGCTCCAGGGCGACGACCGCAAGACGGTCGTCGAGTTCCGCAAGCACCTCGGCTGGTACACCAAGGGGCTCCACCACGCGAGCGAGCTGCGGCAGCGGCTCTTCCAGGTCGAGCGCATGGCCGAGGCGGAGGCGATCTTCCTCGAGTACCTCGAGCGCCCCTCGCCGCTCGTGCGGGTGGCGTGACCCCCGACCAGCTGCAGGCCCTCCTCGACGCCGTCGCCGAGGGGCGGACCAGCCCCGGCGCGGCGCTCGAGCGCCTGCGGCACCTGCCGCTCGAGCGCCTGCCGCACGCCACGATCGACCACCATCGCGCCATCCGGCAGGGCTACCCCGAGGTCGTCTTCTGCGAGGGGAAGACCGACGACCAGGTCGTGGAGATCTGCGAGCGCATCGGGGCGGCGTCGGGCACGTTCCTCGGCACTCGGGCGCGCGCCGCGCAGGCGGAGCGCCTCGCCGTGACCTTCCCGCGGCTGCGCTGGCATCCCGCCGCGCGGGTCCTGCACCTGCCCGCCGACCCGCCGGTCGAGCCGACGGGGCGCGCCGTCCTCGTGGTGTGCGCGGGGACGAGCGACCTGCCGGTGGCGGAGGAGGCGGCGGTCTGCGCGGAGGCGTTCGGCCATCCGGTGGAGCGCCTCGTGGACGTCGGCGTCGCGGGACTGCACCGCATCCTCGCCGCCGCGCCCCGCCTCGACGACGCCGGCGTGGTGATCGTGGTGGCGGGCATGGAGGGGGCGCTCCCGAGCGTGGTCGGCGGGCTGGTGCGCCGGCCCGTCATCGCCGTGCCGACGAGCGTCGGGTATGGCGCCGCGTTCGGCGGGCTGGCCGCGCTGCTCGGCATGCTGAACTCCTGCGCCGCCGGGGTCACCGTCTGCAACATCGACAATGGCTTCGGCGCCGCGATGGCGGCGAGCCGCATCCTCCGCGCGTGACGATCCGCACCGTCGTGGACCGCGGCCCGGGCGAGCTCACCTGGATCGACGTCGTGGAGCCGACCCCGACGGAGCTCGAGCAGGTCGCGGCGCGCTGGGGCCTGCACCCCGTCTCGGTGCGCGACTGCCTCGACCCGGAGCACCTCCCCAAGTTCGAGCGCTTCCCCTCGCGCACGTTCATCATCATCCGCGTCTTCGATGCCGAGGCCACGGCGGAGTGCGCGACGGTCGCCGAGCTCACGCGGAAGGTGGCGCTCTTCGCGGGGCCGGACTTCCTGGTCACGATCCACCGGAAGGAACTCCCGTTCCTGGCCGCCCTGCGGGAGCGCTTCGAGAACTGCCCCCCGGGGAACGGCTCGGGGCGTGAGGGGGCGCAGCAGGCCCTCCTCTGCGAGGTGATCGAGCGCGGCGTGGCCACCTTCGAGTCGCCCCTCGAGCGCGTCGAGGAGGGGATCGACGAGTTCGAGGCGGCCCTCTTCGAGTCCCGGCACGAACCCGACGACCTGCTCCACCTCTACGTGCTGCGGCGCCGGGCCACGCTCATCAAGCGCATGCTCTGGCGCACCCTCGAGGTGGTCCAGCGGATGTCGCCGCCGGGGGAGCCGCCGACGCCGCTCCTCCAGGACCTCAAGGAACACGTCGAGAGCCTCCACTTCTACGCCGACGAGCTCACCGACTACGCCACCAACCTCACGAGCCTCCAGCTCGGCATCGCCTCGCAGAAGACCAACCAGGTGATGCGGGTGCTGACCGTCTTCTCCGCCTTCTTCCTGCCGCTCACCTTCATCGTGGGCGTGTACGGGATGAACTTCGAGTTCATGCCGGAGCTGCACACGCGCTGGGGCTATCCCGCGATCCTCGCCGCGATGCTGCTCGTGACGGTGGGGATCGGGCTCTGGTTCCGCCGGCGCGGCTGGCTCCGGCCCTAGCGTGACCCGCCTCCTCCTCGGCGCGCTCCTTGGCGCCGTCGCCGGACTCCTCGCGGCCCGCGCCTGGCGGCGTGCGCCCCGGTTCGAGCGCGGCGCCGACCCCGCGCTCCTTCCGGAGCCGGCGCTGGGATGGCTTCGGCGCGCCCACGGCGCGCTCGGTGCCTTCGCGTCCGATCCGCGCCGCGACGGCTCCGAGGCGGTGCTCGCGCGGGACCTCGACCGCTCGGCCCGGCACCTCGCCGAGCTGCCGGCCATCGAGGACCGCGTGATCCGGGCCCAGCGCGCCGAGCGGGGCGGGGTGGAGCGGCTGGACGCGGGCACGCTCGTGGTCGTCGCGGAGGATGGGCTCGCCGCGGCCGTCCTGCTGCGTCCCGACGCCGACCCGGACCTGGGACTGCTGGAGCGGGACCTCCGGCAGCTTCTGGAGGGCGTGCGCCGGCGCCCGCGCCTCACGCCGCTGGCGGAGGCGGAGCGGTCGCCGGGGCGGCTCGAGACCGTGGAGAGCGTCGGCTACCGGCTCGCCATGCACGTCGAGCAGGTGACCCGCGGCGAGGTGATCGTGGCGGCGCGCCTCATGACGGGCGTGACCGTCGTCGGCCTGGGCGGGACCACCGACCCCAGGCTCTCGGGCCTCACGGCGGAACCGGGCACGCCGCTGGCGCTCATGGCGGAGCAGGGCGGCGAACCGCGCGAACTCGCGGATCATCCCCTCGGCGAGGTGGCGGGCGACCGGCGCCGGCCGCGCGGTCCCGCGATGCTCTTCGGCATCGAGTCCGAGGGGCAGCCCGTCGGGGCGGTGGCACTCTGGGCCCCTCCAGGCGGCGAGATACCCGCCTCGGCGCTGGCGCAGGCCGAGGTGGCGATCCACGCCGCCGGGCCCCGGCTCGCGCGCGCCATCGAAGCCCACCGGCGCAAGGTGGAGGCGACGCTCGACCCGCTCACCGGACTCCTCAACCGCCGCGGCTTCGAGGAAGCGACCCGGCGCGTGGGGCTCCGGCGCGCCGCCTACATCGCCTGCGACCTCGACCGGTTCAAGCGGCTCAACGACACCTACGGCCATCCGGCCGGCGACGCCGCCCTGGTGCACTTCGCGCGCGTGCTGCAGGAGCAGGTCCGGAACATCGACCACGCCGCGCGCGTCGGCGGCGAGGAATTCGCCGTGCTCCTGCCCGAGACGGCACTGGAGGAGGCCCGCGCCGTCGCCGAGCGCATCCGCCTCGCGATCGAGACGGAAAGCTTCCTCTGGGAGGGCCAGCGGATCCCCCTCACGGCGTCCTTCGGTGTCTCCGCCTGCCCGGAATCCACTCGCCACCTCGAGAACCTCGCGGCCCAGGCCGACGGGGCGCTCTACACCGCCAAGCAGGGCGGCCGGAATCGCGTGGTGCTGGCCGTCCCCTTGCTCGACTGAGGCGATACCCCCGTCCCATCCCGGGCGCGGCGCGGCCGGAGCGCTCTCGCGCCGTACAGCCTGTCGCGGTATAATGGAACGCTAAGTCTCGTAGCAGTGCCGACCTGCCTCGCTGGCGGTGGCGATGAGCGTGCCCGGAGAGAGCCTGGAACCGCAGCAGCCCGCCGGAGGGGACGCGCCCCGGCGGCGCGGTCGGCCGCGCAGCGAAGGGCTCCGGCGCACGATCCTGGAGGCCGCCGCCGAGCTGCTGGACCAGCGCGGAGTGGAGGGCACGACCGTCGAGGCCGTGGCCGAGCGGGCCGGGGTGGGGAAGCAGACGATCTACCGCCGGTGGCCGACGCGCGCCGCGGTACTGGTCGAGGCGTTCCTCGCGGCACATGGCCCGGACGTCGTGCGCCCGGATTCCGGGTCGCTCCGGCGGGACCTCCGCGACCTGATCTGCGCGGTCAGCGACTCGGCAGACAACGCCACCCTGCGGCGCACGGTGGCGGGCCTGGTGGCCGCCGGGAACGCCGACCCGGAGGTCGGCCGACTCTTCCAGGAACGGTTCGTGGCCGCGACCCGCGCCAGCCTCCGCACCGTGCTGGAGCGCGCGGCGGAGCGCGGCGAGCTCGATGCCGAGACCTCGCTGGAGCTCGTCATCGACCAGCTGCTCGGCCCGGTCTGGTACCGGGCGCTGCTGTGCGGAGGCCGGCTCGACCACGCCTATGCCGATGCCCTGATCGCGCAGGTGCTGAAGGGCGTCACCCCGAGGGAGCCGAAGGTCGGCGAATCCAGGGCCCGGAAGTACCGGCCCGGCGAGGCGATCCCGACCGAGGCGACGATCGACCTCTTCGGCGAGCCACCCGGTTCGCCGGGTGCCTGACTGAGCCACCGGGAGTCCCCGTCGGTGCTTCGGGCTTCTTTCGGCTGCCGGCCATGCTATATTTGGAAACGTCTTCAACGGGGGCGACTGGCTTCGACGGGTTGGTAGAAGGGATGGCAGCGTGCCCAGGTCCAGGTTCCTGGCTAAACCGCTTGGAAACACACAAACGCCAACACTGATCTGGCGCTGGCTGCGTAAGCTGAGCTGAGCTCGCTTCACGCACCTCCGCCGACGTAGCCCGCCCGGGGCGCCGTCGTCGGATCGCAAAGCTGGGCTGGCCTCGGGCGGCGCTCCGCCGTCAGGGGTGAGACTTCAGGAGCTAGATCCCGGGAAGGTCGGTGAGCCACCGGCTCGGGGCGACGGCACGAAGGCCCACCTACGCACGTAGACGCTGTCGCGGACGCCAATTCGGACCAGGGTTCGATTCCCTGCGCCTCCACTCGCCGAGCGGCCGGCGGTCCTTCAGGACCGTCGGTCGCTTGGCTTTCGTGGACCGTCCCGTCGAATCGGGGCCATCGCGGACGGGTTTTCCACGCACCTCAAGTGGTTTCTGCGGGCATTCTCAGTGATGGGATTCGCGTCGGTTGGCGTGAGCGCCGGAGGGTTCGGCGTTCTCATCTTGTGTGCAAGTGTATTTCTTGAATGATTTTGCGTTGGCTCATATCAAGTAGTTTGTCGATCCGTGGTCCCTGCCGTCCGCTCCACCGGCGAGCGCCGTGGCGCTCTCCCCATTCATCACACTATTCTCCTCCATCGCCCCCGCCCAGGAGCCATTCCATGACCGCCCCACGCGAGCGCCCGGCCTCGCTGGACGAGATTCGCGCCCAATTCCCGGCGCTCGAACGGAAGATTACGGATACGGCGGTTTCGTATTTCGATGGCCCCGGCGGGACGCAGGTGCCGCGCTCGGTCATCGTCGCCATGGCGGACTACCTGGCGCACCACAACGCGAACACCCACTGGGCCTTCCCCACCAGCGTCGAGACCGACGCCGTCATCGCCGACGCGCGGGCGGCCTTCGCCGACTTCCTCAACGGGCGCCCGGACGAGGTCTCCTTCGGGGCCAACATGACCACGATCGCCTTCCACCTCTCCCGGGCGCTCGGCCGGGCCTGGGGGCCGGGCGACGAGGTGGTCGTGACCGAGCTGGACCACCACGCGAACGTCGCCCCGTGGGTCCACATGGCTCGGGACCGGGGGATGACGGTCCGGACGGTCCCGCTCGATCCGGAACGGGGGGAGCTCGACTGGGGCGCCCTGGAGCGGGCGATCGGCCCCCGGACCAGGCTCCTCGCGATCGGGGCTGCCTCCAATGCGCTGGGCACGGTCACCGACGTCGCCCGGGCGGCAGCCATGGCCCGGGCCGCGGGGGCGCTCGTCTTCGTGGACGCGGTCCACTACGCGCCCCACCGGCTGGTGGACGTTCAGGCGCTTGGCTGTGACTTCCTGGCCTGCTCGGCTTACAAGTTCTACGGCCCGCACGTCGGGGTGCTCTGGGGACGCCGGGAGCTCATCGTGGGGCTCGACGTCCCGAAGCTCGCCCCCGCTCCGGAGTCCGCCCCGGAGCGGCTCGAGACGGGCACCCAGAACCACGAGGGGATCGCCGGCGCGAAGGCGGCGGTGGAGTTCCTGGCCTCGCTCGGGGCCGGGGCCACTCGCCGGGCGCGGCTCGCGTCGGCGTACGAGGCGGCGCACGAGCGGGAGGCGCCGCTGGTCGCGCGGCTGTGGGAGGGGCTGGGCCGGGTTCCCGGGGTCACCCGGTACGGGCCCCCGCCCGGGCGGCCCCGGACCTCGACGGTCTCCTTCACGATGGCGGGCCTCCCTGCCGGCACCGTGGCGGCGTCGCTCGCGTCGCAGGGGCTCTTCGTCTCGCACGGCGACTTCTACGCGACCACCGTGGTGGCCCGGTACGGGCAGTCGGCGGAGGGGCTGGTGCGGCTCGGCCTGGCGGTCTATTCGAGCCCGGAGGACGTGGAGCGGGTGCTCGCGGCGGTGGACGCGCTGGCGCGGGATTGACCGGGACCGGCGACACGAACGACGAAGGGCACGCCCGCGGGCGTGCCCTTCGCGCATCCGGGGAGTGCGCCGGCGCTCAGTGCGCCATGAGCGGGATGCTCACCTTCGTGTTCTCCCAGCTGAGGACGAGCGCCTTGGCGGCCTTCGCATCATCCGGGGCGATGGTGAAGCGCTCCACGAGGGTCCCGGCGGCCTCCGGCTTCGCCTTCCCCCGGCCGACCTCCTGCTTCTGGACCTCGGGGGTGTACTGGCTCTCGTGCCCCCACTGCGTGATCGACCGGTTCACGATCACCTCCCAGTCCTTCTCCCCCGGCACCGTATAGAGCGAGTAGCTGCCGGGGCCGACCATCACGCCGGCGATCATGATCATGCCGGTGGTGTGGATCATCGTCGGCTCGTTGGCGCCGGTGCGCCAGAGCTTGCCGAAGGGCACGACCTCGCCACCGAAGATCTTCCTTCCGCGCACCGCGGGGCGGCCGTAGCAGACCTTCACCTCGGCCGTGCCAACCGTGAACACGGTCGAGTCGAGGGGGCTCACGCGGCGGTTCAGGGGGAGCTTGTCGGTCATCATCGTGATGCAGGCCGGGGGCGCGGCGGCGGGCGCGGGGGCGCCGGCGAGTGCCGCGAGGAGGGCGAGGGTCGTGACCATCGGTGGTGCTCCGTGCTGTGGGGGTCAGTCGTGGTGCAGCGCGGCGTGCGCCCGGTGGGCGAGCGCGAGCGCCGCATCCGCGGTGTCGGCGAGGCAGGTCAGGTGCCCCATCTTCCGGCCCGGGCGGGCGTCGGCCTTGCCGTACAGGTGGAGCCGCACGCCGGGGAGCGCGAGGGCGCGTTCCCAGCGGGGCTCGCCGCCCTGCCAGACGTCGCCGAGGACGTTCACCATGCAGCAGGGCGAGAGGAGGCGCGGCGCGCCGAGGGTGAGGCCGCAGAGCGTGCGCACCTGCTGCTCGAACTGGTCGGTGCCGCAGGCGTCGAGGGTCCAGTGGCCGCTGTTGTGCGGCCGGGGCGCAAGCTCGTTCACGAAGAGCCGGCCGCCCTCGGCGACGAACATCTCCACGGCCAGCACGCCCACGTAGTCGAGGGCCTGGGCGACGTTCGCCGCCATCTCCTGCGCCTCGCGGGCCAGCGCGTCGGGGATCCGCGCCGGGACCGTCGAGGTGTGCAGGATGCCGTTGCGGTGCTCGTTCTCCGCCACCGGGAAGGGTGCGATGGCGCCGTCCGCGCCGCGCGCCAGGACGACGGACGCCTCGCGCTCGAGGTGGAGCTTCCGCTCGAGGACGCAGGGCACCCGGCCGAGCGCCTCGAAGGCGGCCTCGGCGTCGGCGCGGCTCGCCACGACCGCCTGCCCCTTGCCGTCGTACCCGAGGCGGCTCGTCTTGAGGATGGCCGGGAAGCCGACCGCATCGGGTGCCAGCGCGAGGTCGCTCGGCGCGCGCACGGCGATGAAGGGCGCGGTGGCGAAGCCCGCCTCCCGCAGGAAGCGCTTCTCGGCGATCCGGTCCTGCGTCACGGCGACGGCGCGCGCCGAGGGGCGCACGGGCCGCCGGCCGGCCAGGCGTTCCAGCGACGGGGCGGGGACGTTCTCGAACTCGGTCGTGATCGCGGCACAGCGCTCGGCGAGCTGGTCGAGCGCCACGGGGTCGTCGTACGGTGCGACGATCTGGGCGTCGGCGACCTGGCCGGCAGGGCTCCGCGGGTCCGGCTCGAGGACGACCACCTTGTACCCCATGACGCGCGCGCGCAGCGCGAACATGCGGCCGAGCTGGCCGCCCCCCATCACGCCCAGGGTGGCGCCGGGGCGGATCACGCGAGGGGCGGGAGCGAGAGGCCGAGCACGCGCTCCGTCTGCGCGGCGCGGAACGCGGCGAGCTTCGTGGCGAGGGCCGGGTCGTGGGCGGCGAGGAGGGCCACGGCGAAGAGCCCGGCGTTGGCCGCGCCGGCCTCGCCGATGGCGAAGGTCGCGACCGGCACGCCGGCGGGCATCTGGACGATGGAGAGGAGCGAGTCGAGCCCCTTGAGCTGCCGGCTCGCGACGGGCACGCCGAGGACGGGGAGGGTGGTCTTCGCGGCGAGCATGCCGGGCAGGTGGGCGGCGCCGCCGGCGCCGGCGATGATCACCTTGAGCCCGCGGCCGGCCGCCTCCTCGGCGTAGCGGAAGAGCAGGTCCGGGGTCCGGTGCGCGGACACCACCCGAGCCTCGTACGGCACGCCGAAGTCCGCGAGGCGGCGAGCGGCGGCCTGCATCGTCTCCCAGTCCGAGTCGCTTCCCATCACGACGCCGACGAGCGCCTGGCTCATGGTCTCCCCTGCGGCCGCGGTTAAGTTAGCAGGCGGCATGAATTAAGGCCCCGGGAGGACGTCACGCAATGCCGATCACCGTGCGATGCCTGTGCGGCCACGCCCACGACGTGCCGGACGACGAGGCGGGCGCGACCGTCACCTGCCCGCGCTGCCGGGCACCGGTCCGGGTTCCGGGCGTGCCCGGGCAGGACCAGGAGCCCGTGCTCGCCCACGATGTGTTCCTGCTGGCGCAGCGGCACCTCGCGATCGATGCCAAGTACGTCGTCGCGTCGCCCGACGGGGAGCCGCTCCTCTTCGTGCGCCGGCCGGCGCACTTGGGCCGCAACGTGCCGGCGACGCTGGCCGGGGTCCTCGCCGGGTTCGTGACCTTCGGCTTCATCCGCGGGGTCGGGAACAGCCTGGGGGGGCCGGCGGTGGAGGCGGCGTTCGCGCTGGTGGGGCTCCTCGCGGGCGCGGTGCTGGGTGTCGCGGTGTACGCGCAGCTCTGTGCCAAGCGGCACGTCACCGCCTTCCGGCGGGACGAGCGGGGGCCCAAGGTGTTCGAGGTGCTGCAGCTCGAGCGGGTGGCCTTCCTGCAGTCCAACTTCACGGTCACGAGCGCCACGGGTCGGCTGCTCGCGACGCTGCGGGTGAATCACCTCACGCGGCTCTTCCGCACCGAGTGGAACGCCTACGGCCCGGACGGGAAGCCGATCGCGCGGGCGATCGAGGACGCGCTCTGGCGCGCGCTGCTCCGCCGGCTGGTCGGCCCGCTCCTCGGGGCGCTGCGCACGAACTACCTCATCGAGGACCCGCGCTCCGGGACCCCGATCGGCACCTTCGAGCGCCGGCTCACGATCCTCGACCGCTACGTGCTCGACATGCGGGGGGATCCCGAGCGGAAGCTCGACCGGCGGGTGGCGGTGGCGCTCGGGGTGATGCTGGACACGGGGGAGCGGCGCTGAGGGTGGCGGCGACTTCCCGGACGAACCGACGGCGGGCGCCCCTCTCGGGGCGCCCGCGGCGCTTCAGGAACCTGCGTGCTAGACCGTGGCGCGGGTGCGGTCCACCGTCCCCCGCTCGGCGAGCGCCGACTGCGCGGCGGCGAGCCGGGCGATCGGCACGCGCCACGGCGAGCAGCTCACGTAGTTCATCCCGAGCCGGTCGCAGAAGGCGATCGCCGCCGGCTCGCCGCCGTGCTCGCCGCAGATGCCGAGCTTGAGGTCGGGGCGCGTCTTCCGGCCCGCCTCGCAGGCGATCTGGATGAGCTTGCCGACCGCCTGCTGGTCGAGGACCTGGAAGGGGTCGTTGTCGACGATGTGCTGGTCGATGTAGAGCGGCAGGAAGCGCCCGGCGTCGTCGCGCGAGAGCCCCCACGTGGTCTGCGTGAGGTCGTTCGTCCCGAAGGAGAAGAACTGCGCCTCGCGCGCGATCTCATCGGCGGTGAGCGCCGCCCGCGGGAGCTCGATCATGGTGCCGAGGAGGAAGGGCACCGAGATCTGCCGCTCGTTGAAGACCTCCATCGCCGCCTGGCGCACCAGCAGCGCCTGCTTCCGGAACTCGACCACGCTCGCCACGAGCGGGATCATGATCTCGGGCATGACGCGCCCCTTCCGGAGCGCGACGGCGCACGCCGCCTCGAAGATGGCGCGCGCCTGCATGGCGGTGATCTCGGGGTAGAGGATGCCGAGCCGGCAGCCGCGGAGGCCGAGCATCGGGTTCACCTCGCGGAGCGCCTCCACCGCCCGCCGCACGCGCTCCGCCGGGACGCCCGCCTCCGTCGCGTAGCCGTCGATCTCCTCCTCCTTGGGGAGGAACTCGTGGAGCGGCGGGTCGAGGAGGCGGATCGTGACCGGGAAGCCTTCCATCGCGCGGAAGATCGCCTCGAAGTCGCTCCGCTGCATCGGCAGCAGCTTCGCGAGCGCGCGGGTGCGGCCCGCGGCGTCCTCGGCGAGGATCATCTCGCGCATCGCGGTGAGCCGCTCGCCGTCGAAGAACATGTGCTCGGTGCGGCAGAGGCCGATCCCCTCCGCGCCGAAGTCCCGGCCCCGGTGCGCGTCGGCCGGGGTGTCGGCGTTGACGCGCACGCGGATGTGGCGGAGCTCGTCGGCCCACTCCATGAGGCGGCGGAACTCGCCCGAGAGCTCCGGGGCCACGAGGGCCGCCTGGCCCGCGTAGACCCGCCCGCTCCCCCCGTCCACCGTGATCCACTCCCCCTCGGCGATGCGCCGGCCGTTCACGGAGAACGTGCGCGCGTGCTCGTCCACCACGAGGCCCTGCGCCGCGGCCACGCACGGGGTGCCCATGCCGCGCGCCACCACCGCGGCATGGCTCGTCATGCCGCCGCGCGCGGTGAGGATCGCCTTCGCCTGCACCATCCCGTGGAAGTCCTCGGGCGAGGTCTCGCTCCGCACGAGGATCACCGCCTGTCCCCCGCGCCCCAGCTGTTCGGCGCGGTCGGCGTCGAAGACGGCCGTGCCGCAGGCCGCGCCCGGGGAGGCGGGAAGGCCGGTCGTGAGGAGGTCGAGGTGGCTCGACGGGTCGATGGTGGGGTGGAGGAGCTGGTCGAGGTCGTTGGGCGGGATCCGCGCGACCGCCTCCTCCTTGCTGATGAACCCCTCGTCCACCATCTCGCAGGCGATGCGCACCGCGGCGTGGCCGGAGCGCTGGCCCCGGCGCGTCTGCAGCATGTAGAGCTGTCCGCGCTCGACGGTGAACTCCATGTCCTGCACGTCGCGGAAGTGCCGCTCGAGGGTGCGCGCCACGCGCTCGAGCTCGCGGTAGGCGTGCGGCATCCGCTCCCGGAGGTGCGCGATCGGCTCCGGGGTGCGCATGCCGGAGACGACGTCCTCGCCCTGCGCGTTCACGAGGTACTCGCCGTAGAGGCGGTTCTCGCCGGTCGAGGGGTCGCGCGTGAAGGCGACGCCGGTGGCGGAGTCCTCGCCCAGGTTGCCGAAGACCATGGCGACCACGTTGACCGCGGTGCCCATCGTGTCGGGGACGTCGTGGAGCCGGCGGTAGTCGATGGCGCGCGGGGTGTTCCAGCTCTCGAAGACGGCGGCGACCGCGCCCCAGAGCTGGTCCATCGGGGAGTCGGGGAAGTCGTGGCCCGTCGCCTCGCGGACGCGCGCCTTGAAGGAGGCGACGACCTCCCGGATCACGTCCAGCGGGAGGTCGATGTCACGCGTGACGCCGGCGGCGTGCTTCCGCGCCTCGAGGACCTGGTCGAAGTCCTTCTTCGGAAGGTCGTACACGACGCTCGCGTACATCTGCACGAAGCGCCGGTAGCTGTCCCACGCGAAGGCGGGGTTCCCGCTCTGCGCCGCGAGCCCCTCCACCGTGCGGTCGTTGAGCCCGAGGTTGAGGATCGTGTCCATCATCCCGGGCATCGAGACGGGCGCACCGGAGCGGACGGAGACGAGGAGCGGGTTGTCCCGGTCGCCGAAGGTGCGGCCGGTCGCCGCCTCCACCCGGTGGAGGTTCTGCTCGACCTGGAGGCGCAGGCGCGGGCTGAACTGCCGGCTCTCGAGGTACTGGAGGCAGAGCGAGGTGGCGATCGTGAAGCCCGGCGGCACCGGGATGCCGAGGGTGGTCATCTCCGCGAGGCCGGCGCCCTTGCCGCCGAGGATGTCCTTCATGGCGGCCGTGCCGTCGGCGCGGCCCTGGCCGAAGAAGTAGACGAGGGGCTGCGTGAATTCGCCGCTCATGCGGGGGTCGCCACCAAGGGGGTCGCGTGCCGGAGCTGGACGAGCTCGTCGGGCACGGGGGTCGGGTACTGGTTCGAGAAGCAGGCGTGACAGAACTGCAGGTGCGCGCCGGCGGCGCGCAGCATCCCCTCGAGCGAGAGGTAGCCGAGGGTGTCCACGCCGAGGTACTGGCGGATCTCCTCGTGCGAGTGCGTGGAGGCGATGAGCTCCTCGCGCGTCGGGGTGTCGATGCCGTAGTGGCACGGCCCCGTGATCGGGGGCGAGCCCAGGCGGAGGTGCACCTCGCGGGCACCGGCGGCACGGACCATCTGGACGAGGCCCTTGCTCGTCGTCCCGCGCACGAGGGAGTCGTCCACCATCACCACCGACTTCCCGGCGATCACCTCGCGCACCGGGTTGAACTTGATCTTGACCTTGGCCACGCGGAGCGCCTGCGTCGGGTTGATGAACGTGCGGCCGACGTAGTGGTTCCGGATGAGGCCGTACTCGAGCTTGGAGCCCGAGACCTCGCTGAAGCCGAGGGCCATGGCGTTCGAGCTGTCGGGCACCGAGAAGACGACCTGCGCCCCCGGGGCGGGGTGCTCGCGCGCCAGCTGGCGGCCGAGCTCGCGGCGGACGCGGTCCACCGACTGGCCGAAGAGCGTGCTGTCGGGGCGGCCGAAGTACACGAGCTCGAAGACGCACCGGCTCACCGGCTTGGGCGGGAGCGGGGCGAGGTGCTCGACCCGGCCGTCCACGATGCGGACGAAGTCGCCGGGCTCGAACTCGCAGACGAAGCTCGCGCCCACGAGGTCGAGGGCGCAGCTCTCGGAGGCGACGATGGCCCCCTCGCCCACGCGCCCGAGGACGAGCGGGCGGAAGCCGCGCGGGTCCACGACGGCGTAGAGCTCGCGGCCGACCCCGATGACGAGGCTGAACGCCCCTTCGGCCCGGGTGAGGGCGTCGCGGATCATGCCCTCGACCGTGGGCGCGTGGGAGCGGGCGATGAGGTGCACGAGCACCTCGGTGTCCGACGAGGAGGTGAAGATCGCGCCGTCGGCGACGAGCTGGGCCTTGAGCTCGGCGAAGTTGGTCAGGTTGCCGTTGTGCGCGATGGCGAGCGGGCCGACGCGCGTGTTCGCGAAGCAGGGCTGCGCGTTCGCCAGCACGGTGCTGCCGGCGGTGGAGTAGCGCGTGTGGCCGACGGCGATGTCGCCGGGCAGGTGCGACACGGCCGGCTCGTCGAACGTCTCGGAGACGAGGCCCATGCCGCGGTGGACCCGGGCCTGGCCGTCGCGGTCCACCGCCACGATGCCCGCGCTCTCCTGCCCGCGGTGCTGGAGCGCGTAGAGCCCGAGGTACGCGAGGCGCGCCGCCTCGGGCAGGTTCGAGATGCCGATGACGCCGCACATCGCTCAGGCTCCCGCGCGGTCCGCGAGCGCCTCGGCCATCCGCCGGGGGATCGCGTCGTGATAGATGCGGCGCAGGGTGTCCACCTGCCAGCCGTAGATCGTCTCGCCGAGGCGCACCTCGACGGGGCCCCGCCGGGGGCCGACCTGGCCCGCGACGAACGCGGGCACGCCGTGCTCGACCGCGAGCGCGAGCAGCGCCTCCCGGTTCGAGGCCAGGCAACTCGTGACCGCACGCGCGCCGTCCTCGCCGAAGAGCAGCGCCTCGACGGTGGCGGCGGGGGCGTAGCCGGTGAGGTCCACGCGGACGCCCAGCCCGCCCGGGGCGTACGGCCCGCCGATCGCCGACTCGGCGAGCGCCACGAGGAGGCCGCCCTCGCTGCAGTCGTGCGCGGAGCGCAGGAGCCGGGCGCGCGCCGCGGCGACCAGCAGCTGCTGGAGCCGCCGCTCGGCGTCGAGGTCCACCGGCGCCGGCCGGCCGCCGATGCACTTCCGCACCTCCGCCCAGTAGGCGGAGCCGCCCAGGTGCCCGCGGGTGGCGCCGAGGAGGACGATCTCGTCGCCGTGGTGCATGAAGTGGCTCGGCACCCGGTCCTGGACGTTGTCGAGCAGGCCCACCATCCCGATCGTCGGGGTGGGATAGACCGCCCCGGTGGGGCTCTCGTTGTAGAACGAGACGTTCCCGCCCGTGACCGGGGTCCCGAAGGCCTCGCACGCCTCCGCGATGCCGCGGCAGGCCTCGCGGAACTGGAAGAAGACCTCGGGCTTCTCGGGATTGCCGAAGTTCAGGTTGTCGGTGATCCCGAGCGGCCGGGCCCCGGTGCAGGCGAGGTTCCGCGCCGCCTCGGCGACCGCGGCCTTCCCGCCGACGTACGGGTCGAGGTATACGAGCCGCGCGTTGCAGTCCACGGTGACGGCGACGCCCATCGTCGTGCCCGGCACCTGGAAGACGCCGGCCTCGGAGCCCGGGCCCATCGCCGTCGCGGCCTGCACGGTGGAGTCGTACTGCTCGAACACCCACTTCTTGCTGGCGATGTTCGGGCTGTCGAGCAGGATCTCGAGTGCCCGGTGCACGTCGTGCGGCGCCGGCTCGGCGGGGACCAGCTCGCGCCGTGCGGCGGCGGCCTCGGCCTCCCGGGCCTCGGGGTGGTAGACCGGCGCGTCGTCCACGAGGCGCTGGCCCGGGATGGCGCAGACGAGGAGGCCGTCGTGCAGCACGCGGAAGAGCCCGTCGTCCGTCACGTGCCCGATCGGGGCCGCGATGAGCTCCCACTTCTCGCACACCGCGCGCACCTCGTCCACCCGGTGCGGCTCCGCGACGACGAGCATCCGTTCCTGCGACTCGCTGAGGAGGATCTCGTACGGGGTCATCCCCGGCTCGCGGACGGGCACCTTCGCGGTGTCGATCTCGACGCCCACGCCGCCGCGCGCCGCCATCTCGGCCGAGGAGCTCGTGAGGCCGGCGGCGCCCATGTCCTGGATCGCGACGATGTAGCCGCCGTGGATCAGCTCGAGGCTCGCCTCGAGGAGGAGCTTCTCGGTGAACGGGTCGCCGACCTGCACCTGGGGGCGCCGGGCCTCGCTCGCCTCGGAGAGCTCCTCGGAGGCGAAGCTCGCGCCGTGGATGCCGTCGCGCCCGGTGCGGGCCCCGACGGCGATCAGCACGTTGCCGACGCCGTGCGCCCGTGCGCGGATGAGCTGCTCCTCGCGCAGGAGGCCGACGCACATCGCGTTCACGAGGGGGTTCCCGCTGTAGCCGTCGGCGAAGCCCACCTCGCCGCCCAGCGTGGGGACGCCGACGCAGTTGCCGTAGTCGCCGATCCCCTTCACGACGCCCGCGAAGAGCCAGCGGTTGCGGGGCTGGTCGAGCGGGCCGAACCGCAGGCTGTTGAGCACCGCGACGGGCCGCGCGCCCATGGTGAAGACGTCGCGCAGGATGCCGCCCACGCCGGTCGCGGCGCCCTGGTAGGGCTCGACGGCGGAGGGATGGTTGTGGGACTCGATCTTGAAGGCCACCGCCCAGCCGTCGCGGAGCGCCAGCACGCCGGCGTTCTCGCCGGGGCCCTGCAGCACGTGCGGGCCCGTGGTCGGGAAGGTGCGCAGCACCGGCTTGGAGTGCTTGTAGGAGCAGTGCTCCGACCAGAGCGCGGAGAAGACGCCGAGCTCGGTGAGGGTCGGCGCGCGGCCGAGCAGGTCGAGGATGCGGGCGTACTCGCCCTCGGTGAGGTTGTGCTCGCGCACCACCTCGGGCGTGACGGGCCGCTCGCCGGGGAAGGCGGAGGCGGCGGGGGCGCGCGGCGGGGCGGCCTGCGACATCACTTCGCCTTTCCGGCCCCGGCGGGGCCCGAGTTGGCCGGCGCGCGCCCGAGGCTGCCGCCCTCGAAGTGCCGGTTGGAGGAGCGCGCGATCCCGTCCACCACCTTGCCGTCGTGCAGGATCACCACGTCCTGGGTGCCGCACTTGGGCATGCAGTCGCTCCGGTAGATCAGGTACGTGTAGCCGCTGCGTTCGCGCGTGGCGAGCGGCTCGCCCCAGGCGGCCTTCACCTCGGCGAGCGACATCCCGGGCTTCACGGTCGGTTGCTGCGCCGCCGCCGGGCGGGCGGCGAGGAGCAGCGCAGCGAGGGGCAGCAGGCGGCGGATCATCGCGTTCCTCCGGCGACGGGGCGTGGGGCGGCGAGGGAGCGGAAGAACAGGAGGCCGTCGGCCGAGCCGAGGGCCGGGTCCACGACGCGCTCCGGGTGCGGCATGATCCCCACCACGTTGCGCTCGGCGTTGCAGATGCCGGCGATGTCGCGCTCGGCGCCGTTCGGGTTGGGCTCGGTGCCGGCGGCCGGGCGCGCGTAGCGCAGGACGACGCGCCCCTCGGCCTCGAGCATCGCGAGCGTGACCCCGTCGGCGACGTAGCGGCCCTCGCCGTGGGCGACCGGGAGCCGCACCTGCGTGGGGCGGTCGAACGCCCAGGTGAAGGGCGTGTCCACGCGCTCCACCAGCACGTCCACCGGCTTCGAGACGAACCGGAGCCCCGCGTTCCGCATCAGCGCGCCGGGGAGGAGGTGCGCCTCGCAGAGGATCTGGAAGCCGTTGCAGATGCCGATGACCGTGCCGCCCGCCGCGGCGTGCGCCTGCACCGCCGCCATGACCGGGCTGAACCGGGCGATGGCGCCGCTGCGGAGGTAGTCGCCGTAGCTGAAGCCGCCGGGCAGGATCACCACGTCGGCGCCGCCGAGCGCGGTGTCGCGATGCCAGACGAAGAAGGCCTCGGCACCGGCACGCTCCGCGGCGCGCCGCGCGTCCTCGTCGCAGTTGCTGCCCGGGAACCGCACCACCGCCACGCGGACCATCAGGCCTCCTCGACCTCGACCAGGTAGTCCTCGGTGACCGGGTTCGCGAGGAGCCGGTCGCACATCTTCCGGGCCCGCGCCTCCGCCTCGTCGCGCGAGCCGGCGGCGACGGTGAGCTCGATCGCGCGGCCGACGCGCACGCCGGACGCCTCCGCGAACCCCAGCACGCCGAGGGCGTGCTCGACCGCCTGGCCCTGCGGGTCGAGGATGCCCGCGCGGGGCACCACGCGGACGTGGACGCGATAGCTCATTCGGACGGCTCCTGGCGCCGGTCGCGGCGCTCGCGGTGGAGGGGGGTCACCTCGGGCGCGCCGGGGCCGCCCGCGTCGGGCGCCTCGCGGCGCTCGACGAGGCCGAGGATGGTGGCGCGCACGAGGCCGAAGGCCATGTAGGCGAGGCCCAGCGGGAAGAGCACGGCGTCGGGGCGCCACAGCAGCGCGCCCACCATCGCGAGCACCAGCAGCGTCCCCGCCGCCTGCCGCGCCGAGCGCACGCCGAAGCCCGGCATCTTGGGGTAGGGCACGGTGCTCACCATCAGCACCCCCAGCAGCAGGATCAGGACGACGAGCCCCTGATGCTGCAGGTCGAGGTACGCGAGCGACGCCTGGTACCAGGGGGTCTGGCTGAACGGATAGTACGCCGCGAGCGTCATCCCCGCGGCGGGGGAGGGCATCCCGGTGAACCAGCTCGACGGCTTGCCGGCCGAGACGACGTTGTAGCGCGCGAGGCGCACGGCCACGGCGACCACGTAGATGAAGCAGAGGATCCACGCGAAGCGGCCGGCCGTCGAGAACTCGAGGAAGAACATGATCAGCGCCGGCGCCATGCCGAAGGAGATCACGTCGATGAGCGAGTCGAGCTCCTCGCCGAAGCGGGTCGTCGTGCGGGTGCGCCGCGCCACCCGGCCGTCGAGCATGTCGAGGACGCCCGCGAAGACGACGAACCACCCGGCCCAGCGGAAGTTGCCGTTGTAGGCCGAGACGATCGCCCAGAAGCCGAAGAACAGGTTGCCGAGGGTGAAGGCGCTCGGCAGCACGACCACGACCCGCCGCATGTCGGGCGGGCGCAGGGGACCCACGCGGCGCCTCAGTTCCATCGTGCCACCACCGTGGTGCCGGCCACGGTCCGGTCGCCGGTGCGGACGGTGGCCGTCGCGTCCGTCGGGAGGAAGAGGTCCACGCGCGAGCCGAAGCGGATGAGGCCGAGCCGGTCGCCCTGCGCCACGGCGGTGCCGACCGCGTGGTCGGTCACGATGCGGCGCGCCACGAGCCCGGCGATCTGGCGCACGAGCACCCGGCCGTGGGCGGTCTCGAGCCCGAGCGAGCTCTGCTCGTTCTCGAGGCTCGCCTTCTCGTCGGCGGCGTTGAGGAACTTCCCGGGGTTGTAGTGCCGGTACGCGACGCGGCCCGCGAGCGGGTAGCGGTTCACGTGGCAGTCGAAGACGTTCATGAAGATGCAGATGCGGAGCGCGCGCCCGCCGATGAAGGCCGGCTCCTCCACCTCGCGCACGTCCACCACCTTGCCGTCGGCGGGCGCGATCGCGAGGTCGGGGCCGCGCTCGCCGGTGCGCGGCGGGTCGCGGAAGAAGGCGACCACCCAGACCGCGATCGGGAGCCACAGCAGCGCCGCGGGGACGAGCCCGGTGAACCAGAGCGCCGCGGCGATGACCCACGCGCCGATGATGAACGGGCGCCCCTCGGGCGCGGTGCGGAACGTCATGCGCCGGCCTCCTCGAGCCGGTGGCCGGTGAGGAGGTGGTACGCCTCGAGGTACCGCGCCGTGGTCGCGGCCACCACCTCGGCCGGGAGCGGGGGCGGCGGCGCCTCGCCGTTCCACTTCCCGTCCCGCCGGAGGCCGGCGAGGTAGTCGCGGAGCGGCTGCTTGTCGAAACTCGGCTGGCCGCGGCCGGCCTGGTAGCGGTCGGCCGGCCAGAAGCGCGAGGAGTCGGGCGTGAGCACCTCGTCGATGAGCAGGAGCGACCCGTCGGGGAGCCGGCCGAACTCGAACTTGGTGTCGGCGATGATGATCCCGCGCCCCGCCGCCCAGTCGCGCCCGGCGCGGTAGACGGCGAAGCTGAGGTCGCGCAGGCGCCCGGCGAGCGCCGCGCCCAGTGCCGAGGCGACCTCGCCGAACGGCACGTTCACGTCGTGGCCCGACTCCGCCTTGGTGGCCGGCGAGAAGAGCGGCGGCTCGAGGCGGGCGCTCTCGACCAGCCCGGCGGGGAGCCGCTCGCCCGCGAGCGTGCCGTGCGCGTGGTACTCCTGCCACGCCGAGCCGCTCAGGTAGCCGCGCACCACGCACTCGAACGGCACCGGCTCGGTCCGCCGCACGAGCATCGCGCGGCCGAGGAGCGATTCCCGGTGGGGCCCGAGGGCCGGCACCTGCCCGACGATCTCGTCCGTGTCGGCGGTGAGGAAGTGCGACGGCGCCACCCCGGCGAGCGTCCGGAACCAGAAGGCGGAGAGCTGGGTGAGGACGGCGCCCTTCCATGGCACCGCCTCGCGCATCACCACGTCGAAGGCGCTCACGCGGTCGCTCGCCACGAGCAGCAGCGTGTCGGGCCCGGCCGCGTAGACCTCGCGGACCTTGCCGCGCCGCACGAGCGGGAGGGGCAGGGCGCTCTCGAGCAGGACGGTCATACGCGGACCTCCGCCGAGCCGGGCTCGGCCGCGAGCGGGCGGGCCCGCGCGAGCAGGGGGTGCAGGTACTCCGCGAGGAACTCGCCCACCTGCCGCTCCGCCCGGCCGGTGTAGCGGGCGGGCGCGAGCTCCGCCTGGAGCGCGGCGGCCGGCACGCCCGCGAAGGCGGGGTCGGCCCCGAGTCGCTCGAGCAGGTCGTTGGCGGCGCCGCGGCTCGTCGCCTCGGCGACGGCGAGGCTGTGCACGCGGATCACCTCGTGCAGCGCCTGCCGGTCGCCGCCGGCCGCGACGCCCAGCATCAGCCAGCGCTCGGTGGCCATGAACGGCATCTGCGCCGCCACGTGGCGCGCCACGACTTCCTCGCGCACCTCGAGCCCCGCCGCCACGTTGGTCGCCAGCACGAGCACCGCGTCCACGCCGAGGAAGGCCTCGGCGAGCGCGAGGCGGCGGTTGGCGCTGTCGTCGAGCGTGCGCTCGAGCCACTGGGTGGCGGCGGTGTGGGCCCCGTTCGCCTGGAGGCTGATCACGAAGCGCGCGAGGGAGCAGATCCGCTCGGCGCGCATCGGGTTCCGCTTGTAGGCCATGGCGCTCGAGCCGATCTGCTCGCTCTCGAAGGGCTCGAGCAGCTCGCCCTCGTGCTGCAGGAGCCGGAGGTCGGTCGCCATCTTGGCCGCCGACTGCGCGACGCCGCTCAGGAGGTCGAGCACCTGTGCGTCCACCTTGCGGGGGTAGGTCTGGCCCGAGACGGCGACGGTCTCGCGGAAGCCCATCTTCGCCGCGACGAGGCGGTCGAGCTCGCGCACGCGCCGGTCGTCGCCGCCGAAGAGCTCGAGGAAGCTCGCCTGCGTGCCGGTGGTGCCCTTGCAGCCGTGGAAGCGGAGCGCCTCGAGGGCGTGGCAGAGCGCCTCCACGTCGAGCGCGAAGTCCTGCATCCAGAGCGTGGCGCGCTTGCCCACGGTGGTGAGCTGCGCCGGCTGGAAGTGCGTGTAGGCGAGGCAGGGGAGCGCCGCCCAGCGCGCCGCGAAGCCCTCCAGGGCGCGCAGCACCGCCAGCACACGCCCGAGCACGAGGCGCAGGCCGTCCCGGATCACGAGGAGGTCGGCGTTGTCGGTGACGAACGCGCTCGTGGCACCCAGGTGGACCACGGCGCGCGCCGCGGGGGCCTGGTCGCCGAAGTGGTGCACGTGCGCCATCACGTCGTGCCGGAAGCGCCGCTCGTAGCGGGCGGCGGCCTCGAGGTCGGCGTCGTCGAGGTGGGCGCGCATCGCCGCGAGCGCCTCCGCCGGCAGGTCGAGGCCGAGCTCGGCCTGGGCCTCCGCCAGCGCGAGCCAGAGGCGGCGCCAGAGGCCGACGCGGTGCCGCTCGCCCCACAGCGCCTGCATGGCGGGGGAGGCGTAGCGCGTGCCGAGCGGGGAGCGGTAGCGGTCGTCGGTCATCAGAAGTAGAGGTCGGTGTAGAGGATGCGCCGCTGCCGCTCGAAGTAGAGGCGGAACCCGCGCGTGCGGCCGAGGCGCTCGATCGCCTCCCGCACCTCGGCGGCGGACTCGACGCGCGCGTTGTTGATGGCGAGGATCACGTCGCCGTCGCGGAGCCCGGTGGACTGCTGCACCTCGTCGCTCGCGCGGAAGATGAGCGCCCCGCGGTCGGTCGCGAGCTGGCGCTCCTCGCGGATCGCCTGGGTCACCGTCACGAGCTGGAGGTCGCGGAAGAGCGTCACCTTCTGCGCCGCCACGCTCGGCAGGTCCCGCACGGTGAGCCGGCGCGCCAGCGGGGCGCCGGCCCGCTGGACGGTCACGCCGACGGTGTCGCCCACCGCGAGGTCGAGCTTCACCGCTTCCCAGTCGAGCCACGTCGCGAGCCGCCGCCCGTTCGCCGCCACGAGGCGGTCGCCCACCCGGAGGCCCGCCGCGTCGGCGGGGCCGCCCGGCGTCACCGAGCCGACCCGGAGCCCGCCGTCGGCCCGGGCGCCGGTGCGGCCGGTCACCTCGAGCCCGGTCCACGCGCGGTGCATCTCGCCCCGGCGCACGATCTCGTCGGCCACCTTGAGCGCGCGCTCGATCGGGATCGAGAACCCGATGCCGACCGACCCCCCGCTGCTCGAGAAGATGGAGGAGTTGACGCCGATGACCTCGCCGAGCGCGTTGGCGAGCGGCCCGCCCGAGTTGCCCGGGTTGATCGCCGCGTCGGTCTGGACCATGTCGAGGTAGAGGCCCGGCTGGTCCCCGGTGGGGAGGATGTGCCGGTGCAGGCCGCTCACCACGCCCACCGTCACTGTCGGCTCCGCGTTGCCGAGGAGGTAGCGGTACGGGTTGCCGAGCGCCACGACCCACTCGCCCACCATCAGGTCGCTCGTGCGGCCGAGCGGCGCGGCGGTGAGGTCCGACCGGTCCACCTTGAGCACCGCGATGTCGGTCGTGGCGTCCTCGCCCACGAGCGTGGCGGGCAGGTCGGTCCCGTCGGGCAGCGTCACGACGATCCGGTCCGCCGCGTCCACCACGTGCTGGTTGGTGAGGATGATCCCGTCGCGCCGGACCACGAAGCCGGTGCCGAAGCTCTGGAACTGCCCGTCGTCCTGCGGCGGGCCCATGAAGAAGTCGAAGGGCGAGCGCTGCTCGACCTGGCGGTGGCCCTGCACGCTCACCGAGACGACCGACGGCCCGAGCCGGGCGGCGGCCTGCACCAGCGCCGTCCGGCGGGAGGCGTCCACCTCGCGGGTGACGGCCTGCCGCGCCTGGAGCGCGCCGAACGTGGCCAGGGTGGGCGCGTCGCCCCCGCGGCAGGCGGCGGCGAGCAGGGCGGCGAGCGCGGCCGCGCGCCTCATGCCCCGGCCTCCGCCAGCGGCGCCCCGGCGTAGCACTCGGCGGGGTAGGTGGCAGCGACGAAGTAGAGCCCCTGCGGCGGCGCCGGCGGGCTCGTCGCCTGGTTGTCGCGCGCGGCGAGCAGCGTCGCCATGTCCGCGAGCGGCCGGCGGCCGAGGCCGATGTCCACCATCGTGCCGACGAGCATGCGCACCATGTGCTGCAGGAAGCGGTCGGCCTCGACGTGGAAGCTCCAGCCGGTGCCGCCGGGGCGGGGCTCCCAGCGCGCCTCGTGCAGCGTGCACTCGTAGTGGGGCTTGGGCTCCCCGCGCGCCGCGAAGGCGCTGAAGTCGTGCCGGCCGGCGACCACGGCCGCGGCCGCCGCGAGCCGCCCCCCGTCCAGCGCGCGGCCGAGGGGCCACTCGAAGCGCCGGCGGAACGGCGAGAGCGCGGCGTCGTCGCAGCCCACGTCGTAGCGATAGCGGCGGGAGTCGGCGTGCTTGCGCGCGTGGAAGCCGGGGCGCATCTCGTGCACGCCGGTGACCCAGCAGTCGCGGGGAAGGAGGGCGTTCATGGCACGGCGGAGCGTGGGTGGCGTCCAGGTCGCGGGCATCGGGAAACTCACCGCCAGGCCGAGGGCGTGTACGCCCGCATCGGTCCGGCCGGCCGCGTGAGCGGCGACCCGCCGGCCGGTCAGGCGCTCCAGCACGCGCTCGACCTCGCCCTGCACCGTGCGGCCGGAGGCCTGCCGCTGCCACCCCAGGAAGTCCGTCCCGTCGAACTGGAGCAGCGCGAGAAAGGCCCGGCTCATCGTGGCCGCAAATCTAGCCGGGCCGGCGGCCCCCGGCAAGCATCGCAACTCTTTGTCGTGATTGACAAAACGCCGCTTCGCCGGGTAGCCTTTCCCGGCCTCCGCCGAATGGTGCAAGCACCCCCCGTGACCACCCTCGCCGACCCGCTCCGGCGCGCCCTGCAGCGCCTGGCCGAGCGCCGTGACCTCGACGCCGAGCTCGCCGCGGAGGCGTTCGGCGTCGTGATGCGGGGCGAGGCGACGACCGCCCAGGTCGCCGCACTCCTCATGGGGCTCCGCGTGAAGGGGGAGACCGCGGCGGAGGTGGCCGGTGCCGTGCGCGCGCTCCGCGCCGCGATGGTGCGCCTCGACGTGGCGGACCGCTCGCGCCTCGTGGACACCTGCGGCACGGGTGGTGGCGCCGTCGGGACCCTCAACATCTCGACCGGCGCCGCGTTCATCGCCGCCGGCGCGGGCGTGCCGGTCGCGAAGCACGGCAACCGGAGCTTCACGTCGCGCTCGGGCTCCGCCGACGTGATCGAGGCGCTGGGCGTCCGGCTCGCGCTCCAGCCCGCACGCGCCGCCGAGGTGCTGGCCCGGGCCGGGATCGTGTTCCTCTTCGCGCCCGACTACCACCCCGCGATGCGCCACGCGGGGCCGGCACGCCGCGAGCTGGGCCTCGGCACGATCATGAACCTCGTCGGGCCGCTCGCGAACCCGGCCGGCGTCGAACGGCAGGTGGTGGGGGTGGCGGATCCGGGGCGCGCCGCGCTCATGGCGCACGCGCTGGCGGCGCTCGGCTCCCGGCACGCGCTCGTGGTCCACGCGCAGGTCGGCATGGACGAGATCAGCCCCGTGGGCGCGACCGACGTGCTCGAGGTGCTCGACGGGGCCGTGCGCGCCTGGACGATCGACCCGCGGGAGCACGGGCTCGCGATGGACTCCGTGGCCGACCTGGCGGGGGGGGGCCCGGAGGAGAATGCGCGGCGGCTGGAGCGGCTGTTGGCGGGCGAGGAACGGGGGGCCGCGCGGAACGCGCTCCTCCTCAATGCCGCCGCGGCGCTCTTCGTGGCGGGGGAGGGGTACACCTTCGGCGAGGCGCTCGAGCGGGCGATGCACGCGCTGGCCGGCGGCGCGGCGCTGGCCGCGCTCGAGCGGTTGCGGGCCGAGAGCGGCGCCGCCTAGACGCGCGCGTGGGGGGAGTGGGGAGCGCCCCCCTCCCCCCTCGCGCGGGTCCGGCCGCCCCGGAGGGCGGTCAGTACTTGCGGATGACGCCGACGACGACGCCCTGGATGAGCACGTCGCGTTCCTGGTAGCGGAGCGGCTGCATGGTGGTGTTCGCGGGCTGGAGGCGGATCCACCCGCCCGGCTCGCGATAGAACTTCTTGACCGTGGCCTCGGCGCCGTTGACGAGCGCGATCACCATCTCGCCGTTCTCCGCCTCCTGGCGCCCGTGCACCACGACGTAGTCGCCGTCGCAGATGTGCTCCTCGATCATGGAGTGCCCGGACACCCGGAGCGCGAAGTTGGGCCCCCGCCGGGGCAGCATGCCATCCGGGACCGCGATCGTCTCGTCGTGCATGAGCGACTCGATGGGAAGCCCGGCCGCGACGCGCCCGAGCAGGGGCACCTCGGTGGCCTTCGCGGTGCCCCGCGGCGGCAGCACCTCGATGGACCGGCTTTCGTTGTATGAGCGGCGGATGTAGCCCTTCCGCTCGAGGTTCGTGAGGTGCTCGTGCACGGTGGCGAGCGACTGGAAGCCGAACCGTTCCGCGATTTCCTCGAAGCTCGGCGCGTACCCCTGCGCCTCGATGTGGTCGCGGAGGTAGTCGAGGATCTCGCTCTGGCGCTTGGTGAGGGGCATGGGGCCCTCCCGCAGGGGTACCTGACCGAATAGACTCCGAATTACGATACCCGAAGACGCCCCGAACGACAAGATGCCCACCACCCTCGACCAGATCCTCGCCACCACCCGTGCCGGGCTGCCGGCCCTGGCGGAGCGGCGCCGCGCCCTCGAGGCGGCGGCCCTCGCGGCGCCCGCGCCCGGGCCCTTCGCCGCGGCGCTCCGCCGCCCGACCGTGGCGCTGATCGCGGAGGTGAAGCGCCGCTCGCCGTCCGCGGGGGCGATCAACGAGGGGCTCGACCCGGTCGCCCGGGCGCGCGGGTACGCCGCGGCGGGGGCGGCCGCGATCTCGGTGCTCACCGACGGACCGTACTTCGGCGGCTCGCTCGCGGACCTCGCCGCCGTCGCGCGCGCCGTGCCGGTCCCCTGCATCCGCAAGGACTTCATCCTCGCCGAGGAGCAGGTGCTCGAGGCGCGGGCGGCCGGCGCGGCGGCGATCCTCCTCATCGTGCGGGCGCTCGAGGCCGCGCGGCTCGCCGCGCTGCTCCGCTTCGCCGCCGGCCTCGGGCTGGGGGCGCTCGTGGAGGTGCACGACGCGGCGGAACTCGACGTGGCGCTCGCCTCGGGCGCCGAGGTCGTCGGGGTCAACAGTCGCGACCTGGCCACCTTCCGGATCGACGTCGCCGCCGCGTGGGCGCTCCTCGGCCGGGTCCCGGCGGACCGGGTCGCGGTGGCCGAGAGCGGGATGGCCAGCGCCGCGGACGTCGCGCGCGCCGCGGAGGCGGGGGCCGACGCGGTGCTCGTCGGCACTGCGCTCTCCGCGGCGCCGGACCCCGATGCCCTCGCCGCGGCGCTGGCCGCGCTCCCGCGCCGTGGCCGTTGAGGCGAAGATCTGCGGGCTCACCCGGCCGGAGGACGCCGCCCTCGCCGTCCGCCTGGGGGCCGACTACCTGGGGGCCGTCTTCGCCCCGAGTCCCCGCCAGGTGGACTGGCGCGTCGCCCGCGAGCTGGCCGCGGCGGGCGAGGGGGTGCCGCTCCTCGGCGTCTTCGTGCGCGAGCCGGCCGACGACATCCTGCGGCTGCGCGACCGCGCCCGGCTCGCCGGGGCGCAGCTGCACGGCGACTACGACGTGGCCACGCGGGAGCGGCTGGGCCGGGAGGGGCTGCGGGTCTGGAGCGTCGTGCGCCTCGCCGCCGAGGCGGACCTGGACGCGCTCGCGGGAGCGGTGGCGGCGGCCGAGCTGGTGCTGGTCGAGCCGAGGGTGCCCGGGGCGGAGGGGGGGACGGGGACCACGCTCCCGCTCGAGCTGGCCCAGGCGGCGCGGGGGCGGCTCGGCGGGGCGCGCATGGCCCTCGCCGGCGGGCTCGGGCCGGCGACGGTCGGCCGGGCGATCGCCCTCGTACGACCCGACGTCGTGGATGTAAGTTCAGGCGTGGAAATGGCTCCGGGCCGCAAGGACCCGGCGCTGGTCGAGCAATTCCTGGAGGTGGTGCGTGACGGTCGGCCTCGCCCCTGAACGGAGCGTCGGCGGGCGCTTCGGCCCGTACGGCGGTCGCTACGTTCCCGAGACGCTCATGGCGGCGCTCGACGAGCTCGCGGCGCTCTACGACGGCGTGCGGCAGGACCCGGCGTTCTGGCGCGAGTACGGGGAGCTCCTCGCGGACGTGGTGGGACGGCCGAGCCGCCTCACGCCGGCGCCCCGCCTCTCGGCGGAGGTGGGGGCGCCGGTCTGGCTCAAGCGCGAGGACCTGAACCACACCGGCGCGCACAAGATCAACAACACCATCGGCCAGGCGCTGCTCGCGCGGCGGATGGGGAAGCGCCGGATCATCGCCGAGACCGGGGCGGGGCAGCACGGCGTGGCGACCGCGACCGTCTGCGCACGCTTCGGGCTCGAGTGCGTCGTGTACATGGGGGCGGAGGACGTGGCGCGCCAGGCGCTCAACGTCTACCGGATGCGGCTCCTCGGCGCCACCGTCGTGCCGGTGGAATCGGGGACGCGCACGCTCAAGGACGCCACGAACGAGGCACTCCGCGACTGGGTCACCAACGTGCCCTCGACGCACTACATCATCGGCTCGGTGGTGGGTCCGGACCCGTTCCCGCGGATGGTGCGCGACTTCCAGGCGGTGATCGGCCGCGAGGCGCGGGCGCAGATTCTCGAGCGCGCCGGCCGGCTGCCGCGGTCGGTCGTCGCGTGCGTGGGCGGCGGGTCGAACGCGATCGGGATGTTCGCCGGCTTCCTCGACGACGCGGAGGTGGAGCTGGTCGGGGTGGAGGCGGCGGGCGAGGGCGTCGCGAGCGGGCGGCACAGCGCCACGCTCACCGCCGGCGCCCCCGGCGTGCTGCACGGCTGCCTGAGCTACCTGCTGCAGGACGAGGACGGGCAGGTGGCGCCGGCCCACTCGGTGTCGGCGGGGCTCGACTACCCG
The DNA here is from genome assembly GCA_037916975.1 of Gemmatimonadales bacterium. Taxonomy (GTDB): domain Bacteria; phylum Gemmatimonadota; class Gemmatimonadetes; order Gemmatimonadales; family GWC2-71-9; genus JAGGAG01. The sequence goes on from JBAIWX010000150.1 coordinate 29,457, forward strand.
GGCGTCGGGCCGGAGCACAGCTGGCTCCGCGACACCGGCCGCGTGCGCTACGCGACGGCGACCGACGCGGAGGCGCTCGCCGCCTTCCAGGCGGTCTGCCGGCTCGAGGGCATCATCCCGGCGCTCGAGACCGCCCACGCCTTCGCCTGCGTGCTGCGCGAGCGGGGCCGCTGGGCGGCGGACGAGCCGGTGCTCGTCTGCCTGAGCGGCCGCGGCGACAAGGACGTGGCGCACGTGGCGTCGCTCCTCGGGGCGCAGGGATGACCGCACCCCAGCACGAGGCGGTGCTGCCCGCGGCGCAGGTCGCCGAGGTCATCAACAGCCTCGTGAAGGCGCTGCGCGCCTTCCAGATGTACCTCCCCAACAACCCCATCTACCAGCGCGCCGCGCAGAACGCGCGGGCGGCGTTCGCGCCCATCTGGGCGGTGCTCGACGAGCTCGTGCTCACGGTGCAGGAGACCGACTTCACCTGGGAGGGGGAGACGGTCTACCACCAGCTCCAGAAGAACGAGAGCCTCGCCTGGATGCTGTTCAAGGACGGGATGCGCGTCCTCACGCTCCGGCGGGGCGTGGAGGAGGGGGAGCTCCAGCGCTTCCTCGAGACCGTGAACCGCGCCCGGTTCCTCGCGCCCAACGCGGGCGACGACCTCCTCACGCTCCTCTGGGAGCAGGAGTTCGCCCACATCCAGTACCACTTCGTCGAGGGCTTCGGCGACGAGGCGGTCCCCGAGGCGGACACCACGGCGTACGGCGGGAGCACCGAGGCGACGGCGACGCAGGTGCAGCAGCAGGTGCGGGAGGAGGCGCCGCCGCGGCCGCCGGGCATCGTGGACCTCGAGGAGTTCGACTCGACGCTCTACTTCCTCGACGACCGCGAGATCCAGTACATCCAGGACGAGGTCGCGAAGGAGTACGCCCGCGACGTGCGCGGCGCGGCACTGGCCACGCTCTACGACGTCTTCGAGTTCGAGCCGCGCCGGGAGTACCGGGAGGAGATCCTCGGTGTCCTCGAGCTCCTCTTCCCGAACCTCCTCAACGCCGGCGAGTTCCGCACGGTGGCGGCGATGCTGCGCGAGCTGCGCCAGCTGGCGCAGCGGGCGCCGCAGCTCGCGCCCGAGCACCGGGAGCGCCTCGCGGGGTTCGAGGCGAAGCTCGGCGAGCCGGAGATCGTGCGCCAGCTCATCCAGTCGCTCGACGAGGCGGCGGCGCTCCCGGGGGACGAGGACGTCACCGAGGTGCTCCGCGAGCTGCGCCCGGCGGCGCTCGGCGCGATCGTGGGGGCGATCCCGACCGTCGCGACGCCGCACGTGCGCACCCTGCTCGAGCAGGCGGCGGACCGGCTCGCCGCGGGCCACCCGGGCGAGGTGCTCCGGCTCCTCAAGGAGCCCGAGCACCCGGCGCTCGGCGAGATCGTCGGGATGTGCGGCCGCCTCAAGCTGCAGGGCGCGGTCCCGGGCCTGGGCGAGACGATCGCGCACGCGGACGCGGCGGTCCGGCTCGCCTCGGTCCAGGCGCTCGCGGAGATCGCGACGGCGGGCGCCCTCACCGCGATGGAGCGCGCCGTGGACGACGCCGACCGCGCCGTCCGCCTCGCCGCGGTGCGCTTCCTCGGCTCGCGCGGCTACAAGAACGCGCTCCGGCGGATCGAGCCGGTCGTCGCCGGGAAGGCCGGCCGCGACGTGGACCTGACCGAGAAGATGGCCTTCTTCGAGGCCTACGGGGCGATCGCCGGCGGCACGGCCGTCGCCACGCTGCAGAGCATGCTCCTCTCGCGCGGGCTCCTCGGCTACCGGGCGAGCCCCGAGACGCGCGCCTGCGCCGCGATGGCGCTGGGCCGGATCCGCACCCCGGAGGCGCGGGCGGTGCTCGAGCGGGCCGCCGACGACAAGGAGCTCGTGGTCCGCAACGCCGTGAGCCGGGCCCTGCGGGGCGGGGGGAGCGAGTGAGCCAGGGCCCGGCGACGACCCGCTCCGACGTCTCGGCCGACGCGGCGCTCCGCGCCGGCGGCCGCGGCCTCCTCCTCGCGCTCTACGCCGCGCTCCGCAGCCTCAAGCTCTACCCGGTCGAGAACGCGACGGTCCAGAAGGCGCTCGACGACCTGCAGGCCGCCGCGCACGTCCTCCTCGGCGCGGAGCGGCACATCGAGGTGCGGCTCGCCGGCGACTTCATCTTCGTCAACCAGACGCGCCTGCGCCTCGAGCTCGACAACTACGCCTCGTTCAGCTACCTGCTCCAGCTCTTCCGGGCGCTCGAGGTGGGCGTGCTGCGCGTCGGGCTCGAGGTGGAGCGCCGGGAGTGGCAGGCGTTCCTGAGCGTGCTGCTCAGCCTGCAGGCGCGCGCCGGGCAGGAGCACGTGTTCGCGGAGGTGATGGAGCGGCTCCAGGGGGCGGGGGTGCGGCACCTCGAGCTCGAGGAGGCGCAGCCGAGCGAGGAGGCGCTGCAGGACCAGGAGAAGCAGCGCGAGATCGCCAAGCGGACCTACGCGCAGGGCGTGGCGGTGACGCGCGAGGTGATGACGAGCCTCCGCTTCGGGCGCGCGACGAGCGTGAAGCGGGTGAAGCGGGCCGTCCAGCTCATCGTGGACCAGGTGCTCAACAACGAGACCTCGATCGTCGGCCTCACGACCATCCGCGACTACGACGAGTACACCTTCGCCCACTCGGTGAACGTGTGCATCTTCGCCGTGGCGCTGGGCAAGAAGATCGGCCTCTCCCGCCTGCAGCTCTACGACCTGGGCATGACCGCGCTCATGCACGACATCGGCAAGGCGCGCATCCCCGTGGACGTGCTCAACAAGACCACGAGCCTGGACGACGCCGAGTGGCGGCTGATGCAGGCCCACCCGTGGCTCGGGGCGCTCACGCTCTTCGGGCTCCGGGGCTACGAGGAGATCCCGTACCGCTCGGTCCTCGTCGCGTTCGAGCACCACATGAAGGTGGACAAGACGGGCTACCCGCGGCCGATCCGGCCGAGGGACCTCGGGATCTACTCGCGCATCGTCTCGGTGGCGGACGGGTTCGACGCGGCGACGACGCGCCGCAGCTACCAGACGATCCCGATCGAGCCCGACCAGGTGCTGCGCGAGATGTGGGAGAACCCGCGGCGCGGCCTCGACCCGGTGCTCGTCAAGGCCCTCATCAACCTGCTGGGCATCTACCCGGTCGGCACCTGCGTCATCCTCGACACCTTCGAGGTGGCGATCGTGACGGGGCCGAACCCCGACACGAACCTGCTCAACCGGCCGCTCGTGCGGATCGCGATCGACGTCAACGGCGGCATGCTCCCCGCCCCGGGGGTCGCCGCGAACCTGGGCGACCAGGACGGGAGCGGGCACTACCTCCGCTCGATCGTGAAGGTCACCAACCCCGTCCGCTACGGCCTCGTGCCGGGGAACTACTTTGTCTGAGTCGCGCCTCGCCGCGACCTTCGCGCGCCTGCGGGCGGCGCGGCGGCCGGCGCTCGTCACCTACCTCACGGCGGGGTTCCCCGACCGCGCCACGAGCCTGGCCGCGCTCCGGGCCGCCGACGAGGTGGCCGACGTGCTCGAGGTGGGCGTCCCCTTCAGCGATCCCCTCGCCGACGGCCCCACGATCCAGCGCTCGACCTTCCGGGCCCTCGAGCAGGGGATGACCCTCGCCGGCACGCTCGAGCTCGTGCGCGAGCTGCGGGCCCGGGCGCCGGTCGTCCTCTTCAGTTACGTCAACCCGATCCTGCGCTACGGGACCGAGCGCTTCCTGCGCGACGCGGCGGCCCTCGGCGTGGCGGGCCTCCTCCTCACCGACGTCCCCGCCGGGAGCGACCCCGCGCTCGAGGCGGCGGTGGCGCGGAGCGGCCTCGACCTGATCCGGCTCCTCGCCCCCACGACGCGGCCGGAGCGGCTCGCGGAGGCGGTGCAGGGGGCCTCCGGCTTCCTCTACCTCGTCTCGCGCCTGGGCGTGACCGGCGCGAGCCAGTCGCTCGCCGCCGACCTCGAGGCGTCGGTCGCGCGGGTGCGCGCTGCCTCGCCGCTTCCGGTCGCCGTCGGCTTCGGCATCTCCACCCCGGAGCAGGCGGCGCGCGTGGGCCACCTCGCCGACGGCGTCGTGGTGGGCAGCGCCCTCGTGGATCGGCTGGGGACCGAGGGCGTCGCGGGGGTGCGGGCCCTCCTTGCGGGGCTCCGCGCCGCGCTCGACGCCCCGGGAGTGGCCGCATGACGACCGTGCGCACGGCGCTCCTCGTGGAGGGCTACGCCCGGGTGATTGCCTGGGGCGGGGTCGCGCTCGGCGTGGCCGCCCTCGCGCTCGACCCCCGGTTCCTCGCCGCCCCCGGCGCCACCCTCCTCATCGCGGTGGCGATCCTGCTGCTCCGCGCCTTCCCCGTGCGGCTCAGCAAGTACTCCTACCTGACGCAGGCGGCGGTCCCCGTGCTGGTGGGCGCGGTCGCGGTCGGCCCGGGCCCGGTGGTGGCGGCGCTGCTCGTGGGGGTCTTCGGCGCCGACGTGCTCTGGCTCCGGAAGGCGACCCGCGTGGGCCTCATCAACGCCGGGCGGGAGGTGGTCGCGTTCACGGCGGCCTACGGGCTCTATGCCGCCGTGCTGGCGGCGACCGGCACCCCGGGCCTCGCGCTCGACTGGCTCCCGGCGGCATTCACGCTCGTCGCCGCGCACTTCTTCTTCACGCGAAGCCTCTTCTACTTCACCCTCCTGATCCGCGACAAGCTCGAGCACGTCGAGCAGCTCCTCATCGTCCGCTGGGAGGTGGTGTCGTACCTCCTCACGCTCGGCGCCTGCGTGATCGTGGGTGCCGCGCTCGCGACCCTCTCGCCCGCGGGGTGGCTCGCGGTGCTCGGGGTCCTCGCCGCGATCGGGCTCCTCACGAAGCGGATCCTCGAGGAGGCGATCGCCGCCGAGGACCTCAACAAGATCCACCTCGTGGAGTCGGCGGTGGCGAGCAGCACCGGCCTCGTCGGCGCCTTCGAGCAGATCGAGCGCCTCGGCTACCGGCTCCTCGACTGGGGCGACTTCCGCATCTGCCGCGCCGAGGGGGAGCGCGTCGTCGTCGCGTACCGGGGCCGGATCGGGCGCCCCGAGCGCGAGCGGCTCCCCGCGGACCTGCCGACGCTGCGCCGGCAGGTGGCCGCCACCGGCCAGCCCCTCCTCGTGCGCGACGCCGAGCGCGACCCGCGCATCACCGCGCCGGAGCCCGGGGTGCGCAGCATGATCGTGTACCCCATCCGGTTCGGCGACGAGTTCCTCGGCACCCTCGAGATCGACCACTTCAAGCGCCACGTCTACGGCACCAAGGACCTCTCGGCCCTCGGCACCATCGCCGCGCAGGTGGCCACGGCGATCCACATCGCCGAGCTGCGCCGCCCGCTCGCCACGACCGTGCAGCAGATCGGCGACCAGGTCACCGCGCTCGCACGCGTCACGGAGTCGCTCCGGGCGTCGGCGGCGGCGCTCACGCAGGCCTCCGCCGCCGTGCAGCGCACCGTGACGGAACAGGACGCGTTCGTGCGCGGGGGCCTCGAGACGACCACCGCGCTGACCGCCGATGCCGACACGGTGGCGGAGCAGGGGGCCCGCGTCGCCTCGGCGAGCCGCGCCACCACCGAGGTGGCTGCGCAGAAGCGCATCGTGATCGGCGACGCGATCCAGCGGCTCGTGCACCTGCAGGAGTTCGTGCGCGACACCTCGGGGCAGGTGGCCGCCCTCGGCGGGGTGACCCGGCGCATCACCGGCTTCATCGGGACGATCCGCGAGATCGCCGACACCACGAACCTCATCGCCCTCAACGCCGCCATCGAGGCGGCGCGCGCGGGGCGCGAGGGCCGCGGCTTCGCCATCGTCGCCGAGGAGGTCCGCACCCTGGCGAGCCAGAGCCTCCACGCCGCGCGCGAGGCGGGCGCCCTCGTGACGGAGATCGCCGACCAGGTGGAGCGCGTGACCGCCCAGATGGCCCGCGGCCAGGAGACGGTCGCCGGCGTGGAGCGGCTCAGCACCGAGGCGGCCCTCGCCCTCGACGCCATCGGCAGCGCGGCGGGCGAGGCGGGGGAGCACGCCGCGCAGATCGCGGAAACCGCCGCGGCGCAGCGCCGGCAGGCCGCCTCCCTCTCGGCGCAGATCGAGCGCGTGGCGCAGGTGGCCCGCCGGGCCCGGGGCGAGTCCGACGCCCTGGCGCAGCAGGCGAGCGCAGCCGCCCGCGGCCAGGTGGAACTCGAGGGGGCCATCCGCGAGCTGGGCGACGTGGCGTCCGAGCTGCAGCGGATCGCCCGGCACTTCGCGGTGGACGCGTGAGCGCCCCCCGCCCGGTGCGCGCCTACGTGGCGCTCGGCAGCAACCTCGGCGACCGTGCGGCGCACCTCGCCGCGGCGCGCGCGGGGCTCGCGGCGCTCCCGGGCACCCGGCTCGTCGCGGCGAGCCGCGTCGAGGAAACGGCCCCCCTCGGCGGCCTGGACCAGCCGGCCTACCTGAACCAGATGGTCCTCCTCGAGACGACCCTCGCGCCCCGCGAGCTCCTCGCGCACGCCCACGCCCTGGAGGCCGCCGCCGGGCGCGTCCGCGGCGAGCGCTGGGGCTCGCGCACCCTCGACGTGGACCTCGTGCGCTACGGCGAGGCCGAGGTGTCGGAGCCGGACCTGCGCCTCCCCCATCCCGGGCTCCGCGACCGGGACTTCTGGCAGCGCGAGCTCGCCGAACTGGCTCCCCATGACGCCTGACGCCCGGCCGCAGCACCTCACCGACCTCGTCGCGCTCAAGCGCGCGGGGCGGCCCATCGTGATGCTCACCTGCTACGACGCCGCGTTCGCGCGGCTCCTCGAGGCCGCCGGCGTGGACGTGCTCCTCGTGGGCGACTCGCTCAACCAGGTCGTCGCGGGGCAGGAGACGACTCTCAGCGCCACCCTCGACCAGATGATCTACCACGCCGCCGCCGTGCGGCGCGGGGCGCCCCGCGTCCCGCTCGTGGTGGACCTGCCGTTCCTCACCTATCAGGTGAGCGTCGAGGAGGCGATCCGGAACGCGGGCCGCGTGCTGCAGGAGACCGGCGGGAACGCGGTCAAGCTCGAGGGCGGCGCCGCCATGGTGCCGACCGTCCGGGCCCTGGTCGAGCGCGGGATCCCGGTCGTCGGGCACCTCGGGCTCCAGCCGCAGTCCGTCAACGCGACCGGCGGCTACCGCGTGCAGGGCCGCGACCCCGCCGCCGCGGAGCGGCTCCTCGCCGACGCGCAGGCGCTCGAGGCGGCGGGTGCGTCGCTCCTCGTCCTCGAGCTCGTGCCCGCCGCGCTGGCCCGGCGCGTGAGCGAGGCGCTCGCGATCCCCACCATCGGCATCGGGGCGGGGCCCGGCTGCGATGGCCAGGTCCTCGTCCTGCACGACATGCTCGGCCTCACCGAGTCCTTCACCCCGAAGTTCCTGCGCCGCTTCGCCGAGCTGGGCCCCGCGGTGCGCGCGGCCGCGGCCGCCTACGGCGCGGCTGTCCGGGACCGGGCGTATCCGGGACCCGAGCACAGCTTCGACTGAGGCGGCCGTGGAGGAGCGGAGCGGGATCGCCGAGGTGCGCGCCTGGGTGGCGGCGCGCCGTGCCCGGGGGGGGCGTGTCGGTTTCGTGCCGACCATGGGCTACCTCCACGAGGGCCACTTGCGCCTCGTGGACGCCGCGCGCGGCACCGCCGGCGCGGTGGTGATGAGCATCTTCGTCAACCCGCTCCAGTTCGGCCCGTCGGAGGACCTCGCGCGCTACCCGCGCGACCTGCCGCGCGACCGGGCACTCGCGGCCGGCCGGGGTGTGGACCTGCTCTTCACGCCGGCGGTCGAGGCGATGTACCCCCCCGGCAGCGCGACGCGCGTGGAACCCGGACCGCTCGCCACTCGTTGGGAGGGAGCGGTCCGTCCCGGGCACTTCGGCGGCGTGCTCACCGTGGTGCTCAAGCTGTTCGGGATCGTGCAGCCGGACGTGGCCATCTTCGGGCGGAAGGACTTCCAGCAGGCGGCGCTGGTGCGGCAGATGGTGCGGGATTTCGATCTGCCGGTCGAGGTCCGGGTCGCCCCGACGGTGCGTGAATCCGACGGCCTGGCGCTGTCCAGCCGCAACACCTACCTGAGTCCCGCGGAGCGCGCGCAGGGCCTCGGGCTCTCGCGGGCCCTCCGCACCGCCTGCGAGGCATGGGCCGCCGGCGAGCGGGATGCCGGGCGGCTGGCGCGGATGATGCACGAGGTCGTGGCGCGGCACCCCGGCCTCGAGCCCGACTATATTGCCGTCGTTTCGCCGGATACGCTCGAGCCGGTCACGGAGGCCGGGCCCGACACGGTGGCGCTCGTGGCGGCCCGCGCGGGCCGGACGCGCCTGCTCGACAACGCGATCCTCGCCGAGGGACTGTGATGCAGCGGCACCTGATGAAGTCGAAGATCCACCGCGCGACGGTGACGTCCGCCGACCTCCACTACGAGGGGTCGCTGACGGTGGACGAGGACCTCCTGGATGCGGCCGACCTGGTCGAGTACGAGGAGATCCAGGTCGTCAACGTGAACAACGGGGCGCGCTTCAGCACGTACGTGATCCCCGGGCCGCGCGGCTCGGGCGTCATCCAGCTCAACGGTGCCGCCGCGCGCCTGGGCATGCCCGGCGACCTGGTCATCCTGATCTCGTACGGGGTCTTCGAGGAGGCGGAGGCGCGGCGCCACGTCCCCCGGGTGGTCTTCGTGGACAGCGCCAACCGCATCGTGCGCCCGCCCCTCCGCGCGGAGCGCTGAGCCCGCGGTGCCTGCCCCGCGCCCGACGCCCCCCTCGCTCCGGCCCACGATCCCCACGTGGGCGGTCATGACCCCCGAGCGCCTCGAGCACACCATCCGCGTCGCGGAACTCGTCGCGCAGTGGGCCGAGGCGCTGCTGGTGCCGGATTCCGAGCGGAACCGGTGGCTCCGCGCCGTCTGGCTGCACGACGCCCTGCGCGACGCCCCGGCGGAGCAGCTCGCCCAGGTCGCGCCGTCCACGCCGGGGCCGCCCGAGCTCAAGCACGGGCCGGCCAGCGCCGCGCTCGCCAAGGCCGAGGGCGAGATCGACCGCGGCGTGCTTGATGCCGTGCGCTACCACTCCGTCGGCCTCGCCGAGTGGGACATGGTGGGCCGCATCCTCTACTGCGCCGACTACCTCGAGCCCGGCCGGGACTTCGAGCGGGAGCGTCGCGCCGAGCTCGCGGCGAGGCTCCCCCGCGACCCGCGCGGCGTGCTGCGCGAGGTGGCGCGCGCGCGTATGCTTCACCTCATCGGCTCGGGATGGCCCATCCCGGAGCCCGCCTACCGCTTCTGGAACAGCCTCGTCGCCCCGCGCTCGTCCGCCTCGGCCTGATCGCCGCGCTCGCGGCGGCGGCCGGCGGCGGCCTCTGGTACCTGACGCACCGACGCGAGCGCCTCGAGGGCCACGCCTTCGCGGTGCCGTCGGCGGACGGTCGCCTCGTCGTCGAGGTGCTCAACGGCACCGATCGCCAGGGGCTCGCGCGCGTCGCGACGCGGGTGCTCCGTCGCCAGGGCATCGACGTCGTCTTCCTCGCGAGCGCCGACGCGCCGGCCGACTCGACGCGCCTGCTGGTGCGGCGCGGCGATCCGGCCCTCGCCGACCGGGTGCGCTCGGCGCTGGGGCAGGGGGCCGTCGCGGTGCGGGCCGATTCGACGCGCCACGTGGACGTCACCGTCATCCTCGGCCGCGACTACCGGCCGCCCGACGAGTTGCATCCGTAGCCTGCCACGCCAGAAACGATGCGGCGGGCGATTCCCGAGGGAGTCGCCCGCCGCATTGTATCCGCCCCGGGGCGCGCCGCGCCGCCCCGTTCCGGCGCTCACTCCACGAGGCCGATGACCACATCCATGACGTTGGTGCCGGTGAGCCCCGGCGCGAGCAGCGCGCCCGCCGCGGCGAGGGCGGGATTCGCGTCGTGCCGGGCGAGGTCGCGCGCGGGATCCCGCCCCGCGGCCGAGATCGCCTGCCACGTGCTCCCGTCCACGATCGCGCCGGCGGCGTCGGTGGGGCCGTCGCGCCCGTCGGTGCCGGCGGCGAGGAGGGTGATTCCCGCGGTGCCGGCGAGCGTCGCGGCCGCCGCGAGCGCCAGTTCCTGGCACCGTCCGCCCAGCCCGGGGTCCTCCCCAAGGGTGACGGTGGTCTCCCCGCCCCAGATGACGCAACGCCTTGCGCCCCCTTGCGTTCCGGGAGCTTGTGAATTATTTCGCAAAGTCGCGGCTACACTCGCTCCAGCCGTCCGCGCCTCCCCGAGGAGGGGGGCCCGTACGATCTCGACCGCGAGGCCCAACCCTGCCGCATGCCTGGCCGCCGCTTCCAGCGCCAGGGCGTTGCTCGCCACGATCTCGGTCTCGACGGTCCGGAACACCGGGTCGCCCGCCTTCGGCGTCTCGGGTGCGGTGCCGTTTTCCACCGCGGCGAGGTGGGTGCGCAGCGCGACGGGAAGCCGGTCCCAGAGTCCCGCGGCCGCGAGCTCGGCGTGGATCTCCCGGGCGGTCGCGGGGTCGGGGACGCAGGGACCGGAGCCGATGGCGGGGAGGTCGTCGCCGATCACGTCGGACACGACGAGCTGGCGGATGCGGGCGGCGCCGGCGAGCGCGGCGGCCAGCTTGCCGCCGCCCCAGCGGGTGAAGCGCTTCCGGACGCGGTTCATCGCGCCGATGTCGAGGCCGGAGCCGAGCAGCAGGCCGTAGAGCGCGTGGAGTTCCGCCGGCGCGATGCCGGGGAGCGGGGCGCCGACGAGGCTGGTGGTGCCGCCCGAGAGCAGGACCCACACCTCGGCGCCCGGCGGGATGCGGGCCACGACGTCGCCGAGGAGCGTGGCGGCGGCGAGCGAGGCGGCGCCGGGCTGCGGGTGGTCGCCCGCGACGACCGGCAGGGCCGCGTCGGGCGCGGGGGCGAGCGCCGGGGCCACGACGAGCCCGCCCGCGAGGTCGAGGCCCTGCGCGCGCGCGTGGCGCGCCGCGGCGGCCGCCATCGGGACGGCGGCCTTGCCGAGGGCGAGGATCCAGAGCGGGACGCCGCGCGCGGGGCGCGGGCCGCGCGCCAGCGCGGCCGCGACGGCGGGGCCGGGATCCACCGCGCGGACGGCCGCGCCGTAGAGCGATTCGAGCGTGGCGCGCGCGCCGCGCGGGGCGGGGTCGGTGTGAGGATTCATTCAGCCTGGTGGGGCGGAGGTTTCGTCCAGCGGGCCGCATGAATATATCAGAGACGGGCGGGGCCGCCGTCTCGGAAATGGCCGTGGTCCGGTGAGGCCGCGGACGCGTTTTCCTTTCTCAGCGAGGTCGCAATGCCGGGTCGCAACTTCCTCTTCGTGCCGGGACCGACGAACACGCCGGACCGGATCCTCCGGGCGATGCACGTGCCGATGGAGGACCACCGCTCGTCCTCGTTCCCGGAGCTCACGCTCCCGATCTTCCGCGACCTCCGCACCGTCTTCCAGACCACGAGCGGGACGCCCTTCGTCTTCCCCGGCACGGGGACGGGCGGCTGGGAGTCGGCCCTCGTCAACACGCTCTCGCCGGGCGACAAGGTGCTCTCGTTCCGCTACGGCCAGTTCAGCCACCTCTGGATCGACATGATGCAGCGGCTCGGCCTCGACGTGACGGCGATCGACGTCGAGTGGGGCGAGGGGGCGCCGCCGGAGCAGGTCGAGGAGATCCTGCGCAAGGACACGGCGCACGCCTACAAGGCCGTGTGCGTGGTGCACAACGAGACGGCGACGGGCGTGACGAGCGACATCGGCGCCGTGCGGAAGGCGATCGACGCGGCGAAGCACCCGGCGCTCCTCATGGTGGACAGCGTCTCGGGCTTCGCCAGCATCGACTTCCGCATGGACGAGTGGAAGGTGGACATCGCGGTCACCGGGTCGCAGAAGGGCTTCATGCTGCCGGCGGGCGCGGGGATCGTCTGCGTGAGCCCGAAGGCGCTCGAGCACGGCAAGACGGCGAAGCTCCCGCGCTGCTACTGGAGCTACGAGGACATGATCAAGGCGAACGCGACGGGGTACTTCCCGTACACGCCGTCGATCCCGATGCTCTACGGGCTGCGCGAGGCCCTGACGATGCTGCTCGAGGAGGGGCTGCCGAACGTCTTCGCGCGGCACCACCGGCTCGCCGAGGGGTGCCGGCGCGCGGTGGCGGCGTGGGGGCTCTCGCTCTGCGCGAAGGCGCCGAAGTGGCACTCCGACACGGTGAGCGCCATCATGGTGCCGCCGGGCTTCAACGGCGCCGACGTGATCGACGTCGCGTACCGGCGCTACAACTTCGCCCTCGGCGCGGGGCTCAACAAGGTCGCGGGCAAGCTCTTCCGCATCGGCCACCTGGGCGACCTGAACGAGATCACCCTCCTCGCGGGGATCGCCGGCGCGGAGATGGCGATGAAGGACGTCGGCATCAAGGTCACGCTCGGCTCGGGCGTGGCGGCGGCCCAGCAGTACTGGATCGACACCCAGGCGCCGCTCCCGCCGAAGTCGGTGGCGGGCCCGGCGGAGGCGGCGGTGGCCCGCAAGCCGGCGGGGGTCGCGTGAGCCACACGCGCTTCGAGCCGGTCCGCCCGCGGCTGCAGCGCAGCACGCTCGCGGTGCCGGGCTCCCAGCCGCAGATGTTCCAGAAGGCGCTCGAGAGCGCGGCCGACGTCGTGTTCCTCGACCTCGAGGACGCGGTGGCGCCGGCCGACAAGGAGCAGGCCCGGGTGAACGTCATCCAGGGCCTGCGCGAGCTCGACTGGCGCGGGCGCGGGAAGACCGTCATGGTCCGGCTCAACGGCATCGACACCCACTACTTCTACCGCGACGTGGTGGACGTGGTGGAGCAGGCGGGCGACCGGCTCGACCTGGTGCTCGTCCCGAAGGTCGGCGTCCCGGCGGACGTGTACCTCACCGACGCCCTGCTCACCCAGATCGAGGCGGCGAAGGGGATCCCGCACCGGATCGGGATCGAGGTGCTGATCGAGACTGCGCTCGGGATGGCGAACGTCGAGGCGATCGCGCAGAGTTCGCGGCGGCTCGAGGCGATGCACTTCGGGGTGGCGGACTACGCGGCGAGCTGCCGCGCGCGCACGGTGAGCATCGGGGGGCTCAACCCCGACTACCCGGGCGACCAGTGGCACTTCGCGCTCTCGCGCATGACCGTCGCGTGCCGCGCCTACGGGCTCCGCGCGATCGACGGCCCCTTCGGCGACTTCAAGGACCCCGACGGCTTCCTCGCGGCGGCCCGGCGGGACGCGGCGCTCGGCATCGAGGGCAAGTGGGCGATCCACCCCTCGCAGGTCGCGCTGGCGAACGAGGTCTTCACCCCGCCGCCGGCGGAGGTGGAGCGCGCCCGGCGGATCCTCGTGGCCCTCGACGAGGCGGCGAAGGCGGGGAAGGGCGCCGCCCAGCTCGACGGCAAGATGATCGACGCGGCCTCGGCCCGGATGGCCGAGAACATCGTCCGCATGGCGGAAGCCATCGCGGCCAGGACCTGACCAGGCGAGCCAACGGGAGAGACGTCCGTGGACATCCACGAATACCAGGCCAAGGAACTCCTCGCCGGCTTCGGCGTCGGGATCCCCCGCGGCGGGGTGGCGTACAGCCCCGAGCAGGCGGTGTACCGCGCGTCGGAGATCGGCGGGAACCGCTGGGCGGTGAAGGCCCAGATCCACTCGGGGGCCCGCGGCAAGGCGGGCGGCATCAAGGTCTGCACGACCGAGGACGAGGTCCGGCAGGCGGCGAAGACGCTCCTCGGGAGCCGGCTGGTGACGCACCAGACGGGGCCCGAGGGGAAGGTGGTGCACCGGCTCTACGTCGAGCAGGCGGTGCCGATCGAGCGCGAGATCTACCTCGGGCTCGTGCTGGACCGGAAGAGCCAGCGCATCATGGTGGTCGCCGCCCCGCAGGGCGGCATGGAGATCGAGGAGATCGCGAAGACGCACCCCGACGCCATCATCCGCGAGGTGGTGGAGCCGGCGGTCGGGATGACGGCGTTCCAGGCGCGCGAGGTCGCCTTCGCGCTCGGGCTCTCGCCGCAGCTGGTGACGCGGATGGTGAACACCCTCCTCGGCTGCCACCGCGCCTTCCGCGACCTCGACGCCACGATGGTGGAGATCAACCCGCTCGTGGTCACGAAGGACGGCCAGCTCCTCGCGCTCGACGCGAAGATGACCTTCGACGACAACGCCCTCTTCCGGCGGCCGAACGTCGCGGAGCTCCGCGACTACGCCGAGGAGGACCCGCGCGAGGCGATGGCGTCGGAGCACGGGCTCAACTACGTGGCGCTCGACGGGAACATCGGCTGCATCATCAACGGCGCCGGCCTCGCCATGGCCACGATGGACATGATCAAGCACGCCGGCGGCTCGCCGGCGAACTTCCTCGACGTGGGCGGCGGCGCCTCGCCGGAGCGCGTGGCGACGGCGTTCAAGCTCGTGCTCGCCGACCCGAAGATCGAGGCGATGCTCGTCAACATCTTCGCCGGCATCAACCGCTGCGACTGGGTGGCGCAGGGCGTGGTGCAGGCGGTGCGGGAGATCGACCTCAAGATCCCGCTCGTCGTGCGCCTCGCCGGCACGAACGTCGAGGCGGGCCGCAAGATCCTCACCGACAGCGGGCTCCCCATCATCACCGCCGAGTCGCTCGCCGACGCCGCGGACAAGGTGGTGGCCGCCCTCAACGGCGCGCGGGCCGGGGCCGGCCGCGCCGCAGGAGCGTGACGCGATGAGCATCCTGATCGACCAGACCACGCGGGTCATCGTCCAGGGCTTCACCGGCGACAAGGCGACCTTCCACGCGAAGGAGATGATCGCCTACGGCACGAACGTGGTCGGCGGCGTCACCCCGGGGAAGGGCGGCACCCGCCACCTCGACCGCCCCGTGTTCAACACGGTGAAGGAGGCGGTGCAGGAGACCGGCGCCACGGCGAGCATCGTGTTCGTCCCGGCCGCCTTCTGCGCCGACTCCATCATGGAGGCGGCCGCCGCCGGCATCCGCCTCGTCTGCGCCATCACCGACGGGATCCCGGCGCAGGACATGATGATGGTGAAGCGCTACCTCCTCCGGTTCCCGAAGGAGCGGCGCACCATGCTCGTCGGCCCCAACTGCGCGGGGCTCATCTCCCCCGGCAAGGCGATGCTCGGCATCATGCCGGGGCACATCTACATGCAGGGGAACGTGGGCGTGGTGACCCGCTCGGGCACCCTCGGCTACGAGGCCGCCTCGCAGATGAAGGCGCTCGGCATCGGCATCTCGACGAGCGTCGGCATCGGCGGCGACCCGATCAACGGCTGCTCGTTCATGGACGTCCTCCAGCTCTTCGAGGAGGACCCGGAGACCGACGCGGTCATGATGATCGGCGAGATCGGCGGCCCGCAGGAGGCCGAGGCGGCGCAGTGGGCCCGCGAGAACATGACGAAGCCGGTCATCGGCTACGTCGCCGGCCTCACCGCGCCCAAGGGCCGCCGGATGGGCCACGCCGGCGCCATCATCTCCGCCTTCGGCGACACGGCGGCGGAGAAGGCCGAAATCATGCGGTCGCTGGGCCTGGCCGTGGCGCCGAGCCCGGCGGAGCTGGGCGACACCGTGGCGAAGGTGCTCGCCTCGCGGAAGGGCCGGACCACGGTGGGCGCCGCATGAGCGCCCGCCCGGTCGTGGTCGTCACGCGCCGCCTCCCCGGGGAGGTGGAGGCGGAGCTCGGGAAGGACTTCGACGTCCGGCTGAACGCTGACGACGTCCCCCTCACCGCCGAGCAGCTCAAGGAGGCGCTCCGGACGGCGGATGCGCTCCTGCCGACGGTGACCGACCGCCTCACCGCCGAGGTGCTGGGCGTGGAGCCGCTCCGGGCGCGGATCCTCGCCAACTTCGGCGTCGGCTTCAACCACATCGACGTGGCGACGGCGAAGGCCCGCGGGCTCGCCGTCTCCAACACCCCCGACGTCCTGACCGACGCCACCGCCGACACCGCCGTGACGCTGCTCCTCATGGTGGCGCGCCGCGCGGGCGAGGGGGAACGCCACGTCCGCGCCGGGCAGTGGACGGGCTGGCGGCCCACGCACATGCTCGGGACCCACGTGACCGGCAAGACGCTCGGCCTCGTCGGCATGGGCCGCATCGCGCGCGCGGTCGCGCGGCGGGCGCACCACGGCTTCGGGATGAAGGTCATCTTCCACGACCCGTACCCCCCGACGCCGCAGGAGGCGGCGGCCCTCGGGGCCGAGCCCTGCGGGTCGCTCGACGAGGTGTTCGAGCGGAGCGACTTCGTCTCGCTCCACTGCCCGGCCACCCCGGAGACGCGGCACCTGGTGAACGCGGAGCGGCTCGCGCGGATGAAGCGCGGCGCCTACCTCGTGAACACCGCGCGCGGCGACGTCGTGGACGAGGCGGCGCTGGTCGCGGCGCTCCGGGCCGGCACCATCGCCGGGGCCGGCCTCGACGTCTTCGAGAAGGAGCCGGCCGTCACCCCGGCGCTCCTCGGCATGGAGAACGTGGTGCTCCTGCCGCACCTCGGGAGCGCGACCCGCGAGACCCGCGTGGCGATGGGGATGCGCGCCCTCGAGAACCTGCGCCTCTTCTTCGCCGGCAAGCCCCTGCGCGACAAGGTGGCGTGAGCCAGGACGCGCAGCTCCCGTACGACCCCGCCGCGCTCCCGGCCTCCCGGGAGCCGGCGGCGGTGGTCGCCGCCGCCTACGCGGAGGAGGTCGCCGACCTCCTCTACGGCCAGCTCGTCGAGGTCGTCCGCGAGCGCGAGCCCGCCCTCGAGCGGGTCCTCCAGGGCGAGGCGGACGACCTGCCCGCCGCGCTCCGGCCCCGGGCGCTCCAGGTCCTCGGGATCTGGCTCCACCTCCTCGGCATCGCCGAGCAGAACGCGGCGATGCGCCGGCGCCGCCAGCTCGAGACGGAGAAGGGCCCGGAGGTCCTGCGCGGGAGCTTCCTCCTCGCGCTCGAGGACGCCCGGGCCGCCGGCGTCGGTCCCGACGTGGTGCGGGACCTCCTCCGGAACCTCCGCGTCCGTCCCACCGTCACGGCCCATCCCACCGAGGCCAAGCGCGTCACCGTCCTCGAGCGGCACCGCCGGATCTACCGGCTCCTCGTGGACCTCGAGTCGCCCCGGTGGACCCCGCGCGAGCGCCAGGCCCTCCAGCAGGGCGTCCGCAACGAGATCGCGCTCCTCTGGATGACCGGCGAGCTCCGGCTCGAGAAGCCGACGGTGGAGCAGGAGGTGTACTGGGCGCTCCACTTCTTCAACGAGACGCTCTTCGAGCAGGTCCCGCTCCTGCACGAGCGGCTCGAGCGCGCGCTCCAGCAGGTGTGGCCGGGGGAGGACTTCGAGGTCCCCTCGGTGCTGCAGTTCGGCTGCTGGGTGGGCGGCGACCGCGACGGCAACCCGTACGTCACGAACGACGTGACGCGCTGGACCCTCAACCAGAACCGCCTCAACGCCCTGGGCCGCTACCAGCGCCGCCTCGCGGACCTCGTGCGGACCCTGAGCGTGAGCGAGCGCAGCGTCCCCGTGCCCGCGGAGTTCCGGCGGGCGCTCGAGCGGCGGCTCGCCGAGTCGGGGGTGGCGGAGCAGATCACGCAGCGCAACCCCGGCGAGGTGTTCCGCCAGTTCCTGAGCTGCGCCCTGCGCAAGCTCGACGCCGCGATCGCGTCGGCGCAGGCGGGGGTCACGGAGCCCCCGGCCGGGGCGTTCCGGGGCGCCGACGAGCTGCTGGCCGACCTCCGGCTGCTCGAGCAGGCGGTCGCCTCGGCGTGCGGCGCGGCGATCGCGCAGGCGTACGTGCGGCCGGTGCGCCGCGAGGTGGAACTGTTCCGCTTCAGCACCGTGCGGCTCGACGTCCGCGAGAACACCACGCGCCTCGGCGAGGCGCTCGGCGCGCTCTGGCGGCTGCGCACGGGGCGGCTGGACGCCGACCCGCCCGACCCGAAGTCCGACGAGTGGCTCGCCTGGCTCCAGGGGGAGCTCGCCCGGCCGCGCTTCGAGGAACTGCGGCTCCAGGCGCTGCCGGCGGGGGCGCAGGAGACGGTGGGCCTCTTCCGGCTCGTGGCCGAGATGCGCGAGCAGGTGGACCGGGAGGCGTTCGGCGCGTTCATCCTCTCCATGACGCACTCCGCCGCCGACGTGCTCGGCGCGTACCTCCTCGCGAAGGAGGGCGGCCTCTTCCCGGACCAGCACGGCACCGAGCGCTGCGTCCTGCCGATCGTCCCGCTCTTCGAGACGATCGACGACCTCCGCCGCGCGCCCGCGATCATGCGCGAACTGCTCGCCGTGCCGCTCGTGCGGCGCAGCCTCCGTGACCAGGGCGGCGTGCAGGAGGTGATGATCGGCTACTCCGACTCCAACAAGGACGGCGGCTTCTTCACCGCCAACTGGGAGCTCTACACCGCCCAGATGCGCCTCACCCGCCTCGGGCGCGAGCTCGGCGTGCCGATCGGCTTCTTCCACGGGCGCGGCGGCTCGGTGAGCCGGGGCGGAGCGCCGACGGGGCGCGCGATCGCCGCCCAGCCCGCCGGCTCCATCAACGGCTGGTTCCGCCTCACCGAGCAGGGCGAGGTCGTGTCGTACAAGTACGCCAACCGCGGCACCGCCGGGTACCAGCTCGAGCTGCTCGCCTCGGCGGTGCTGCAGCACGCGCTCGTCTCCGAGCGCGAGGCGGCGCTCAAGCCGGTCGGCGAGTACGACGAGGCGCTGGAGGCCATCTCCGGCGCGTCCTTCGCGGCCTATCGCCGGTTCGTGGAGCACCCCGACCTGCTCGCGTACGTCCAGCAGGCGAGCCCCCTCGAGGAGATCGCGCTCCTCAACCTCGGCTCCCGGCCCGCGCGGCGGTTCGGCGCGCGCTCGCTCGGCGACCTGCGGGCCATCCCGTGGGTCTTCGCGTGGAGCCAGAACGGGCACAACGTGCCGGGATGGTTCGGGGTGGGCGCCGGGCTCGAGACCTTCCTGCAGGTGCGTGGCGAGCGCGGGGAGCGGCTGCTCCGGCGGATGTTCCAGGACTCGCGGCTCTTCCGCCTCATCATCGACGAGGTGGAGAAGACCCTCGTGAAGGTGGACCTCGACATCGCGCGCGAGTTCGCCGCGCTGGTGCCGGATGCGCGGGCCCGGGACGAGGTCTTCGGGATGGTGGAGGAGGAATACCACCGGACCGTCCGCGCGGTCCTGCGCGTCACCGGGGCGTCGTCGGTCGCCGAGCGGTTCCCCCGCTACGTCCGCCAGTACATGCGGCGCCAGCCGACGGTACGCGAGGCGAGCCGGCTCCAGGTCGCCTACCTGCGCGAGTATCGCGGCGCCTCCGGCGAGGCCGCACGGGAGGCGCTGCAGGGCCTCCTGCTCTCGTTCAACTGCGTGGCGACGGGCCTGGGCTGGACGGGCTGAGGGCGCCGCCTGCCCGCCGACACGATCACGGCGCGCCGGTCCCCGACCGGCGCGCCGTCGTTCGTCCGGGGGCCCCGCCGGCGCTCAGGCGGCGGGATCGCCCGCGGCGGCGCGACGCCGCTTCCGCTCCACCTCGACGCGGAGCTGGCCGCACGCGGCGTTGATGTCGAGGCCCCGGCTCCGGCGCACCGAGGCCTCGACGCCGTGCGCCCGGAGGCGCTCGGCGAACGCGCGGATGCGGCCGGCCGGCGTGGGCGCGAGCCCCGCCTCCCCGCCCGGGTGGAGCGGGAGCAGGTTCACGAGCGCGCCGAGCTTCTTCGCGTGCGCGGCCAGGCGGTCGGCATCGGCATCGGTGTCGTTCCGGCCGCTGATCAGGACGTACTCGAAGGTCACGCGCTTCCGGAACGCTTTCGCCGCCTCGAGCACGGCCGCTAGGTCGTACTTCTTCTCCACGGGCATGATCGCGCGCCGCCGCTCCGCCGTCGGCGCGTGCAGCGAGATCGCGAGCCGGAACTGCTCCGGCCGCTTCGCGAACTCGGCCATCCCGGGCAGGATGCCGACCGTGGAGACCGTGATGTGCCGCGCCCCGATGCCGAGGCCCTCGGGGTCGTTGAGGATCGTGAGCGTCACGTCCACCGCCGGCCAGTTGAGGAGCGGCTCGCCCATCCCCATGAACACGATGTTGGTCGGCTTGTCGGCCGGGTCGCGGAGCACCACCTCCCGCACCTGCCCCGCGATCTCCGCGGGGGAGAGGTTCCGCCGGAAGCCCATCGTGCCGGTGGCGCAGAAGACGCAGCCCAGCGCGCACCCCGCCTGAGAGGAGATGCACAGCGTGCGGCGCGTCCCGGAGGGGATCAGGACCGACTCGACCAGCTCGCCGTCGTGCAGGCGCCAGAGGAACTTCTGCGTCCCGTCCTGCGACTGCTGGATCGTCACCGCCTCGAGCCGGGGGAGGGGCAGCTCCCGGTCGAGTTGCTCCCGGAGCGCCTTCGGCAGGTCGGTCGCATCGGCCCATGCCGCCACCGGCTGCAGCCACAGGCGCCGGTGCAGCTGCGTCGCACGGTACGCGGGGAGGCCGGCCGCCTGCACCCAGGCGGCGAGACGCTCCCGCGCGGCGGCGGGTGTCAGGTCGAGCAGGGAGGCGGGGGCCTCGGCGCGGCGGCTCGTCATGGCCGAAAGATAAGCCCCGCGCGGGCTTCCGGGGCCCGGAGCGGGCCCGCGGACGGCTGTGTGCCGCGCCCGTTGCAAGATCACGTGAAAGTGGTCTAAATCTAGGCAAAACAATCGCTTGCATCGCTTCGGCGCGCGGGTTACCTTGTCCAAGGAAGCCCTTCATCAAGCCAGCGCAGCGCCGGGTGCCGGCGCGCCAGACGAGGAACGGGATGACGACGATCGAGGTTCGGCAGGCGGGAGCGCACGCATGACGGGTGCGGTCACGGCGAGCGCCACGTCCCTGCGCACACACCGGTGCGGGGCGCTGTCGCGGGCGGAGGTGGGGCAAGTGGTCCGGCTCGGCGGGTGGGTGCACCGCAAGCGCGACCTGGGCGGCCTCGTGTTCATCGACCTGCGCGACCGCGCGGGGATCGTGCAGCTCTCGTGCGACCCCCGCTGGACGCCGCCGGAGGTCATGGCGCGCGCCGCGGAGGCGGGGACCGAGTCCGTCCTGCTGGTGACGGGCACGGTGGACCTGCGTCCCGAGAGCGCGCGCGACAGCGCGCTCGCGACGCGCGATATCGAGGTGCACGTCACCGCGCTCGAGGTGGCGGGGCCGGCCGCCACGCCGGCGATCCCGGTCGCGCGCAAGGAGGGCGAGGAACTGCCCGCGGAGGAGCTCCGCCTCAAGCACCGCATCCTCGACCTCCGCCGCCCCGAGCTGCAGGCGAACCTCGTGCTGCGCCACCGCCTGCTGCAGCGGGCGCGGCGGACGCTCACCGAGCTCGACTTCCTCGAGGTCGAGACGCCGATCCTGACGAAGCCCACCCCCGAGGGCGCCCGGGACTACCTGGTGCCGAGCCGGATCCACCCGGGCGAGTTCTACGCGCTGCCGCAGTCGCCGCAGATCTACAAGCAGCTGCTCATGGTGGCGGGCTACGACCGCTACTTCCAGATCGCGCGCTGCTTCCGCGACGAGGACCTGCGGGCCGACCGGCAGCCGGAGTTCACCCAGATCGACCTCGAGGCGTCCTTCGTCACCGCGGAGGACGTGCAGGGGTGCATCGAGCGGGTGCTCGTGGACCTCTGGGCCGAGGCGGGGCACGCGGTCGCGACGCCGTTCCCGCGCCTCGCGTGGCGCGATGCGATGGAGCGCTACGGCATCGACAAGCCGGACCTTCGCTTCGGCTTCGAACTGCGGGACCTCTCGGCGCACGTCGGCCCCGACGCCGCCCCGTTCGTGCACGAGGCGCTCGCCGCGAAGGGGCGGCTCCGGGGCATCGTGGCGCCGGGGCTCGGGAGCGTGAGCCGCAAGGAGCTCGACCAGTTCACGGCCGCGGCGAAGGATGGCGGCGCGGGCGGGCTCATCTGGGCGCGGCGCACCGCGGCCGGGTGGGAGGGCCAGGGGGTGAAGGCGGTCGGGGCCGCCTTCCTCGAGCGCCTCGGCGGCGCCGAGGGGGACCTGCTGCTGGCGGTGACGGGCCCGGACACGGTCACGTCGCCCGCGCTGCACAACGTCCGTACGCACCTCTGCCGGCGCCCGGGCGTCACGCCGTCCACGGCGCACGCCTTCTGCTGGGTGGTGGACTTCCCGCTCTTCGAGCTGGACCCGGCCACCGGGGCGCACGTGCCGGCGCACCATCCGTTCACGGCCCCGCACGCCGACGACGTGCACAAGCTCGAGTCGCACCCGTGGGAGTGCCGCGCGCTCCATTACGACGCGGTGTACAACGGCAACGAGCTCGGGAGCGGCTCCATCCGGATCACGAACCCCGCGGTGCAGCAGGTGATCTTCCGGCTGCTCGGGATTCCCGAGGCCGAGATCCGCCGGCGCTTCGGCTTCCTGCTCGACGGGCTCGCGGCGGGCGCCCCGCCGCACGGCGGCTTCGCGCTGGGCTTCGACCGGATCGCGATGCTGCTGGCGGGCGCGCCGTCGCTCCGCGACGTGATCGCGTTCCCCAAGACGACCGCGGCGCGCGCGCTCTTCGAGGGTGCGCCGACGCCGGTCAACGACGACGACCTCCAGGTGCTGCACCTCCGGGTGCGGACGGACTGACCGCGTGGCCGACGACGTCTCCCATCGCCTCTCCACGGAGGGCGCCGACCCGCTGCTCCTCGCCGGGGTGGCCGACGCGAACCTCCTCGAGCTGCAGCGCTCCCTCGGCGTGCGCGTCGGCTTCCGCGGCGACGCCCTCACCGTGGCGGGCCCGCTCGAGCTCGTCGAGCGCGCCACGCCGGTGATCCAGGGGATGATCGACCTCGCCCGCATGGGCGAGGCGGTGACCCCGGAGGACGTGCAGCGCCTCGCCGCCGACGGCCAGGTGACGGAGCTCCCGGCGCAGGCCGCCGACGGGCGCATCGTGCTGCCCGGGCTCCGGCGCGCGATCGTCGCGAAGACCCAGGGGCAGCGCGAGTACCTGCAGGCGATCGCCCAGAACGACATCGTGGTGGGCATCGGGCCGGCGGGCACGGGCAAGACGTACCTCGCGGTGGCGAAGGCGGTCGAGGCACTCGCGCGCAAGCGCGTCCGGCGCATCGTCCTCGCGCGCCCCGCGGTCGAGGCGGGCGAGTCCCTCGGCTTCCTGCCGGGCGACCTGCAGGCGAAGGTGGACCCCTACCTGCGGCCGCTCTACGACGCGCTCGAGGACATGATGCCGCACGACCGCGTGCAGCGCGCCCTCGAGACCCGCACGATCGAGATCGCCCCGCTCGCCTACATGCGCGGGCGGACGCTCAACGACGCGTTCATCATCCTCGATGAGGCCCAGAACGCGACCGGCGCGCAGATGAAGATGTTCCTGACGCGGCTCGGCGCGAACAGCAAGACCGTCGTGACGGGCGACAAGACGCAGATCGACCTCCCGCGCCGAGAGGACTCCGGCCTCGTGCAGGTGGAGCGGGTCCTGCCCGGCATCGACGGCATCGCCTTCTGCTACCTGGGGGAGGGTGACGTCGTCCGCCACCGGCTGGTGAAGGAGATCATCCGCGCGTACGCCGAGGACCAGAACGGCTAGCGATGACGCGGGGCGCGGCGGGCGCACCGGGCGAGGTGCGGGTGGCGGGGCGGCGGCCGGCGCTCCCGGCGGCGACGGTGCGACGGGTGGTGGCCGCCGTGCTGGCCGGGGAGCGCCGCCGCGCGCAGGTCTCCGTCACCTTCCTCGGCCGTGACGCCATGCGCGCCCTCAACGCCCGCTGGCTCGGCCACGACCGCCCCACCGACGTGATCGCCTTCGGGCTCCCGCAGCCCGGCGGCGGGCTCGCCGGCGACGTGTACGTCTGCCGCTGGGCGGCCGAGCGGGAGGCGCGCCGCCGGCGGATCCCGCTCCGCCGCGAGCTGGTGCGCCTCGTCGTCCACGGCACCCTCCACGTCCTCGGGCACGACCACCCCGAGGGGCCCGAGCGGGAGCGCTCGCCGATGTGGCGGCGGCAGGAACGCTACGTCGAGGCGCTCGCCTGATGGCGGCCCTCCAGCTCTTCCTCGCGCCGCTCGTCGCGATCGCGCTCACGTTCTGGGCGGCCTGGCTCGCCCTCGCCGCGGAGGCGGACCCCGACCGCCCCCGCGCGCTCGCGGGGCAGCTCCGCCTGCGCTCGCCGCTCGCCGAGGCGCGCAGCCTCCACCTCTGCCACCTGCTGCTCCTCGTGCTCGCCGGCGTCGCCGCGGGCGGCGCGATGGCGTGGTGGACCTGGCCGGGGCTCGCGGGCGTCGCGCGGCTCGTCGCCGCCGTCGCGCTCGTCTGGGTCGTGGGCGACCTGCTGCCGCGGCTCCTCGGGACCCTCGCCCCCGAGCTGGCGCGCCCCGCGCGCGCCGCGGCGCTCGGCACGCTCGTGCCGTTCGGGCCGGTCCTGCGGGCCTTCGCCCGGCTCGAGGCCCGCGCCGGTGCCGCGCCGACGCCGGCCCGTGCGGCTCAGGCGGGGGAGCGCGACATGCTCACCGGCGTCTTCGCCCTCCGCGAGACGACCGTCGCCGAGGTGATGACGCCGCGCATCGACATCGCCGCGGTGGACGTGATGATGGACCGGGACGAGGTCGTCGCGATGCTGCGCGCGTCGGAGCACGCGCGGCTCCTCGTCTACGACGGCCACCCCGACAACGTGGCGGGCGTCCTGTACGCCAAGGACGTCCTCGCGCGGCTCTCCGGGCCCGAGGCGGACGCGCCGTGGCCCGAGCTGATCCGGCCCGCGGCGTTCGTCCCCGAGGGGAAGACGCTCGACCGCCAGCTCCGGGACTTCAAGCGCGGCCCGGGCCACTTGGCCGTGGTGGTGGACGAGTTCGGCGGGACGGCCGGCATCGTGACGCTCGAGGACATCCTCGAGCAGATCGTCGGCGAGATCCGCGACGAGCACGACATCGACGAGGTGGCCCCCGTGACGGCGCTCGGCGGGGACGCGTGGCGGGTGCAGGGCGGCGTCGGGCTCACCGAGCTGGAGGGGCTGCTGGGCCACCGGTTCGCCCGGGAGGACGTGAGCACCGTGGGCGGGCTCGTCCTCGCGGAGCTCGGCCGCGTCCCGCGCGCGGGGGAGCAGCTCACCCTCGACGGCTTCACCCTGACCGTCGAGCAGGTGGCGCGCCGCCGGGTGCGCCGCGTGACGGTGAAGCGCCTCCCCGCCGAGGCGCCCGCGCCCGAGGAGGCGGCCCGGTGATCTGGACCGTGTTCCTCTTGGGGCTCGTCGTCGCGGCCTTCGGCGCCACCGCGGGCGGCGCGCTGGTGGCCACGAGCCGTGCGGAGCTCGCGCGCTACGTCGCCGCGCGGCTCCGGGGCGTCCCGGCCGAGACGGGGCGCCTCGGCGAGGTCGAGACGCTCCTCGTCGCGGCGTCGTCCACGACGGCGCTCGGCGTGCTCGTCCTGGGTGCGTCGCTGCCGGCGCTCGTCGTCGGCGAGGGGGTGCTCCCGTCCCTCGGCGGCCTCGTCTTCGTCGGCGTGCCCGTGGTGCTCGCGGCCGGGTACTTCCTTCCGCGCTGGCTCACGGAGCGGCGGGCGGAGGCGGTGGCGCGCGCGGTGCTGCCGGCGCTCCGGCCGTGGGCCCGCTTCGTCGGGCTCCTCCTGCCGGCGGCCGGGCCGCAGCAGCGCTTCCGCGCGATCCAGCGCGAGGGCGGTTCGCTCGACGCGGACGCCGAGGGGGAGCTGTCGCTGATGGGGGGCGTGCTCACCTTCGCCCAGCGGCCGGTGCGCGAGGTCATGACGCCGCGCACGGACATCGTCGCGATCAGCGAGTACGCGCCGGTCGAGGAGATCACGGCGGTGTTCGCCCAGAGCGGCTACAGCCGGATCCCGGTCTTCCGCGGCACGCTCGACGAGATCGTCGGCATGCTGCACGCCTTCGACCTCTTCCGCCTCCGGCCCGGCGCGCCCCTCCCGGTGCGGCCGGTGACGGCCGCGCCGGCGAGCCGCGGGTGCGCCGACCTGCTGGTGGACATGCAGCGGGAGCGGCGGCACATGGCGGTCGTGCTCGACGAGTACGGCGGCACCCTGGGGGTCGTGACGCTCGACGACCTCCTCGAGGCGATGGTGGGCGAGATCGCCGAGGACGAGCCGGTGGCGCCGGGCGCCGGGGCGCCGCTGCTCGAGGCCGACGGCGGCCTTGCGCGCGACGCCGTGGAGGAGCGCTTCGACGTGCGCCTCCCGCCGGCGCGCGCCGCCACGATCGGCGGGCTCGTGGCGGAGCTCGCGGGCCGGATCCCGAACGCCGGGGAGCGCTTCGTCGCCGCCGGGCTCGAGTTCGACGTGCTGCAGGCCTCCCCGACGCGCATCGAGCGCGTCGTCATCCGGCCGGTCCCGCCGGCCCCCGTCCCCCTCCCGGAGGGTGCCGCGTGAGCGACATCGCCGAGCGCGAGCAGCTGGTCGGGGAGCACGTCGCGCTGGTCCGCGCGGGCCGGCTCGACGAGTTCGCGCGGCGCGCCGCCGAGCTCGCCCCGGTGGACCTCGCGGACGTCCTGGCCGCGCTCGAGGACGACGAGCGCGTCACCGCCGTGCAGGCGCTCCCGCCGGAAGTCTCGAGCCAGGCGCTGGTCGAGATGCCGGAGGAGGAGCACCCCGAGGAGACCCTCGCCGCGCTCGACCCGGGCCAGGCGGCGGAGATCGTCGAGGAGCTCGCCGACGACGACGCGGCCGACATCCTCGGCGAGCTCGAGCCGGCGGAGCAGGAGCGGATCCTCTCCGAGGTGGAGGACGAGGATCGCGCCGAGGTGGAGAAGCTGCTCGTCTACGACGAAGAGTCGGCGGGCGGCCTGATGACCACCCGCATGGTGACCGTGCCCGACACGGCCACGGTGGGGGCGGCGCTCG
The DNA here is from genome assembly GCA_037916975.1 of Gemmatimonadales bacterium. GTDB lineage: Bacteria > Gemmatimonadota > Gemmatimonadetes > Gemmatimonadales > GWC2-71-9 > JAGGAG01. The sequence goes on from JBAIWX010000150.1 coordinate 56,226, forward strand.
ACGAGGTCCGGCGGCAGGCGGAGGAGCTCGAGGACTTCTACGAGGTGTACGTCGTGGACGCCCGGCGCCACCTCATGGGGACGATCTCGTTCCGGGCGCTCGCGACCAACGCGCCGGCGCGGCCGGTGCGGGAGCTGATGGAGGAGCCGGCGGAGACGGTGGGGCCGGAGACCGACCAGGAGGAGGTGGCGCGGGTCATGGCCCGCCACAACCTCGCCGCCGTGCCGGTCGTGGACGAGGACCGCCGGCTCCTGGGCTGCGTCACCTTCGACGACGTGACCGACGTGGTCGAGGCGGAGGCGACGGAGGACATCCTCAAGTTCGGCGGCACCTCGCCGGACGAGGAGCTCGGCGGCAGCTGGCTCGCCGCGGTGCGGAGCCGGCTCCCCTGGCTCTACGTGAACCTCGTCACCGCGTTCCTCGCGGGCGCCGTGGTCTACGCCTTCAAGGACGTCGTGGCCCGGATCGTGGTGCTCGCCGCCTGGCAGCCGATCATCGCGGGGATGGGCGGCAACGCCGGCACGCAGGCGCTCGCCGTCACGGTGCGCCGGCTGGCCCTCGGGCTCATCTCCCCGAGCGAGTTCAGCCGCGTGGTGGGGAAGGAGATGGTCGTGGGGCTCATCAACGGCCTCGCCAACGGCCTCGTCGTCGCGCTGGTGGCGGTGCTGCTCCACCAGGGGCCGATGCTCGGGCTGGTCGTCTTCCTCGCGATGGCCGGCAACCTCCTCGTCGCGGGGTTCGCCGGCGGCTTCATCCCGATCCTGCTCGAGCGGTTCCGGGTGGACCCGGCGATCGCCTCGTCCATCTTCGTCACGACCTTCACCGACGTCTGCGGCTTCTGGCTGCTGCTCGGGCTCGCGAGCACGCTGCTGCTCTGAGCCCGCGACCGAGGACCGTCCCGCGATGCTGGTGCCCAAGCTGGCCACGACCCTCCGGGGCTACACCCGCGCGCAGTTCGCGGCGGACGTCGGCGCGGGCGTCATCGTCGGGATCGTCGCCCTCCCCCTCGCCATCGCGTTCGCGATCGCGAGCGGCGTCCCGCCCGAGCGCGGGCTCTTCACGAGCATCGTCGCCGGCTTCCTCGTCTCCGCGCTTGGCGGCTCGCGCGTGCAGATCGGCGGGCCGACCGGCGCGTTCGTCGTCATCGTGTACGGCATCGTCCAGAAGTACGGCTACGACGGCCTCGCGGTGGCCACGATCATGGCCGGCGTGCTCCTCGTGGCACTGGGCGTGGCCCGGCTCGGCGGCGCGATCAAGTTCATCCCGCACCCGGTCATCACCGGGTTCACCTCCGGGATCGCCGTCATCATCTTCAGCGGGCAAGTGAAGGACCTCCTCGGGCTCCGCCTCGCGGCGCTTCCCGCGGACTTCGTCGGCAAGTGGCGCACCTACCTCGGCAACGTCGGGGCGGTCTCGCCTGCCGCGCTCGGCGTGGGCCTCGGGACGATCGCGATCCTGCTCCTGTGGCCCCGGATCCGCACGCGGGTCCCGGGGCCCTTCGTCGCGCTCGTCGCGACGACCGTCGTGGTGCACCTCGCGGGCCTCCCGGTCGAGACGATCGGCAGCCGGTTCGGCGAGATCCACGCCGCGCTCCCGGCGCCGCGGCTCCCCGCGATCGGGTGGGACGACCTCGCCCGGCTCGTCCAGCCCGCCTTCACCATCGCGATGCTGGGCGGGATCGAGTCGCTCCTCTCCGCCGTCGTCGCGGACGGGATGATCGCGAGCCGGCACCGGTCCAACATGGAACTCGTGGCGCAGGGCGTGGCGAACATCGCGTCGCCGCTCTTCGGCGGTATCCCGGCCACCGGGGCGATCGCCCGCACGGCGACCAACGTCCGCAACGGCGGGCGCACCCCCGTGGCGGGCATGGTCCACGCCCTCTTCGTCCTGCTGGTGGCGCTCTTCTTCGGCCGCTGGGCGGCGCTCATCCCGATGGCGACGCTCGCCGGCATCCTCGTCGTCGTCGCCTACCACATGAGCGAGTGGCGCACCTTCCGCGCGCACCTGCGTGCCCCGCGGAGCGACGTGCTGGTGCTGCTCGTGAGCTTCGTCCTGACCGTGCTCGTGGACCTCACCGTGGCGGTCGAGGTCGGGCTCGTGCTCTCGGCCTTCATCTTCATGAAGCGCATGAGCGACGTGACCGACGTGCAGGCCATCAGCGCGGAGTTCAGCGACGACGAGGACGTGGAGGCCGAGGCGGCCCGGGCGCGCGGGCGGGCGCTTCGCGTGCCGGCCGGCGCCGCGGTGTACGACATCAACGGCCCGTTCTTCTTCGGGGCCGCCGAGACGTTCAAGGACGCGATGCTCGGCACGGGCTCGCGGCCGCGGATGCTGATCCTGCGCATGCGCCGGGTGCCGGTGGTGGACGCGACCGGCATCAGCGTGCTGCGCGACGTGCTCCGGCGCACCCGCGCCGAGGGGACCGGCGTGATCCTGGCCGGGGTGCAGCCCCGCGTGCGCGAGGCGCTGGCGCGCGCGGGCGTCGAGGGGGAGGTGGGCGCCGAGCGGTTCGTGGAGACCTACGCGGAGGCGCTGGCGCTGGCGGAGCGGCTCCTCGCCGCGCCCGCGCACGCCGCGTGACCGCCGCCTTGCTCCCGTCGGGGAGTGGCGGCAGCTTTCCGCTCCCGTGCCGGCCCGGCGCGGGACGCGACGCAAGGAGGACGACATGGCGACGATGACGCTGGCGCGCGGGCGCGCGAAGGGGACGGGAACGGTGGATGCGGCGCTCCGGCGCCTCACGGCGTTCGAGGCCGGCACCCACCGGGTCGTCAGCTGCTACCTCAAGCTCGAGCCGCGCGACCGCGTGCGTGGCAAGTACCTGATCAAGCTCAAGAACCGCGTGCGCGACCTGGAGGCGGTCCTCCCGCGACTCGGGCTCGAGCGCACGGTGCAGGAGGAGGTGTCGAGGGACCTGGCGCGCATCCTCGCCTACCTCGGGTCGCCCGGGAACCTCCCATCGGCCAACGGCATCGCGCTCTTCGCCTGCGGGCCGAGGAAGCTCTTCGAGGCGGTGCCGCTGCCCTCGGTGCACCGCTCGCGCCTCGCCGTGGACCGGACGCCGCTCGTCCGCGAGCTGGTGGCCGTGCAGGAGGAGTTCGGCCGGCTCTACACCGTCGTGATGGACCGGACGTCCGCGCGGATCTTCGCGGTCACGGCGGACGCCGCGCGCGAAGTGTCCTCGCTCGTCTCGGCCAGCACCCGCGGCGGCCGCTACCGGGGCGACCAGGACGGCCCAGGCTGGGGCGAGCACAGCTACAACAACCGCATCCGGGAGGAGCGCCAGCGCCACGCCGATTCGGTGGCCCGGGAGCTCTACACGCTGGACCGCCGGGAGGCGGCGCACGGCATCGTCCTTGCCGGCCCCGGGGCCGACGCCGGCGTGCTCGCGCCGTTCCTGCACCCCGACCTGCGGGGCCGGCTGTTCGGGACGGTGAAGCTCAACCCGAAGGAGCTGAGCCCGGCCGCGGTGCACGCGGCGACGCTCGAGGTGCGCGCCGCCGCCAAGCGCGAGGAGGAGCGCGCGCTCGTCGCCGAGGTGCGATCCAAGGTCGGCGAGCGCTGGGCGGTGAACGGCATCGCGGAGACGCTCAGGGCGCTCGCCCGCGGCCAGGTCCGTACGCTGCTGGTGGACGCCGACGCGGCGGAGCCCGGCTACCGCTGCAGCGCGACCGGGCGGCTGGTCCTCGACCCCGCCGACGCGCGGGGCGAGGGCGAGGCGCTGCCGGTCGTGGACGTGGTGGACGAGGCGATCGAGGACGCGCTCCGCCAGCACGTGCCGATCAACGTCGTCTTCGAGCCGGAGGCGGCGAAGAAGCTCCGCGGGCTCGCCGGGTTGCTGCGCTTCCGGTGATCCCGCGCGCGGTCCTCTTCGACGCGGGGAACACCCTCATCTTCCTCGACTACGGGCGGCTTGCCGCCCGGGTCGGGGAGGCGCTGGCCCTGCCGCTCTCCGAGGCGGCGCTCCGGGCCGCGGCCCCGGCCGCGGCGCGCGCAATGGAGCAGGGAGCGCTCACCGACCGCGAGCGGGGGCGGCGGTTCCTCCTCGCCCTCTTCGCGGGCGCCGGCGTGCCCGCCGAGCGCGAGGAGGAACTCGCGGCGGTGCTCCTGGCGCTGCACCACGAACGGCACCTCTGGGGCAGCGTGGAGGCCGGCACCGCCGAGGCGCTCGAGCGCCTCCGGGCGGCGGGGCTCCGCCTCGCCGTCGTGTCCAACAGCGACGGGCGTGCCGCCGCCGCGCTCGCCGCCGCGGGGCTCGACGGTCACTTCGAGTTCGTCGTGGACTCGGGCGAGGTGGGGATCGAGAAGCCCGACGCCCGGATCTTCCATCACGCCCTCGACCGCCTCGGCGTCGGCGCCGGCGAGGCGCTCTACGTCGGTGACCTCTACGAGGTGGACGTCGTCGGGGCGCGCGCCGCCGGGATGCGCGCCGTGCTGGTGGACCCCGCCGGCGGCGCCGGCGTGCGGGACGTGCCGGTGATCCGCGCGGTCCGCGAGTTGCCCGACCTCCTGCTCGCCGGCCGCGCCGCGTGAGCCGCCGCCCCGACCCCGCCGCCCGGGAACCCATGCCCCGCGCCGACTCGACGCCCGCCCCGAAGACGGGGCGCCTCCGCGCCCTGACCGACCAGTACCTCGCCCTCGCGGCCACGCTGCGGGAGGGCGGGGGCGCCGCCCGCGTGCGGAAGATGCACCAGCAGGGGAAGCTCGGGCCGCGCGAGCGCGTCGAGCGGCTGCTCGACCCCGGGGCCCCCTGGCTCGAGGTGGGGCTCCTCGTGGCGCACGACCGCTACGAGGGGCAGGCGCCCGGCGCCGGCGTGATCACCGGCGTCGGGGTCGTGGAGGGGCGCGAGGTGGTGGTCGTCGCCAACGACGCCACGGTGAAGGCGGGCAGCTGGTGGCCGGAGACGATCACCAAGATCCTCCGCGCGCAGGAGATCGCGATGCGCCAGCGCATCCCGATCATCTACCTCGTGGACAGCGCCGGCGTGAACCTGCCGTACCAGGGCGGCGTCTTCCCCGGCCAGTACGGCGCGGCGCGGATCTTCTACTACAACTCGCTCATGCGCCGCTACCTGCGCGTCCCCCAGGTGAGCGCCGTCATGGGCAGCTGCATCGCCGGCGGCGCGTACCTGCCCGCGCTCTCCGACGTGATCTTCATGGTGGACGGGACGAGCTTCATGGGCCTCGGCGGGCCGAACCTCGTGAAGGGTGCCACCGGCCAGACGGTGGACGCCGAGTCGCTCGGGGGGGCGCGTACCCACACCGAGCGGAGTGCCGTCGCGCACTATCGCGCCGCCAACGACGCGGAGTGCCTCGCGCAGCTCCGCGCCTACGTCGGCCGGCTCCCGCGCGTCGGGGGCGTCCGGCACGCCGTGACCGAGCCGCAGCCCGCCGCGCGGCCCGCCGCCGACCTCTACGACCTCCTCCCGCACGACCACCGCCTCTCCTACGACGTGCACCAGGTGCTCGCCTGCCTCCTCGACGGCGGGCGCCTGGAGGAGTTCCAGCCGGAGGTGGCCAGGGAGATGCTCTGCGGCCACGCGCGGATCGGCGGGTGGCCGGTGGCGGTGATCGCCAACGCGCGCGGGGTGATCAAGGGGCGTGCGGGCGAGCGCCCCCGCTTCGGGGGGATCGTCTACACGGAGAGCGCGGAGAAGGTCGCGTACTTCATCGAGACGGCGAACCGCGAGCGGCTCCCGCTCCTCTTCGTGCAGGACGTGAGCGGCTTCATGGTGGGGCCCGACGCCGAGGAGTCGGGGATCATCCGCGCGGGCGCGCACTTCGTCGAGGCGATGGCGACCGCGACCGTGCCGAAGCTGGTCCTCACCACGAACCACGCCTCGGGCGCCGGGTACTACGCCATGGCGGGCCAGGGCTTCGACCCCGACTTCATCCTCTCGTGGCCCACGGGCCGGATGGCGGTGATGGAGGGCGAGTCGGCCGTGATGGCGGTGCACGGCCCCGCGATCGAGGAGGCGCAGCGCGCGCGCGCGACGCTCGCCCCCGAGGTGCAGGCCGCGCAGAGGTCCGGCGCCCCGGTCCCCGAGGAGCTCCGGCAGGCGGTGGATGAGATGCGCGCCGACTACGAGCACCAGCTCGACGCCCGCTACGCCGCGGCCCGCGGCTTCGTGGACGCCATCGTCACCCCGGAGGAGACGCGGGACGCGCTCGCCTTCCTCCTCCGCGTCACCGCCAACTGGGCCGGGCCGCACCTCGGCCCGTTCGTCCTCCCTTCGCTCGACGTGCCAGGAGCTCCCTGATGTCGCGTGTCGCGCGCACCGCGCTCCCCGCGGTCGCCCTCCTCGCCGCCTGCGCCGGTGGCGCGGGCGGACCCGCGCCGACCCCGGCCCCGGCGCCGGCTCCCGTGGCGGCCGCGCCCGTGGCGGGCGGGACGGCGGTCACGACGCCCGCCGCGCCAGCGCCGCCGCCGGTGCCCGCGCGGCCCGAGCCGCGACCGGTGGCGCCGCCCGACGTGGCCTTCCGGGCGGGGTGGATGCCGCTCGCGACGACGGGCGTGGACGAGTTCCGGCGCGCGCACCCGACCTGGGACGGGCGCGGGGTGCTCATCGCCATCCTCGACAGCGGCCTCGATCCCGGCGTCGCGGGCCTCGAGAGCACGAGCACCGGCGACCGGAAGGTCCTCGACCTGCGCGACTTCTCCCGCGAGGGGCGGATCGCGCTCGCGCGCGTGCGCCCGGTGGGTGACTCCCTCCCGGTCGGCGGCCGCTGGCTCCGCGGCGCGAGCCGCGTCGCCGCCCTGGACGCCGCCGGGCCCTGGTACGCCGGCACCCTCGACGAGCTCCCGCTCGGCGATCCCGCCGCCGCCGACCTCGACGGCGACGGCCGCGCCGACGGCCGCCTGCCGCTCGTCGTCGCGCACGCGAGCGACGGCTGGGTCCTCCTCGCCGACACCGACGGCGACGGCTCGCTCGCCGGCGAGCGGCCGGTGCACGACTTCCTCGTGGCCCGCGAGACGCTCGCCTGGTCGCTCGGCGGACGGCCGCCGCGGCTCAACCTCGCCGTCAACCTCGCGGATTCCGCCGGCACCCCGGTCCTCGACCTCTTCTTCGACACGAGCGGCCACGGCACCCACGTGGCCGGCATCGCCGCGGGGCACGACATCTACGGCGTGCGGGGCTTCGACGGCGTCGCGCCCGGGGCGCAGCTCCTCGGCCTCAAGATCGCCGACGATGCGCAGGGCGGCATCTCGACCGACGGCAGCATGCTGGCCGCGATGGACTACGCGATCCGCTTCGCCGAGGCCCGCCGGCTCCCGCTCGTCATGAACATGAGCTTCGGCGTGGGGAACGAGCGGGAGGGGACCGCGCGGATCGACCGGCTCGTGGACTCGGTGCTCGCCGCGCACCCGGACGTCGTCTTCACCATCAGCGCGGGCAACGACGGTCCCGGCCTCTCGACCCTCGGCTTCCCGGGCTCGGCGACGCGCGCCATCGGCGTCTCCGCCGTCTTCCCGGGCGTGTTCGCGCAGGAGGGGCCCGGCACGCCGGACGTGATCGCCGACTTCAGCTCGCGCGGCGGCGAGTTCGCGATGAGCCTCGCCACCCCGGGCGTGGCCTACTCGACCGTCCCGCGCTGGGACACCGGTGGCGAGCGCGAGGGGGGCACGAGCATGGCCTCGCCCCACGCCGCCGGCCTCGCGGCGCTCCTGCGCTCCGCGCTCGCGCAGGCGAAGGTCGCGGCGGACGCGTGGACGATCCGGCAGGCGCTCATGGTCACCGCCCAGCCGCTCCCCGGCGCCACGCCGCTCGACCAGGGCACCGGCGTCCCCGACGTGCGTCGGGCGTGGGCGTGGCTCGCGCCCGGCAGGACCGTGCCGCACGTGTCGGTGCGCGCCCTCGGCGGCACCGGGGTCACGGCCGCCTTCCGGCCCGCCGGCCTCCGCGCGCCGGGGGACACGCTGCAGGCGTTCGTGCTCCGCCGCTCGGCGACCGGGCCCCTGCCGCTCCGGCTCCGGAGCGACGCCACCTGGCTCGTGGCGCCGGCGACGGTCACCTGGGCCGGGGATTCGGCGGTCGTGACGTTCCGCTACCGCCGCAGCGCGCTCGCGAAGCCCGGGGTGTACACGGCGACCGTCAGCGCGTGGCCCGCCGATTCGACCCTCGGGCCGGTCGCCCGGCTGGTGAACACGATCGTCGTGCCGCACCCGGCTGCGCCGGTGACGCTCGCGGACGTGACCGTTCCCGCTGCGGGCGTCGTGCGGATCCCGTTCCGCACCGAGCGCGGCCGTCCCGTCAACGTGGCCGTGCATGCCGGCGGCGACGTGGGCGTCACGGCGTTCCTGCACGAGCCCGGCGGCATGCCCTATCGCGACGGGCACAGCCAGCCGGCGATGGGCGAGCAGGCCGCCGAGTTCCTGCTCACGGCGGACGAGGTGCCCGACGGCACCTGGGAACTGGTCCTGCAGGGCTCGGCGATCGCCGAGGCGCATGCGCGCGTGCGCCTCGATCCCGCTCCCGTGCGTGCGGCGGTGGCCGTGCGCGACGGCGCGGCGGACGCGATCCTCAGCGGACAGCCCGGGGCGAGCGGGATGGCGGTGCTCGCCCTCGTGGGCGCCACGCGCACGCTGCGGGTGGAGGCGAGGCCGGGGGAGCGGCCCCGCGTGCCGCTCGAGATCCCTGCGTGGGCGCGCGGCGTGCAGGTGGACGTCGCGATGGACCCGGCGCAGTGGAGCCGGTTCACGGACTTCGGGGTCACGCTCTTCGACAGCGCGGGCCGGCAGCTCGAGAAGTCGGCGCTCAACTACGCCTTCGGGCGCCTCGACTACCAGCGCGGCCCCGTGCGTGCGGTGACGCACGCCGAACTGGTCCTGTTCCCCGGGCTCGCCGACGCGACCGAGCGGGCGCCCTGGCGCGCCGACCTGACCGTCCGCTTCCTCGCCGACTCGATGGTGCGCGCCGCGCCGGCGCAGGGCGAGGGAGAGTGGCGCACCGACGAGGGCGGGCATGCCACGCTCCGGTTCGAGCGCCCCGCCGCCCCGTGGCCGATGCCGGAGGGGGCGCGCGGCTTCGCCCTGCTGTTCCTGCCGCGCGAGGAGGGGATCCCCTGGATCACCGAGGTCGTCCTGCCGTGACCGGCCTCCTCGGCATCGCGGTCGAGGATGGCGTCCTCGGCCTCACGCTCGACCGGCCGGCCAAGCGCAATGCGCTGTCGCTCCCGCTCGTCGAGGCGCTCCACGAGGCGCTCGAGCGGGCGGAGCTCGACCCGGCGGTGCGCGTGGTGCTGCTCCGCGGGGCGGGGAAGGACTTCTGCGCCGGCGCGGACCTCGAGGAACTGCTCGCCTCCGCCGACCGTGACCCCGCCGAGAACGAGCGCGATGCCCTCCGCCTCGGCGCCCTCTTCCAGCGCCTCCGCCGCCTCCCACGGCCGGTCGTGGCACTGGTGCACGGCCGGGCCCTCGCGGGGGGCGCGGGCCTCGCCACGGCGTGCGACCTGGTCGTGCTCGCGGAGGACGCGACGCTGGGCTGGCCCGAGATCCAGCGCGGCTTCGTGCCGGCGATGGTGATGACCATGCTCCGCCGGCTGGTCGGCGAGCGCGTCGCCTTCGACCTCGTCGCCACCGGGCGCCTGCTCGGCGCCGCGGAGGCCGCGGCCCTGGGCCTCGCCACGCGCGTGGTCCCGGCCGCCGAGCTCGAGCGTGCCGGGCGCACCCTCGCCCTCCAGCTCGCCGCCGCCGGCCCCTCGGCGATGGCACTCACCAAGCAGCTCCTCTACGAGCTCGACGGCCGCAGCTTCGACGACGCCATCGCCCTCGGCGCCCGCATCAACGCCCTCGCGCGGACGACGCCCGAGTTCCGCGAGGCGATCGGCCGGTTCCTCCGACCGTGACGATCGCGCGCTGGCGCCTCGCGCTCTGGGTGGCCGGACTCGTGGTCGCCGGGGCGGGTGTCATGACGCAGGACAGGGTGACCGTCTGGCTGGCCATCGTCCTGCTGATCGCGGCAGCGGGCACGCGGCTGGCGGAGCGGAGGCGTCAGCCGTAAAACGTTTTGCTGTAACAACTTGTCTGTCGCATAAGCCAATCCTCCTACGCTGGTTCGAGACTTGCTGAGGCCGCCGGCACCCGGCGCGACAGCTTCCGTCGCGCCCCGCCGGCCGCCGCGCAGCGCGGCCATCAACGTGTTGAGGAGGAAGGCATGAAGGGTCTGGTGAAGGGTCTCGCCGTCGCTGGGCTGGTGCTCGCCTTTGGGGCCGGGTCCGCGCAGGCGCAGTCGTCCATCGGCGGCTTCGGTGGCCTCACGATTCCCACCGGCACGCTGAGCGACGGCCTCAAGACCGGCTGGCACCTGGGCGCCCTCTATCGTTTCAAGCCCGCCGCCTCGCCGGTGGGCTTCCAGATCGACGGCATGTACCAGCGCAACAGCTTCAAGGCGCCGGGCGACGGCAACCAGCAGATCTACAACGGCACGGCGAACGTCGTCTTCGCCTTCCCGACGGCCGCGTCCAGCGCGTTCAAGCCGTACCTGATCGGCGGCGTGGGCGTCTACAACATCAAGGTCACCGACAACACGCTGAACGCCTCGGGCAGCGTGACCAAGTTCGGCGTGAACGCGGGCGCCGGCTTCGATATCAAGTTCGGCCCCTCGCCGGCCGTCCTCTTCGTCGAGGGCCGGTTCCACAACGTCTTCACCGAGGGCACGAACGCGCGCCTCATCCCGATCTCCGCGGGCGTCCGCCTCGGCTTCTGAGCCGGCCGCATCCCGGAACGCGAACGGCCCCGCCATCCGGCGGGGCCGCTTCGTTTTCCGGACCGGCGCGGCGGCTACATGTTGCGGCGGTACTGCCCGCCCACCTCGTAGAGCGCCCGCGACAACTCGCCCAGCGTGCACGACTTCACCGCCTCCATCAGCGTCGCGAAGACGTTGCCGCCGGCGAGTGCCGTGCGCCGGAGTTCGCCGAGCGCCCCCGGGCTGCGCTCCGCGTTCCGGCGCTGGAACGCCTCCCGGCTCGCGATCGCGTACGCCCGCTCCTCGGGCGTCGAGCGGATCACCTCGGCGGGAACCATCGTCGGCGAGCCCTTGGGGTCGAGGAAGGTGTTGACCCCGACGATGGGCAGCGTCCCGTCGTGCTTCCGGGACTCGTAGAGGAGCGATTCGTCCTGGATCCGGCTCCGCTGGTACATCCGCTCCATGGCGCCCAGCACGCCGCCGCGCTCGGCGAGCCGCCGGAACTCGAGCAGGACCGCTTCCTCGACCAGGTCCGTCAGCTCCTCGATGATGAACGCACCCTGCAGCGGGTTCTCGTTCCGCGCCAGGCCGAGCTCCCGGTTGATGATGAGCTGGATGGCGAGCGCCCGGCGGACGCTCTCCTCGGTCGGCGTGGTGATCGCCTCGTCGTAGGCGTTCGTGTGCAGCGAGTTGCAGTTGTCGTAGATCGCGTAGAGCGCCTGCAGCGTCGTCCGGATGTCGTTGAACGCGATCTCCTGCGCGTGCAGGCTCCGGCCCGAGGTCTGGATGTGGTACTTGAGGCGCTGCGACCGGTCGTTGGCGCCGTAGCGGTACTTCAGCGCCTTGGCCCAGATCCGCCGGGCCACTCGCCCGATCACCGCGTACTCGGGGTCGAGGCCGTTCGAGAAGAAGAACGAGAGGTTCGGCGCGAAGTCGTCGATCGCCATCCCCCGCGCCAGGTAGTACTCGACGTAGGTGAACCCGTTCGCGAGCGTGAACGCCAGCTGGGTGATCGGGTTCGCCCCCGCCTCCGCGATGTGGTAGCCGGAGATCGAGACCGAGTAGAAGTTCCGCACGTCCTCCGCGATGAACCACTGCTGCACGTCGCCCATGAGGCGCAGGGCGAACTCGGTCGAGAAGATGCAGGTGTTCTGGGCCTGGTCCTCCTTGAGGATGTCGGCCTGCACCGTGCCGCGCACCCGCCGGAGCGTGTCCGCGCGGATCCCCTCGTACACCTCCCGGGGCAGCACCTCGTCGCCGCTCGCGCCGAGGAGGAGGAGGCCGAGGCCGTCGTGCCCGGCGGGGAGCGTCCCCTGGTACACGGGGCGGGGAAGGCCGAGGGCGCGGTACCTCGCCTCCACCTGCGCCGTGGCGGCGTCGGCCCGGCCCTCCGCGCGCAGCCACTTCTCGCACTGCTGGTCGATCGCGGCGTTGAGGAAGAACGCGAGGACCATCGGCGCCGGGCCGTTGATCGTCATCGAGACCGACGTCGCCGGGTCGGCGAGGTCGAAGCCCGAGTAGAGCTTCTTCGCGTCGTCCACCGTGGCGACGCTCACCCCCGAGTTGCCGATCTTGCCGTACACGTCGGGCCGCCGGTCCGGGTCCTCGCCGTAGAGCGTCACCGAGTCGAATGCCGTCGAGAGCCGCTTGGCCGGCATCCCGTGCGAGAGGAAGTGGAACCGGCGGTTGGTCCGCTCGGGGCCGCCCTCGCCCGCGAACATGCGGGCCGGCTCCTCGCCCTCGCGCTTGAGCGGGAAGACGCCCGCGGCGAACGGGAAGAGGCCCGGCGGCGCCTCGGTGAGGAGCCAGCGCAGCACGTCGCCCCAGTCCTCGGTGCGGGGGAGCGCCACCTTCGGGATCCGGAGCCCGGCGAGCGACTCCGTGAAGAGCTCCTGGGTGATGACCCGGTCGCGGACCCGGTACTCGTAGCGCTCGGCGCGGTAGCGCTCGCGGAGCTGCGGCCACTCCCGGAGGGCCTGCCGGCACTCCGGGGCGAGTGACGCCTCGAGGCGCGCCCGCTCCGCGTCGAGCTCGTCGAGCCAGGCCGGCGCCCCGGCCTCGCGCGCCGTGACCTGCACGGTGCCCCGCTCGTCGCGCACGTCGAGCGTCCGCTCGCCGGCGCGCGCGCGGAACTGGGCCAGCGTGCCGTCGAGCTGGTAGAGCCGGCGCGCGAGCGCCACCTGGTCCTCGACCCAGCGGTCGTACCGCTCGCAGGTGTCCACGATCTCGGCGAGGTAGCGCGCGCGCTCGGCGGGGATGATCCGGGCCGGTGCGTCCGTGCCCTCGCGGCCCGCCGCCGTCCGGGGGAATTCCACGCCGGCCTTCCGCTCGAGGGTGGCGAGCACCGCGTCGAAGAGCCGGTTCGTCCCGGCGTCGTTGAACTGGCTCGCGATCGTCCCGAAGACGGGGAGCGCCTCGTCCGGCAGCTCCCACAGGCCGCGGTTGCGCCGGTACTGCTTCCGGACGTCGCGGAAGGCGTCGAGCGACCCCGGCTTGTCGAACTTGTTGATCGCCACGAGGTCGGCGAAGTCGAGCATGTCGATCTTCTCGAGCTGCGTGGCGGCGCCGTACTCGGCGGTCATGACGTAGAGCGAGGCGTCGGCGTGCTCCACGATCTCGGTGTCCGACTGGCCGATCCCGGAGGTCTCGACGATCACGAGGTCGAAGCCGGCGGCGCGGAGGATGTCGATCGTCTCGCGGACGTGGCGGCTCAGCGCGAGGTTCGACTGCCGGGTCGCGAGGGAGCGCATGTACACCCGCGGGTGGTGCACGGCGTTCATCCGGATCCGGTCGCCCAGGAGCGCGCCGCCGGTGCGCCGCTTGGAGGGGTCCACCGAGACGATCGCGAGCGTCCGCCCCGGCACCGACTCGAGCCAGCGGCGCACGAGCTCGTCCACGAGCGACGACTTGCCGGCGCCTCCCGTGCCGGTGATGCCGAGCACCGGGGCCTTCGCCGAGGCGACGAGGGGCCGGAGCGCGGTGTCGAGTTCGCGTGCGCGGTCCGGCTCGTTCTCCGCGACCGTGATGAGGCGCCCGAGCGTCATCGGGTCGCGCGCCGCGAGGCCCGCGACGGCCGTGGCGAGGTCGAGCGGGGCCCGCTGCCGGGCGCAGCGCGCGAGGAGGTCGTCGATCATCCCCTGCAGCCCCAGCGCCCGGCCGTCGTCCGGGGTGTAGATGCGGGCGATGCCGTAGGCGTGGAGCTCCTCGATCTCGTGCGGCAGGATCGTCCCGCCGCCGCCCCCGAAGATCCGGATGTCCGCGCCGCGCTCGCGGAAGCAGTCGTGCATGTACTTGAAGTACTCGAGGTGCCCACCCTGGTAGGAGGTGACCGCGACCGCGTGCGCGTCCTCCTGGATGGCGCACTCCACGATCTCGGCGACGCTCCGGTTGTGGCCGAGGTGGATCACTTCGGCGCCCGACGCCTGGATGATCCGGCGCATGATGTTGATGGCCGCGTCGTGGCCGTCGAAGAGCGAGGCGGCGGTCACGATGCGGACCGGGCGGCGGGCGCCGGTGGCCTCGGGGGTCTCGAGCGGGAGGGCGGTGGTCACGGGTCGGGCCTCGTCGGGGTCCGGGAGCGGCCGCCCCGAAAGGCGGCCTATCGCCGGGGAAATCTATGCGGGACATGGGCCTCCGCCCATCGCCAGCCCGGGCGAGGGGTGTACATTATCCCCCCGATGAGTGCACCGGGTCCGGATTCCACCTACGCCTCGTGGCGCGAAAACGTCGAACGGGAACTCGGCGGCGCCGACGCGTTCGAGCGCCGCCTCGTCCGCCGGACCGCCGACGGCCTCCGCCTCGAGCCGCTGTACGCCCCCGGCGGGCCGGGGGCGGAGGGGGACGGACTCGTCGCCGCATGGCTGGCGCTGGGATCAGAGGCGCGCCCGAGCCGGGGATGGATCATCCGGCAGCGCCTGGACCCCGCCCGCAGCGATGCCGTGGCGCTCGCCGCGGCGGACGTCGCGAACGACGTCGGCTCCCTCGAGGTCGCCGGGGATGCCCGGTCCGCGGAACTGGCGGCGTCACTCCCCGCGGACGCGGTCGAGATCGCCTTCGACGGGGGGGATCCGTTCGCGGCCCTCGAAGGGGCCGCCCGCGCCTGGGAACGGCTCGGCGTACCGCTGTCGCGCCGACGCCTCGCCCTCGGTGCCGACCCGGTGGACGCGGCCGCGGACGGTGGCTGGCCCCGCGCCCGGCTCGATGCGGCGCTCGGCGCGCTGCCGGCCCTCTGGCGCTCCGCGCGCCGACTCGCGCCCGCGGCCTTCCCGGTCCGCATCTCGGCCGATCGCTGGCAGGAGGCGGGGATCGCCCCTGCACGTGCGCTCGGCATCGGTCTCGCCACCGGGGCGGCCTGCCTGCGTGCACTCGAGGCGGGCGGGATGCCGCCCGAGGAGGCGGCCGGGGGGATCGAGCTCCGGCTCGCCGTCGGCGTGGAGTTCTTCCAGGGCATCGCGCTCCTGCGCGCGGCCCGTCTCGCGTGGGCGCGGCTGCTCGAGGCGTGCGATGTCGCACGCCCGCTCCGGCTCGTCGCGGCGGCCGAGCGCCGGCGCCTCACCACGCTCGACCCCTGGACCAACCTGCTCCGCGGAAGCGTCGCCGCCTTCGCGGGCGCCGTCGGCGGGGCGGACGTGGTCACGCTGCCGCCGCACGACCTCCTCGCAGGGCCCGGCGAGCTGGGCCACCGGCTCGCGCGCAACGTCCAGCACGTGCTGCGCGAGGAAGGCCACCTGCATCGCGTGCTCGACCCGGCGGCCGGGAGCTGGTTCCTCGAGGCGCACACCGAGGAGCTCGCGCAGGTCGCCTGGGAGGAGTTCACGGGCATCGAAGCCGCGGGCGGCGTGGCGCCCCTCCTCGCGGGCGGCACGCTCGCCACGTGGGCGGCGGAGGGGCGCGCCGCGCGGGCCGAGGCGGTGCGCACGCGTGAGGTCACGGTCGTCGGCGTGAACGAGTTCGGTGCACCGGATGCCGGCGCGGCGCCGCCGTTCCCGTCCGGGCCGGCGACGCCCCTCGGCCGAATGCGTGACGCGGAGCCGTTCGAGCGGCTGCAGGCCGCCGCCGCCCGGTGGGCCGCCCGCACCGGCGGGCGTCCGCGCGTCTTCCTCGCGCGCGTGGGCAGCGCGACCGACGCCG
>JBAIWX010000151.1:0-3612 GCA_037916975.1 Gemmatimonadales bacterium
CCGTCCCTCCCCGTGCCCGCCGCGTCGCCCTGGGCGACCGCCGCCGCCGCACTCGCCGTGCTCGCGCTCGCGGCCGGGGTGGCGCAGCTGCTGGCGGAGCTCGCACGGCTGCGCGAGCGGATCGAGGCGCTCGAGCGGCCGGCACGTCCCGCGGGGGAGACGGGCACCAGCCGTGCGATCTTCGGCGAGCTCTTCGAGCGGCCGCCGTCGCTGCTCGACCGGGTTCGCGCGAGCCCTGGCGTGGCAGCGCTCGGCGCGTCGGCGGCGTGTGCGGTCCTGGCACTGCTGCTCGGCGCCGTGCATCCGCGGGACCCGGCGCCGGCCGCGCCGGCGGAGGTCGCGGCGCTCCGCGCGTCGCTGGACTCGCTCGGCGCGACCGTGCGCACGCTGCGCGATTCCGTCGAGGCGCCGCGCCCCGCCACGCTCGCGGCGGGCACCGCACCGGTGAAGCCCGCGCCCGAGCGGGTACCAGCGCCGGCCGCCCGCGCCGGTGGGAAGGTTGCGAGGGCGGCTGCCGCACGACCCTCCCCGGCGCCCGCGACGATCGTCCCGCCCCCGCCCGCCCTCCCCGCCGACCTGGGGGCCTCGCAGCCCTGACGCGAGGCGTCCGCGCTCAGCGCACCGGCCCCGGCCGCCACACCATGTACACGTCCGCGCGCGCGTACGGCGAGCCGGCCCGGCGCGTGCCGACGTGCGCGAAGCCCATGGACTCGTAGAGCGCGATCGCCGGCCGGAGCACGGAGTTCGTCTCGAGGAAGAGCTCGCGCGCCCCGCTCACCTCGAAGCGGCGGATGAGCTCGGCGAGGATCGCGCGGCCCACGCCGCGCCCCTGCCACGCCGGCGCCACGGCCATCTTCGACACCTCCAGCTCGTCGCCGTGCGGGATGAGCGCGCCGGTGCCGATCGGCTCGCCGTCCGGCACCGACTCCGCCATCACGATCTGGCCCCCCGGCGCGAGGTAGTGTTCCTCGGGATGCTGGAGCGCGTGCTCGTCCTCCGGCTCCATGCCGAAGTGCTGCTCGATCCACGCGCGGTTGAGCGCCGCGAAGGCGGCGCGGTGGTCGGGGCGGTAGTCGACGAGGCGGTACATTCAGCGTGCCTCCACCACCACCCGCACCCGGTGCCACGCGTTATTCCCGTAGCCGCGCACGTTCCACGCCTCCGCGAGCGCCGCCGGCATGCGACGGCCTGCCGCGTCCTCCGCCCGCACGACCAGCTCGTGCGCCCCCGGGAGGAGCGTGACCGTCGCCTCCCAGAACCGCCACGTCCACGCGCCCTCGCCCGCCGTGATGCGGCACGCCATCCACGTGGCGCCGCCGTCCGCCGAGAGCTCCACGCGCGCGAGCGGGCTCCCGTCGCCGCCCATCGCCCAACCGCGCACCGCCACCGCACCGGCCGGCACCGTCGCCCCGGCGGCGGGCTCGGTGATCACCGCGTTCACCGGCAGCGCGCTCATCGCCTCGCCATCCCGCACGTCGCGCGGGTCCTCGGGCCGAGGCTCCCGGCGCACGCGATACGCCTCCGCCTGGAAGTAGTTGCGCGACGGCTCCGCCGAGAGCGTGATGCGCCCGAGCCACTTCACGCTCCGCGCGCCGATCCACCCCGGCACCACCGCGCGGAGCGGGAAGCCGTGCGCCGGCGGGAGCGGCGCGCCGTTCAGCTCGAACGCGAGGAGCACGTCGCCCTCGAGCGCCTTCTCGAGCGCGATGGAGCCGCCGAACCCGAAGCGCCGGCCGTGCCGCTCCACGTCGTCGAGCCCGGTGAGCTCCACGTGCCGGGCACCGGGCGCCACGCCCACCAGTCGCAGCAGGTCGCCGAGGCCCACGCCGCGCCAGCGGCCGGTGCTCACCGGCTCGGCGCCCCACGGGAGCTCGCCCGGGATCGGCCGCACGCCGAGGAGCTCGTCGCGCCGGAGCCCGGCGCAGGCGAGCGTCGCCGTCACCTCCCGGAGCGGGAGCCGTTCGCGCAGCTCGGCGAGCGTGAACGCGGCGGAGTGATCGACGAGCCCGTCCACGGCGAGGCGGAAGGTGGCCGGGTCGAGCGCCGGCACGGGGGCGTGGCTCCGCGTGAAGAACCGCTCGACCGGCGTCACGACCTCCGCGGGCGTCGCCACGGTGGGGGAGCCGGCGTTGAGGCCGTCGGGGTCGTGGACGAAACGCGGGAGGGTGGCCATGCGGGATCCGCCGGGAGGGGTGGGCGAAGCTTACAAGCCCGGCCCGCGCGCGTCACCGCCGCTTGCCGCCCGGGCCGCCGGCCTCCACCTTGGGGGCGTGACCGGCGCGCCCAGCTACTCCGCCGGCGCCTCGGCGCCACCCCTCTGGAGCCGGCCCGACCCCGCGCTGGCCGCGGCCGGTATCGAGGGCGAGGGCGTCGTCGCGCGGGTGCGCGTCGTCGCGATGGCGTTCCTCCTGCTGGCGCCCACCTGGAACGTCACGCACCACCCGCACGACCCCGTCCACGTCACCGGCTTCTCGATCACGCTCCTCGCGGCGCTCGCTGCGGTGGCGATCTGGCTCACGCTCCGCCGGGGCCGCTGGCGCCCGTGGATCGGCTTCGCCTCGAGCGCCTTCGACGTCTCCATGGTCGGGAGCGCGCTCCTCGCCTTCCTCCTCGTCGGCTCGCCGATGGTGGCCCTCAACTCGAAGGTCACCTTCGAGATGTACTTCCTCGCCATCCTCGCGACGAGCCTCCGCTACGACGCGCGCGTCTGCCTCGTCGCCGGCGCGCTCGCCGTGCTCCAGTACGCCGGGCTCTGGGCGTACGCCGCGGCGCGCTGGAACCTCGACGACCCGCGCTGGGTGCCGCAGGCCGGGCCCTACTCGGCGGTGGACCTCGTCACGCGGCTCATCCTCCTCGGCATCGCGACGCTCCTCGCCGTCACGATCGTGCAGCGCGCGCAGCGCCTCCTCTACCTCGCCGCGCGCGACCGCCTCACGGGGCTCTTCAACCGCGGGCACTTCGACCGCGCGCTCGCGACGGCGCTCGCCCAGGCCGGGCGCACGGGCCAGCCGCTCTCGGTGGCGGTCCTCGACCTCGACCACTTCAAGGCGATCAACGACGAGCACGGGCACGCCCGCGGCGACCAGGCGCTCTGCCACGTGGCCGACCGGCTCGCGCGCGGGATGCGGCGCACCGACCTGGTGGCGCGCTACGGCGGGGAGGAGTTCGTGGTGCTGATGCCGGGGACGGCGCCGGGGCCGGCGCTCGAGCGGATCGAGGCGTTGCGGCGGGCGATCGCGGCGGAGCCGATCGTGCTGGACGGGGACCGGTCGCTGACCGTGGGGTTCAGTGCCGGCGTGGCGGGGTCACCCACCGACCCCGGCCTCGACACCCCCGAGGCGCTGCTCGAGTGCGCCGACCTGCGGCTCCTCGCCGCCAAGCGCGCGGGGCGGGGCCGGGCGTTCGGGCCGGACGGCGACCGCGTCCCGCTCGCCGACGCGGGCGCGGCGTAACCGGGGCGGCGGCGCGCACCGCCCCGGCCGCGTACGTCACGCCGGGCAGCTCACCCGCGGGTTCCACGGCGCGAAGATCCCCGACGGGTTCTCGATCCCGATCCAGACGTGCATCGTCCAGGCCGAGCCCCCGGGGCCGCCGGTCACGAACGACTGGCCA
>JBAIWX010000152.1:0-1969 GCA_037916975.1 Gemmatimonadales bacterium
GCCGCGGCGGTGGGCGAAGGCGAGCGCGCTCCCGACCTGGTGGAGGAGGCTCCGGATGGTGCGGAGCGGGAGGACGCCGCCGTCGGTGAGGATCGCGTCGAGGCCGCGGCCCTCGACAAGCTGCATGACGAAGAACTGCAGCTCGTCCACCTGCCGCACCGCGTGGACGGTCACGATGTTCGGGTGCGCCAGGTTGGCGACGGTGACCGCCTCCTGCCGGAAGCGCTCGCGGAGGGCGCGATCCTCCAGCAGGGCGGGGGACATGACCTTGATGGCGACGCGGCGGTCGAGGGCGAGCTCGTGCGCGAGGTACACCGCCGCCATGCCGCCGCGCCCGAGCTCGCGGAGGATCTCGAACTCGCCCGCCGTGGCGCGGCGCAGGCGGTCGAGCACGCCGGTCCAGGTGCCCTGCTCGGGGGCGGTGGCCGGGGGCGTGCCGCCGACGGGCGTGCCGCAGACCCCGCAGAACCGGTCGGCGGTGGTGAGGAGTGCGCCGCAGGTGGCGCAGGGAACCTGGCCGGCGACGTCGGGAGCCACGGGTCGGTGGCGCTCCGGGCTGGGGACGGGGGGCGGATGAGAGGACCGCCCCGGGCAAGTTGCCGAGGGGCTGGGGAGCGGGCAAGGTGGCCGTCGCGGGCCGCGTCAGGGGCGGCCGCGCGCCACCCCCGCGAGCTTCTCGGGGTTCACCACGATGTAGATCCGGCGGATCCGCTCGCCGTCGAGCGCGAAGGCGATCGCGTTGCGGAGCTCGCCGTCGAGCCAGGTGAGGAGGCCGGGCTCGCCGTTCACCCGGCCGACCCGGAGTTCGGTGCCGGGCGGGACCTTCTCGTAGATCTTCGTGAGATAGCGCGCCACCGCCGCCGCGCCCGCCACGGGCTTGCGCGCCGCGGTGACGCGCCCGCCGCCGTCGGCGTACGCGACCACGTCGTCGGCGAGGAGGCGGAGGAGC
The DNA here is from genome assembly GCA_037916975.1 of Gemmatimonadales bacterium. GTDB lineage: Bacteria > Gemmatimonadota > Gemmatimonadetes > Gemmatimonadales > GWC2-71-9 > JAGGAG01. Next base: position 950 of record JBAIWX010000152.1, read on the forward strand.
CCCTCCACGTCGCCGGCGCGCGTGGCGTGGAGGAACCGCTCGACGAGCCCGGCGTGGCGCGAGCGGTCCACGGGCCGGGCGGGCGCCGCGCCGGCGAGGCGCGCGCGTGCGCGGCGGTCGAGCTGCCGGCAGTTCGCCTCGGTTTTCCCCACGACGGCGGCGATTTCCCGGTAGTCGAAGCCGAACGACTCGCGCAGGAGGAACACGGCGCGCTCGACCGGGTTGAGCCGCTCGAGCAGGACGAGGAAGGCGAGCGAGAGCTCGTCGGCGAGCTCCTGGAGCTCAGGGGTGGCGTCGGGGGACACGAGGCCGTGCTCCTCGATCAGGGGCTCGGGGAGCCAGGGGCCGACGTACTCGAGTCGGCGCGCGTGCGCCGACTTGAGGGCGTCGAGCGCGAGGCGGGTGACGAGGCGCATCAGGTACGCCGGCGGGTGCTGCACCGTGTCCGGCGGCACCGCGCGCCAGCGCAGCCAGGCCTCCTGGAGGAGGTCCTCGGCGTCGGCGGCGCTGCCGAGCATGCGGTAGGCGACGGCGAAGAGCCGGCGCCGCTCGGCCTCGAACGCCGCGAGCGCCGCCGCCGCGGGCGCCCCCGGATCGGGGCGGGCTGCGCCGGTCATGCGGCGGCCGACGTGCCGTCCGGCGCCGACGGCGGCAGGGCGGGGAAGTGCCGAGCCCAGCGGGTGTACGGGATGCCGTGCCCCATCTCCCCCAGCACCGCCCAGCGCGTGGAGCGCGTCACGAGTTCTTTCATCGCCGCCCCTGCGGCGCCGGTCCAGACCGCCTCCCGGGGTGCGTCGTCCGGCTCGGTGAACTGGATGAGCCCGTCGTCGCGGCCCAGGCTCAGCGCGCGGACGAAGTACTCGAAGCGGAACGGCTCGAGCGGACGGCCCGCGAGCGCGCGAAGAACGTTGTCGCCGGCGTGGGCGCCCAGGGGCATCGCGCTCACGCAGCCGGCGCGGACGAGCCGGTCGCCCAGGCGCACGGCGGCGGCGTCGCCGGCGACGAAGACGCCGGGATGCG
>JBAIWX010000153.1:0-11352 GCA_037916975.1 Gemmatimonadales bacterium
CGCATCGGCCGGGCGGCCCGACTCGGTGCGTCCCCGGCCCCGGCGGGTCGCCGGCGACTCGGTGGCACCGCGCGATTCGGTCCGGCCCCGCCCGCGCCCGAAGCGCCCCGCGACTGATTCCGCCGCGGCCGCGCCGGCTGCGCCGGCCGAACCGGCGGCCCCGGCGGATTCGGCCCGATGAGCACGCCGCGCGCCGCGAGCCGCCTCCAGATGGCCGTCGTCTTCGGCCTCCTCCTCCTCTGCCAGTTCTACCTGCGGCCGCGGCTCCTCGACACGCGCTTCGCGCCCGACTTCCTGATGATCGGGCTCGTGCTCTTCGCGCTGCGCAACGGCCCGGGGGCCGGGGCGGCGGCGGGGTTCCTGGTCGGCCTCGCGTCGGACGCGCTCGTGCCGGCGCGGTTCGGGGCGGCGGCGCTCGCGCACACGCTCATCGGCTACCTCGCCGCGTGGAGCCGGGCGATCTTCTTCGCCGACAACCTCCTCGTGAGCGCCGCGTTCCTCTTCGGCGCCACCTGGTGCCGGGACCTGATCCTCCTGCTCGCGAGCGGTTCCGACCAGTCCGGGCTCCTCACGGGCCTCCTGCTCGACGCGCCGGTGCGCGCGGCGGCCACGGCGGTGGCCGGGACCCTCGTGCACGTCGCCTTCCGCGAGTGGTTCGCGATCCGGCTGGACCTGTGAGCACCTTCGAGCCGTACCAGTTGCAGCAGCGCGCGACGGTGGCGCGGGCGATCGTGTGGGGGGCGTTCCTGCTCCTCCTCGGCGCCTTCTTCCGCACGCAGGTGCTCCAGCACGAGAAGTACCAGCTCAAGGCCGAGTCCAACCGGCTCCGGCCGGTGCCGCTCACCCCGCCGCGCGGCGCGATCCTCGACCGCAACGGCGAGGTGATCGCCGAGAACCTCCCCGGCTACACCGTCAAGCTGCTCGCCCCGAACGCCGACTCGCTCCGCGCCGTGCTCGCGCGGATGGCGACGGTGGTCCCGCTCGACTCGACCAAGATCGAGGAGACGGTGCGGCGCTGGCGCCTGGCGCGCTACCAGCCGGTGGTGGTGTTCGCCGATGCGCAGTTCCCGACCGCCTCCCGGCTCGAGGAGCACCGCGCCATGCTGCCGGGCCTCGTGCTGCAGTCGGAGCCGCGGCGGCTCTACCCGGCGGGGCGGGCGGTGGCGCACCTCGTCGGCTACGTCTCCGAGGTGACGAGCGAGGAGCTGGACGCGGACCGCTTCCCGGGGGCGCAGCCGGGCTCGATCGTGGGGCGGGCGGGGATCGAGCGCGCGTACGACGACACGATCCGCGGCCGCGAGGGGGTGCGGTACATCGAGGTGAACGCGCGCGGCGGGCTGGTGCGGGAGCAGGCGAGCGTGGCGAACCTCCCGCCGGAGCCGGGGCGGATCCTCCACACGACGGTGGACCTCGACCTGCAGCGGTACATCGACAGCATCTGGCCGGCGGGGGTGAAGGGCGCGATGCTCGCGGTGACGCCCAAGGGCGAGATCCGCGCCCTCTACTCGGCGCCGAGCTACGACCCGAACGTCTTCGTCGGCGGGATCTCGGGGGCCGACTACCGGGCCCTGCTCGGCGACCCCGACAACCCGCTCCTCAACCGCGCGATCTACGGCCGCTACCCGCCCGCCTCGCCCTTCAAGCTCGCGACCGCGGCCATGGCGCTCCGCCGCGGGCTCATCACCTTCGACACCCGGATGCCGCAGCCCTGCCGCGGCGGCTTCCGGCTCGGCAACCGCGTCTTCAAGTGCTGGAAGAAGGAGGGCCACGGCTCCCTCGACCTCACCGGGGCGGTGGCGAAGAGCTGCGACGTCTACTTCTACCAGCTTGGCCTCAAGCTCGGCCTCGACGCCATCCTCGAGGACGGCACCGAGATGGGCTTCCACGACCGGAGCGGCGTGGACCTGCCGAGCGAGATGGACCCGCTCTTCCCGGCGAGCACGGCCTACTTCGACAAGCGCTACGGCCCGCGGAACTGGAGCCCCCCGGCGACGATCCTCAACTTCTCGATCGGCCAGGGGGAGAACACCCAGACGCTGGTGAACATGGTCAAGTTCTACGCGGCGCTCGCCGGCGACGGCAAGGTGCGCTCGCCGTACGTCGTGCGCCCCTCGCCGGCACCGACGCACGACCTCGGGCTCACCCCGGAGCAGCTCGCCGGCCTCCGCCACGCGCTCGTGGCGGTGGTCGAGCAGGGCACGGCGGCGGCGAGCCGCGCCGCCGACCTGCAGGTGGCGGGGAAGACGGGCACCGCGCAGAACCCGCACGGCAAGGACCACGGGTGGTTCATCGGCTTCGCGCCGGCCGACAACCCGCAGGTGGTGATCGGCGCGATCATGGAGGCGGCGGAGCACGGCAGCTCGGTGGCGCCGTTCGTCGTGAAGGCGCTGCGGCGCTACGTGCTCGGCGCGCAGAAGGTGGCCCCCGGCAAGGCCGACATCCGCTTCGAGGTGGACAGCGCCCCGCGCGACGTGCCGCTCGATCCCGACTCCGCCGCCCTCGAGGCGCGGGCGCGGCAGGCGACCCGATGAAGACCGGGACGCTGCTCGACCGCCGGCTGGCGATCATCGCGCTGGCGCTGATGGCCTACGGCCTCCTGACGCTCTACTCCGCCGGCCAGACGGACGTCGTGACGCGCGCCCACGGCGTCTGGTACCGGCAGTTCGTCTGGTGCGGGCTCGGGATCGTGGTGGCATGGGCCACCTACAAGGTCTCGCCGCGGCTCCTCGAGTGGATGGCCCCCGCGCTCTACGGGGTCGGCATCCTGCTGCTGCTGGTGGTGCTCGCGGTGGGCACCGGCGCCGGGACGGCGGAGTCGAGCCACAGCTGGCTCTCCATCGGCGGGCGGCAGATCGGCCAGCCGTCGGAGTTCGCGAAGGTGGCCACGGTGCTCATGCTCGCCCGGCACCTCTCCACGCTGCGCGAGCCCCCCTGGTCGCTCCGTGACCTCATCAAGCCGGGGCTCATCGTCGGGATCCCGTTCCTGCTCGTCCTCAAGCAGCCGGACCTCGGGAGCGCCCTCGTCTTCGTCGGCATCGCCTTCGCGATGCTCTTCTGGGCCGGCACGCGGCCCCTCCTGCTCCTCCTCATCGCCTCGCCGGGGATCAGCCTCCTCCTCGCCTTCAGCACGTGGACGTGGGGCGGGTGGATGATCGCCCTCTTCCTCGTGATCGCCGTCTTCCGGCCGTTCCTGCTGGACGGGATCCTGGTCTACCTCGCGAACGTCGTGATGGGCGCCGTGGCGATGCCGCTCTGGCGCCGGCTGGCCCCGTACCAGCAGAACCGCCTCCTGACCTTCCTCAATCCCGAGGTGGACCCGCAGAAGGCGGGCTACCACGCGATCCAGTCGAAGGTGGCCATCGGGTCGGGGGGCTGGTTCGGCACCGGCTACACCGAGGGGCCCCAGAAGCGCCTCGCGTTCCTCCCGGAGCAGCACACCGACTTCGTCTTTTCGGTGGTGGGGGAGGAACTGGGGTTCCTGGGCGTGCTCGTGGCCCTTTGCCTGTTCATGGCGCTCTTCCTGAGCCTGCTGCGGATCGCGCGGCGGACGCAGGACCCCTTCTCGAGCCTGATGGTCTTCGGGATCCTGGGACTCCTGTTCACGCACGTCTTCGAGAACGTCGGCATGACGGTCAACGTCATGCCCATCACCGGCATCCCGCTGCCGTTCTTTTCATACGGCGGCTCGTTCTTCCTCATCTGCTGCGCCTGCCTCGGGCTCGTCTTCCGGGTGGCGGCGGACTCGAGGGGTTCGGGTTATATCGAGTTCTGACAACGACTTACGGGTGAGGGGCTGGCGCGATCCGGTTCGGATCGCAACATTTGTCACCTGGTTGCCCGACCCTGACCAACTCGTGACCGAACCGGACACCTAGCGGAGAGCTATGGCCGTCATGGCGTGGTTCAAGAAGGAGCGGAAGCCGCGCACCTCGCAGCGCACCCGGCTGGAGATCCCGGCCGATGCCTGGGAGAAGTGCGAAGGCTGCGGTCACATCGACCTGAAGGAGAAGTTCGAGAAGGCGCTGAACGTCTGCCCCGAGTGCGGGCGGCACAAGCGCATCTCGGCGGAGGAGTACATCGAGCTCCTCACCGACGAGGGGAGCTTCCGCGAGCTGTTCGGGAACCTCCGGTCGGTGGACCCGCTCCGCTTCGAGCACTACGCGGACCGGCTGGTCTCGGCCCGGAAGAAGGCCGGCCACGCCGACGCGATCTACACCGGGGCCGCGAAGATCGAGGGGATGCCCTATCACCTGGGCGTCATGAACTTCGCCTTCATGGGCGGCTCGATGGGCTCGGTGGTGGGCGAGAAGATCGCGCGCCTTGCGCGCCGCTCCCTCGACAAGAAGCTGCCGATGGTGCTCGTCTGCACCTCGGGCGGCGCGCGGATGCAGGAGGGGGCGCTCTCCCTCATGCAGATGGCCAAGACCTCGGCCGCGATCGCGCAGCTCCACGCCCATGCCATCCCCTACATCAGCATCCTGACCGACCCCACCACGGGCGGCGTCTCGGCGTCGTTCGCCATGCAGGGCGACGTGATCCTCGCCGAGCCGGGGGCGGTGATCGGGTTCGCGGGGCAGCGGGTGATCAAGCAGACCATCGGGCAGGACCTGCCCGAGGGGTTCCAGACGGCGGAGTTCCTGCTCGAGCACGGCCAGATCGACGACGTGGTGCCGCGTCCCTCGCTGCGCGAGACGACGGCCCGGCTGCTCCGGCACATGGCCGGCCGGCGACCGCAGCCCGAGGCGGAGACCCACTGAGCGGCGGGACCCGGTCGCGCGCCTGAGCGCGCCCCGCCGCCCGGCGGGGCGCTCGTTTTTTTCCGACCCCCGAGGTCGCATGGGATCCGCGTACGCCGACGCGCTGGACTTCCTCTTCCCGCGCGTCACGACGATCAAGTTCGGGCTCGACACCACGCGGGCGCTCCTCGCCGCGCTGGGCGACCCGCATCGCGTCGTGCCCTGCGTCCACGTCGGGGGGACGAACGGGAAGGGCAGCGTCGCGACGCTGGTCGCCGCCGCGCTCGAGGCGGCGGGGTGGAAGGTGGGGCTCTACACCTCCCCCCACCTCGTGAGCTTCCGCGAGCGCATCCGCGTGGACGGGGTGCCGATCAGCGAGGACGCGGTGACGACGTGGGTGGAGGCGCTGCGCCCGCTCATCGAGGAACGGGGTGCGACCTTCTTCGAGGCGACGACGGCGATCGCCTTCGCGGACTTCGCCGCCCGCGGGGCGGAAGTCGCGGTGATCGAGGTCGGGCTCGGCGGGCGGCTCGACAGCACCAACGTCCTCGAGCGGCCGCTCGCGACGGTCGTCACGAAGATCGAGCGCGACCACATGAAGTACCTGGGGGACACGCTCGAGGCGATCGCCGGGGAGAAGGCGGGGATCGCCAAGCCCGGCTCGCCGTTCGTGATCGGGGAGACCCGGCCGGAGCTCGTCACCGAGCTGGCGCGCCGCGCCGACGGCTACGTGGCGGCGCTGGCCCCCGGCGAGCGGGCGGACGTCCGCGTGGTGCCGCCCGAGGCACGCTGGGCCGGGCCGCTGGGCCTCGCGGGGGCGCACCAGCGACGGAACGCCGCGGTGGCGGAGGCGGCGCTGGCGGCGGTTCCTGCGCCGTGGCGGCCGGACGCGGACGCGGTCGCCCGGGGCTTCGCGCGGGCCTTCATCCCGGGGCGCCTCGACCGCCGGGGCCCCTGGCTCTTCGACGTCGCGCACAACCCCGACGGGATGCGCACGCTCGTGGAGGCGCTGCAGGCCCCCGAGATGCCCCGGCCGATCCACGCGCTGGTCTCGATCCTGGGCGACAAGGAATGGCCCGAGATGCTGGTGACCCTCGACGCGGCCGTGGACCGGGGCTACCTCACCCTCGCGCCGACGGCGGCGAGCCGGGGCTGGGACCTGGACTGGCTGGCGCGGTGGCTCGCCGACCCGGCCCGGCCGCCGGCACGGGCGCAGTGGATGCTCGTGCCGGACTTCGCGGAGGCCCTCCGGCTCGTCCCGCGGGGGGCCGGGACGGCGCTCGTGACGGGGTCGTTCCACACGGTGGGGGACGTGATGACCGCGCTGGGGCTCGATCCCTGATCCGGGGGGCGCTCCCGGTTGGTGCTGGCCCCGCCACCCGCTATCTTGTCGCCCATGCAACTCCAAGCCCTGCCGGGATTTCGCGACTTCTTCCCCGCCGAGTTCGCGCTCCGCAGCCACATCTTCGCCACCTGGCGGCGAGTGGCGCTCCGGTACGGCTTCGAGGAGTACGACGGCCCGATGCTCGAGCCGCTCGAGCTCTACACGGCGAAGAGCGGCGCCGAGATCGTGGGGCAGCTGTACAACTTCACCGACAAGGGCGGCCGCGAACTGGCGCTCCGGCCGGAGATGACGCCCACGCTCGCGCGCATGGTGGCGGCGCGGGCGAACGGGCTGCGCAAGCCCATCCGGTGGTTCACCATCGGGCAGATGTTCCGCTACGAGCGGCAGCAGCGGGGCCGCCTGCGCGAGTTCTTCCAGCTCAACTGCGACCTGATCGGGGAGCCGGGCGCTCTCGGCGACGCGGAGGTCATCGCGCTCGCGGTGGACCTCGTGCGGGCCTTCGGGCTCGGGGCGGGCGACGTGCGGGTGCGCCTGAGCGACCGGCGGGTGCTGCGCGCCCTGCTCCTGGGCGGCGGCGTGCCGGAGGCGCGGCTCGCGGAGGCGTACGGCGCCATCGACAAGCTCGAGCGCGTCTCGCGGAGCGACCTCGCGTTCCAGCTCCACGCGGCCGGGCTCGCGGGCGAGCAGATCGACGCGATCTTCCGGGTCGCCGCGCTCAAGGGGCGCGCGGAGGTGGAGGGGGCGCTCGCGCAGGTACCCGGGGGTGATGCGGCGGCCGCGGGCCTCGCGCGGACGCTGGATGCGGTGGGCGCGATGGGCCTCGGGGACTACCTCGAGCTCGACCTCACCATCGTCCGCGGCCTGGCGTACTACACCGGCACCGTGTTCGAGCTCTTCGACGCGGGGCGGTCGCTGCGGGCGCTCTGCGGCGGCGGGCGCTACGACGAGCTGCTCGGCCTGCTGGGCGGGGTGGACCTGCCGGCGGTCGGGTTCGCCATCGGCGACGTGGTGCTCGCCGAGCTCCTCAAGGACCGCGAGCTGCTGCCGGCGGCGGGCCCGCGGCTCGACGCGTTCGTGGCGGCGGTGACGGAGGACGACCTGCCGCACGCGCTCGCGCTGGTGCACGAGCTGCGCGACGCCGGGCTCGCCGTCGAGTACGCGCTGGCGCCGCAGGCGCTCGGCAAGCAGCTCAAGCAGGCGGACGCGCGCGGCGCGCGCCGGGCCGTGGTGGTGGGCCCCGACGACCGCGCGCGGGGCGAGGTGCAGGTGAAGGACCTCGCCGCGAAGACCCAGGTGGCGGTGCGGCGCGACGCGCTCGTGGCGGCGCTCCGCGCATGAGGCGCGCCCGGCGCGCCCCGCGATGAACCGACAGACCCCAAGGACCGACCGATGGCCGACACCAAGGCCCTGACCCCCCGCGCGACCGACTTCAGCGCGTGGTACAACGAGCTCATCGCCCGCGCGGAGCTGGCCGACTACAGCCCGGTGCGCGGCTGCATGGTCATCCGGCCGAACGGCTACGCGATCTGGGAGCAGATGCAGCGGGCCCTGGACGAGATGTTCAAGGCGACCGGCCACCAGAACGCCTACTTCCCGCTGTTCATCCCGCAGAGCTTCCTCTCGCGCGAGGCGGAGCACGTCGAGGGCTTCGCGCCGGAGACGGCGGTGGTGACCCACGGCGGCGGGAAGCAGCTCGAGGAGCCGCTCGTCGTCCGGCCGACGTCGGAGACGATCATCTACTCGATGTACGCGAAGTGGATCCAGAGCTACCGGGACCTCCCCGTCCTGCTCAACCAGTGGGCGAACGTGGTCCGCTGGGAGATGCGGACGCGGCTCTTCCTCCGCACGACGGAGTTCCTCTGGCAGGAGGGCCACACCGCGCACGCGACGGAGGCCGAGGCGGAGGAGGAGACGCTCCGCATGCTCGGCGTCTACCGGACGTTCATGGAGGAGTGGATGGCGATGCCGGTCCTGACGGGCCGGAAGACGGACAGCGAGCGCTTCGCCGGCGCCCTCCGCACCTACTCGTGCGAGGCGCTCATGCAGGACAACAAGGCGCTCCAGGCCGGTACGAGCCACAACCTCGGCCAGAACTTCGCCCGGGCCTTCGAGGTCACGTACCAGACCGCCGAGGGCGGGATCGACTACGTCTGGAACACGTCGTGGGGCGTCTCGACGCGGCTCGTCGGCGGGCTCATCATGAGCCACGGCGACGACACGGGCCTCGTCTGCCCGCCGAAGCTCGCGCAGTGGCAGGTGGTGATCGTGCCGATCTACAAGTCGGACGCGGAGCGCGGCCAGACGGTGGAGGCGGCGCACCGGCTGCGCGACGAGCTCCGCGCCGCCGGGGTGCGCGTGCAGGTGGACGCCCGCGAGGGGATGAAGCCCGGCGCCAAGTACTACGAGTGGGAGGCGCGCGGCGTCCCGTTCCGGCTCGAGATCGGCCCGCGCGACCTGGCGGCGGGGCAGGTGACGATCGCGCGGCGGACGGGGGGCCCCAAGCAGGCGATCCCGATGGCCGGGATCGTGGCGCGGATGCAGGAGGAGATGCACCACATGCAGCGCGACCTGCTCGCCGCGGCGATCGCCCGGCGCGAGCAGAACAGCCTGCGCCACCCGAAGAGCAGGCAGGAGTTCATCGACTTCCTCGAGGGGGGCGGCGGCTTCGTGTACGCCGGGTGGAACGGCGACCCGGCGGTCGAGGCCGAGATCAAGGAGCAGACGAAGGCGACGATCCGCGTCCTCCCCGACGCGGAGTTCCGGAGCCCCGAGGCGCCGGCCACCTGCATCTGGACGGGCCAGCCCGCGAAGGTCGAGGCGGTGTGGGCGAGGGCGTACTGACGCCCGGCGCTCCAGCGGCCCCGGCGGCGGATCCCGCCCTCCTCCTCGCGGACGCCGGGCTCGAGCGGCGCGGGACGCAGCTCCTCGTCGGGGGCGCGTCCCTCGCCGGCCTCGCCGCCGAGCACGGCACCCCCACCTACGTGTACAACGCCGGCGCGATCCGCGACCGTTTCGCGGCGCTGGACCGCGCCCTCGGCGGCCACCCGCACCGCATCTGCTTCGCCGTCAAGGCGAACTCGAACCTCGCCGTCCTGCGCGTCCTCCGCGACGCGGGCGCGGGGGCCGACATCGTCTCCGGCGGCGAGCTGGCGCGCGCGCTCGCGGCGGGGTTCGCGCCGGGGCACGTGGTGTTCAGCGGGGTGGGGAAGCGCCCCGACGAGCTCCGCGCCGCGGTGCGCGCCGGCATCGGCCACGTGAATGTCGAGAGCCTCGACGAGGTCGCCGCGCTCGCGGCGGCGGCGGACGCCGAGGGGCGCGACGCGGCGGTGGGCATCAGGGTGAACCCCGACGTCACGGCCGAGACGCATCCCTACATCAGCACCGGGAAGGGCGGCATCAAGTTCGGCGTGCCGCTCGACCAGGTGCCGGAGGCGGCGCGGCGCATCGCCGCGCACCCGCGCCTGCGCCTCGTCGCCATCGCCATGCACCTGGGGAGCCAGCTCACCGACACGCGGCCCTACGTCGAGGGGGCGCGGAAGCTCGTGGAGCTGGTGGCGGTGCTCCGCGCGTCCGGGATCGGCACGCTCACCACGCTCGACGTGGGCGGCGGGCTCGGCATCCGCTACCGCGACGAGGCGCCCCTCGACCCCGCGGCGTTCGCCGAGGCGGTGCTCCCCGTGGTGGCCCCCACCGGCCTCGCGCTCTACCTCGAGCCCGGGCGCTTCCTCGTGGGGAGCGCGGGCCTCCTCCTCACCCGGGTGCTCTACCGGAAGCACTCGGGCGGGAAGGAGTTCGTCATCGTGGACGCGGGGATGAACGACCTCGAGCGGCCGAGCCGCTACCAGGCGTACCACGCCATCGTGCCGGTCGAGCGGCGCGACGGGCCGCCGCTGCGCGCGGACGTCGTGGGCCCCGTCTGCGAGACGGGCGACTTCCTCGCGCTCGACCGCGAGCTCGCCCCGCTCGAGCCGGGGGACCTCGTCGCGGTGCTGGGCGCCGGCGCATACGGCTTCGTCATGGCGTCGAACTACAACACCCGGCCGCTCCCGGCCGAGGTGATGGTGGACGGGGGTCGCGCGTGGCTCGCGCGGCCCCGGCAGGAGGTCCCGGATCTCTTCCGCGGCGAGCGCGCCGCGAGCGAGGACGCGTGAGCGCACACCACGACGGCATCCTGATCATCGACTTCGGCTCGCAGTACACGCAGCTCATCGCGCGGCGGGTGCGCGAGTCGCACGTGTACTGCGAGATCCACCCCCCGTCGCGGACGGTGGAGTGGATCCTCGAGTGGAAGCCGCGCGGGATCATCCTCTCCGGCGGGCCCAACTCCGTGTACGGGGAGGCGGTGCCGACCGCGGACGCCCGGCTCCTCGAGGCGGGGATCCCGGTCCTGGGGGTCTGCTACGGGATGCAGCTCCTCGCCCACCTGGGCGGCGGCCGCGTGGTGCGGGCGAGCCGGCGCGAGTACGGGCGCGCCGCCCTCCGGGTCGGGAAGGGCCGGCTCTTCCGCGGCTTCGACGAGGGCGAGGAGACGCCGGTCTGGATGAGCCACGGCGACCACGTGGACGTGGCGCCCCCCGGCTACCACGTCGTCGCGTCGAGCCAGAACTCGCCGGTGGCCGCGATCGAGCACGACACGAAGCCGCTCTACGGCGTCCAGTTCCACCCCGAGGTGGCGCACACGCCCCGCGGCGGCGAGATCCTGCAGAACTTCCTCTTCGACGTCTGCGGCTGCACCCCCGACTGGACCCCGGGGCACTTCATCGAGAACGAGGTGCGGCGGATCCGCGAGCTCGTCGGCCCCGAGGAGCGGGTGATCTGCGGCCTCTCCGGCGGCGTGGACTCGTCCGTCGCGGCGGCGCTCGTGCACCGCGCCGTGGGCGACCGGCTCACCTGCATCTTCGTGGACCACGGGCTCCTGCGCCTGCACGAGCGCGAGCAGGTCGAGCAGACCTTCCGCCGGCACCTGGGCATCGACCTCCGCGTGGTGGACGCCTCGGAGCGCTTCCTCGGCGAGCTCGCCGGCGTCGAGGACCCGGAGCGGAAGCGGAAGATCATCGGCCGGCTGTTCATCGACGTCTTTGAGGAGGCCGCCAATGGCGTGGCCGGCGACGTGCGCTGGCTGGTGCAGGGGACGCTCTACCCCGACGTGATCGAGTCGGTCTCGCCGACCGGCGGCCCGTCGGTGACGATCAAGTCGCACCACAACGTCGGCGGGCTCCCCGAGCGGCTCCCGTTCCGGCTCCTGGAGCCGCTTCGGGAGCTCTTCAAGGA
>JBAIWX010000154.1:0-5539 GCA_037916975.1 Gemmatimonadales bacterium
ACCCTCCCCGCGCGGCCCCAGCGGCACGAGGGCGCCATGACGAAGGGCAACCGGTTCGCGGTCGGGGTGGGGGCGCTGCTCCTGGCGCTCCTCTACGTGACGCCGATGTGGCGGATCGACCTGCACGCCCCGCAGTACCCGGAGGGGCTCGGGCTCCGCATCTGGGTCAGCGGGATCCGGGGCAACCTCCAGAGCATCAACGGGCTCAACCACTACATCGGGATGCGCGCGATCGTCCCCGACCAGATCCCCGAGCTCCGCGTGATGCCGTGGGTCGTGGCCGCGCTCATCGCCGGCGGGCTGCTCGTCGCCGTGCTGGGCAGGCGGCCGCTCCTCTACGCCTACGCGGCGCTCTTCGCGGGCGTGGCGCTCCTCGGGCTCTACGACTTCTGGAAGTGGGAGTACGACTACGGCCACAACCTCGACCCGATGGCCGCGATCAGGATCCCCGGGATGACGTACCAGCCGCCGCTCATCGGGAGCAAGGCGCTGCTCAACTTCCACGCGGCGTCGTGGCCGGACGTGGGCGGGCTCGCCGCGTTCCTGGCCGGGTTCCTCGTCGTGGGGACGGCGCTCCTCGCGTGGCGGCGTGCGCGCCGGGCGCCCGCGGCGGCGCGCGGCGAGGTGCCGCTCACCCCTCTCCGCTCGCGCCCGGCCTGACCGTGCGTGCGACGGCGATCCTCCACGGGCTCGCGGCGGCCGCCGTGGCGGTGGCGGCGGCCTGCGGCACCCCCGCACCCCGGGCGATCGCCTTCGGGCAGGACGAGTGCGACCACTGCCACATGACGATCGCCGACCGGCGGACCGCCGCGGCGCTCGTCACCCGCACGGGAAAGACGTACGTCTTCGACGACATCGGCTGCCTTGCGCGCTTCGTCGCCTCGGGCGGGGTGCGGGCGGCCGATGTCGCCGGCTACTGGGTGCACGACTTCCTGGCCCCCGACTCGGTGCTCCCGGTCGCGGCGGCGCGTTTCGTCCGGGCCGACCGCCTGCACACCCCGATGGGGAGCGGGCTCGCCGCGACCCGGGCGGGCGACCTCGAGCGCCTTCGCGCCCTCCTGGGCGGCACGCGGCTCGACTGGCCCCAGGTGCTCGCGTCGGGGGAGGCCGCCCGGTGATCGCGGCGCTGGCCCTCCTCCTCGCCCTGCGCGCCGCGCCGGAGTCCACCCTCGTGGTGGCTCCCACCGGCCCCTTCCGCACGCTCGGCGCCGCCCTCGCCGCGGCCCGCGCCGGCGACCGCATCCTCGTGAAGCCCGGGACGTACGCCGCCGGGGACCTGCGAGTGGACCGGCGCGTGACGATCGAGGGGGAGGGGTGGCCGGTGCTCGACGCCGGCGGCGACCACCAGGGGCTCGTCGTCACCGCCGATGGCGTGACGGTGCGCGGGCTCGTGTTCCGGAACGTCGCGACGAGCTTCATCGCCGACCGCGCGGCGCTCCGCTTCGAGGACGTGGAGGGCTGCACCGTCGAGGGGAATCGCTTCGAGGGGACCTTCTTCGGCGTCTACCTGAGCCGCTCCGGCGGCTGCATCGTGGCGCGCAACACCTTCCGCGGCGCCTTCCGCGACGAGAGCAACTCGGGGAACGCGATCCACCTCTGGAACACCGTGCGCACCACGATCGCGGGCAACGACGTGCGCGGCCACCGGGACGGGATCTACCTCGAGTTCGCGCGGCAGGCGACGGTGACGGGGAACCGGAGCGAGGGGAACTTCCGCTACGGCCTCCACTTCATGTTCTCCGACAGCTGTGCCTACCGCGGCAACACCTTCGCGCGCAACGGGGCCGGCGTCGCGGTCATGTTCTCGCACGTCGTCGAGATGACCGGCAACCGCTTCCGCGACAACTGGGGCGCGGCCTCCTACGGGCTCCTCCTCAAGGAGATCGCCGACAGCCGCCTCGCCGGCAACGAGTTCCACCGGAACTCGGTCGCGCTCTTCGTCGAGGGGTCGGACCGCCTCGAGGTGCGGGAGAACCGCTTCGACGACAACGGCTGGGCGGTGAAGCTCCTCCAGGACTCCGACGACGACCGCTTCCTCGGCAACACCTTCGTGCGGAACGCCTTCGACGTGGCCACCAACAGCCGGTCCAACTCGAGCACCTTCGACGGCAACTACTGGGACCACTACCGCGGCTACGACCTCGACCGCGACGGCTACGGCGACGCCCCGTTCCGCCCCGTCCGCTTCTTCTCCTTCCTCGTCGAGCGGAACCGCCCGGCGCTGATCCTCCTCCGGAGCCTCTTCGTGGAGCTGCTCGACGTGGCGGAGCGGGTGCTGCCGGTGCTGACCCCGGAGACGCTCGTGGACCGCCATCCGCGGATGCGGGAGGGCGCATGAGCCCGGCCCTCGAGATCACCGGCCTCCGGAAGGCGTTCGGCCGGCTGCACGCCCTCCGGGGCGTGGACCTGGCGCTCGCCCCCGAGCGCGTGACCGCGGTCGTCGGCCCCAACGCGGCGGGGAAGAGCACCCTCATCAAGTGCGTGCTCGGCCTCGTCCGCCCCGACGCGGGGCTGGTCCGGGTCCTCGGCCAGCCCGTGGGGACGGATCCCGGCTACCGCCACGCGATCGGCTACATGCCGCAGGCGGCGCGCTTCCCCGACAACCTGACCGGGCGCGAGGTCCTCGACCTCCTCGCCGACCTCCGCGGGGGCGAGCCCGCCGACGACGGGCTCGTGGAGCGCCTCGGCCTCGAGGGGGCGCTCGACCGGCCGGTGCGGACGCTCTCGGGCGGGACGCGGCAGCGGCTCAACGCCGTCGTCGCGTTCCGCTACCGCCCGCCCCTCCTCATCCTCGACGAGCCGACGGCGAGCCTCGACCCGGTGGCGAGCGCCCTGCTCAAGGACCGGATCCGCGCCGAGGCGGAGCGCGGGGCGGCGGTGCTCCTCACGAGCCACGTCATGGCCGAGGTCGAGGAGCTGGCGGACGACGTCGTGTACCTGGTCGAGGGGGCGATCCGCTTCCACGGCACCCTCGACGCCCTCCGGCTCCGGACCGGGGAGAAGCGGGTCGAGCGGGCCATCGCGGCCCTGATGCGGGGGGCGGCATGACGGGCGCGGCACGGAAGGTGTTCCGCTACGGTCTCGCGAACCAGCTCCGGAGCCGCTGGGTCCTGGGCTACGCGCTCCTCTTCGCGCTCCTCGCCGACGCCCTCTTCCGCTTCGGCGGCGGGGGGCCGCGCGTGGTGGCGAGCCTCATGAACGTCGTGCTCGTGGTGATCCCGCTCGTGAGCGTCGTCTTCGGCACCATCACGTTCGGGAACTCGCGCGAGTTCATCGAGCTCCTGCTCGCGCAGCCCGTGGGCCGGCGTGCCCTCTTCACCGGCCTCTACCTGGGCCTCGCGGTGCCCCTCGCCCTCGCCTTCGTGGCCGGGGTGGGGCTCCCGCTGCTGCTCCACGGCGGGGGCGGCGGCATCGGCGCCGCCGCGGTGCTCCTCGTGGCCGGGGTGCTCCTCACCTTCGTGTTCACGGCGCTCGCCTTCGTGGCCGGCGTCCGCTACGAGGACCGCGCGCGGGGCCTGGGCGTGGCGCTGCTCGGGTGGTTCGCCTGCACGATCCTCTACGACGGGGTCGTGCTCCTCCTCGCCACGATGTTCAGCGACTGGCCGCTCGAGTCGCCGATGCTGGTCGCGTCGCTCCTCAACCCGGTGGACCTGGCCCGCGTGCTGATGCTGCTGAGCTTCGACGTGGCGGCGCTGATGGGCTACACCGGGGCGGTGTTCGAGCGGTTCTTCGGCAGCGCCCTCGGCATCGCCGCCGCGGCGACGGCGCTCCTCGCGTGGGCGCTGGTGCCCTTCGCGCTGGGCCAGCGGCACTTCAGCCGGCGGGACTTCTAGGTGCGGGGGCGCCGGGCGGGGGCGGCGCATGAAGCCCGCTTCAGGGGAAGTTCACGGAAATCTCCGGCCGTGGACGGGACATTCGATCCTGTCATCCCCACGTTGACAGTTCCGACCGTCCGCGCCGCGAATCCCTGAGCGCGCTTTCACGATCCGGAGGCCGGCTCCATGCGCATCCTGCTCCTGCACCCCAACTACCACTCGGGCGGCGCCGAGATCGCCGGCAACTGGCCGCCGGCGTGGGCGGCGTACATCTCGGGGGCACTCAAGCAGGCGGGCTTCCCCGAGGTGCAGTTCATCGACGCGATGACGCACCACATCCCGGACGACCGGCTCGAGGTGCTGCTGCGCGAGGCGCGGCCCGACGTCATCATGGCGACGGCGATCACGCCGGCGATCTACAAGGCGCAGGCGACCCTCGCCCTCGCGAAGCGGGTCTGGCCCGACGTGCCGACGGTGCTGGGCGGGATCCACGGCACCTTCATGTACGAGCAGGTGCTCGCCGAGGCGCCGGCGGTGGACTACGTGGTCCGGGGGGAGGGCGAGGAGGTGGTGGTGAACCTCGTCCGGGCGCTGGCGGACGGGACGCTGGCCACGAACCCGCGGGCGATCCGCGGGATCGCCTTCCGCGAGGCGGGCCGTGCGGTCGCGACTCCCGCGAACCCGCCGATCCGCGACCTCGACGCGCTCACGCCCGATTGGGACATGCTCGACTGGTCGCAGTACACCTACATCCCGCTCAACTGCCGGCTCGCGGTGCCGAACTTCGCGCGCGGCTGCCCCTTCACCTGCAGCTTCTGCTCGCAGTGGAAGTTCTGGCGCACCTACCGGGTGCGCGACCCGAAGAAGTTCGTGGACGAGATCGAGTACCTCGTCACGAAGCACCAGGTCGGCTTCTTCATCCTCGCCGACGAGGAGCCGACGATCCACCGCAAGAAGTTCATCGCGCTCTGCGAGGAGCTCGCCGCGCGGCAGCTGCCGGTGAAGTGGGGGATCAACACCCGCGTGACCGACGTGCTGCGGGACGAGGAATACCTCCCGCTCTGGCGGAAGGCGGGCCTGGTGCACGTCTCGCTGGGGACGGAGGCGGCGGCGCAGCTCAAGCTCGACCGCTTCAACAAGGAGATCAAGCTCGAGCAGTCGAAGAAGGCCATCCGCCTCCTGCGGGAGCACGGGATCGTCACGGAGGCGCAGTTCATCGTCGGCCTCGAGAACGAGACGCCCGAGACGCTCGAGGAGACCTACCGGATGGCGCTCGACTGGAAGGCCGACCTCGTCAACTGGAACTGCTACACCCCGTGGCCCTTCTCCGACCTCTTCCAGGAGCTCGGCGACAAGGTCGAGGTGCGCGACTACGCGAAGTACAATTTCGTGACCCCGATCATCCAGCCCGACACGATGACGCGCGACGAGGTGCTGCGCGGGGTGCTGCACAACTACCGCCGCTACTACTTCAAGAAGGCGACCGGCGGCTACCTCTGGGACCGCGACCCGTTCCGGCGGAAGTACCTCCGCGGCTGCCTCAAGGCCTACCTCAAGAGCGCGATGGAGCGGCGCTTCTACGACCTCGGCCGGATCAACTTCTGGGGCCAGAAGAGCGAGATCGACTGGGGCTTCGACGAGGCCAAGGTGGTGACGGGCGACGCGCTGGTGCAGCTCCACGAGATCCAGAAGGTGCGCCGCGACGACGAGTTCCACCCGAAGGT
>JBAIWX010000155.1:0-4170 GCA_037916975.1 Gemmatimonadales bacterium
GCACGGCGTCGAGCGCGCGCACCGCGTCGCCCAGCGCGAGCCGGGCCCGGGCGTCGAGCAGGAGCGCCTCCACGTCGCGGGGCGCCACGCGCGGCAGCTGCTCGAGGAGGGGCGGCGCCTCCGCCCCGCGGCCCAGCGCGAGGAGCGCGCGCAGCTCGCCGAGGAGCGCGTCGCGGTCCGCCGGCGCGAGCCGCCGCGCCTCCGCGTAGCGCTCCAGCGCCTCCCCGTGCAGCCCGCGCCGCGCGTAGATGTCGCCCAGCAGGACGATGGTCCCCACGGGGTCGGCCCCCCGCGCCCGGGCGCGGGTCACCTCCGCGGTGGCGAGCTCGAGCAGGCCCTTCTCCACGTAGTCGCGCGCGAGGGCGAGCTGGTCGTCGGCGGTGCGCGGGAGCGCCGCCTCGGGCGGCGCGAGCTCGTCGAAGAGCCGGTCGAGGAGCGCGGGGTCGAAGGCGAACTCCCCGCCGAGCTCCTCGAGCCCGACGTCGGAGGCGACCTCCGGCGCGATCGCGATGACGGCGTCCTCGTACGGCAGGTCGATCGTCAGCGCGTACTTCTGCGGCACGTAGTAGGACTCGAGCTCGAGCGCCCGCTTGGTCTCGCGCAGCGCCCCCTCGAAGTCGCCGAGCTGGCCGAGGGTGAAGCTCAGGTTGTAGTGCGCCGGGGCGAGGCCGTCGTCCCGCTCGACGGCGCGCACGAAGGCGTTGCGCGCGTCGGGGAAGCGGCGCAGCTCCATGAGCACGAGCCCCACCCCGTTCCACGCCGCCGCGCTGTCGTGGTCGGCGGCGAGCACGGCCCGGAACGCCTGCAGCGCGGCCTGCAGCTGCCGCCGGTGGAAGTGGAAGAGGCCGAGGTTGAGCCGCGCCGCGTGGAGCGTGGGCCCGTGCTCGACCGCGAGGCGGAACGCCTCGAGCGCGGGCTCCGGCCGCGCGCCGGCGCTCCGAAGGATCGCCAGGTTGTTCCAGGCGACGGCGTACGTGCGGTCCACCGCCACCGCGCGCTCGTACGAGGCCGCGGCGTCCTCGCGCCGCCCGAGCTGGTGGAGGCAGACGCCGCGCTCGTTCCACAGCTTGGCGCTGTCCGGGTACTGCCGCACCAGCTCGTCGTACAGTTCGGCCGCCGCGGCGTGGTCCCGCCGGAGGAGGTGGACCTCCGCCATCGCCTGCAGCACCTGCCGCCGGTCCTCCCCCGCCTCGAGCGCGAGGCGGTACTCGCGGAGCGCCTCGGCCCAGTAGCCCTTCTGCCGGAACGCGAGCCCGAGGGGGAGGTGCGCCAGCGCGTCGCGCCCCGCCTCGGCGGGGCGCCGGGCGCCCCGCTCCCCGGCGGGGGCCCGCTCCGACTCGCCGCCCCAGAGGCGGTCGAGCGAGAGGTTGGCCTGGGCCCGGGCGAGCGTCGGGTTGAGCGCGATGGCGCGCCGGGTCGCCTCGCGCGCGTCGTCGTGGCGCCCCATGTCGCCGTAGACGAAGGCGAGGAGGTAGTGCGCCTCCGCGTACTCCGGGTTCCGGGCGATGGCCCCCTCGAGCGCCTCCCGCGCCGCCTCGTTGAGCCCGCGGTTGTAGCGCGTCTGGCCCAGGTAGAACTGCGCCACGGCGCTCCGCGGGTCTCGCGCCGCCGCCTGCGCGAAGTGCCCTTCCGCCTCCTCGAGGCGGCCGCGCCCCTGCTCCGCGAGCCCGAGCTGGATCAGGGCGGGGACGTCGTCGGGCCACTGCGCGAGGAGCGCCTCGAACTGCTGCGCGGCGCGGTCGGGCTGCCCGAGCGACGCCCACGCGCGCCCCAGCTCCCACCGGGCGTCCCGGTCGGCGGGCTGCCGGCGGAGGCGCTCCTCGAGCTCCGCGACGCGCGCGTCGAAGTAGCCGTGCTCCCGCCACGCCCGCTCCAGGTTCGCCTGCGCCACCTGCATCCTGGGGTCGAGCTCGAGCGCGCGCGCGAAGGCCGCGACGGCCTCGGCGACCATCCCCTTCTGGTAGTAGAGGACGCCCAGGTTGTTGTGGGCGCCGGCGTCGGAGGGGTCGATGCGGCTCGCGAACGACCGCAGGATGGCGAGCTCGCGCTCGGACGGCACCGCGGCCGGCATGGGCGTCAGGGCAGGCGGATGGCGTCGAAGATGGCCCGCAGCGACGGCATGTCGGGGAGGAGGAGGAAGTGCCCGTGCAGCTGCTCGGAGGCGCCCGCGACCTCGAACGCCGTCTCGACGCAGAAGACGTAGTCGCGGTCGTGGCCGAAGTTGAGGTAGGTCGTGGTGAGGATCGCCGCGCTCTGGTCGATCACCAGGCTCGGCACCGAGGGGACGAGCATCATCCCCATGAAGTCGCTGAGCGCCGTGAGGTAGGCGCTCACGAGGATGTTGCCGACCTCCTTGAGGCCGGACTGCTCCATCGCCTCGAAGCTCCGCGTCGTGCCGGGCGGCCGCCGGAAGAGGATGTCGCAGAGGTTCCGGGCGGAGGGCTCGGGGAAGATGATCATCGTCCGGCCGGTGAGGTCGCCCATCATGTGCATCAGCACCGCGGCGATCACGTCGCTCGGCTGGCCGAGGAGCTCCGGCACCTGCTCGAGCGGGCGCACGTTCACCTCGGGGACCTTGATCATGATGGTCCGGCTCGTCATCTGCGACAGCGCGGTCGCGGCGTGGCCCGCCCCGATGTTGGCGACCTCGCGCAGCGCGTCGAGCTGCAGGGCCTTGAGGGTCCGGACGTCGTCCATCGGGCCTCCTACACGAGGGCCGCGGCGTCGAGGATCAGCGCCGGGGTCCCGTCGGCGAGGATGGTCGCGCCGCCGAACCAGGGCGGCATGCCCCGCGGCGCGTCGAACGGCTCCACCACGATCTCCTGCTGCCCGAGCAGCTGGTCCACCACGAGCGCCACCCGCCGCCCGCCCACGTCGAGCACCACCGTCGGCCGGCGGTCCGCCGCCTCGGCCGGCGCCCCGAAGAGCGCGCGGAGGTGCACCGTCGGCACCGGGCGGCCGTGCACCACGATCGCCTCGCGGTCGCCGATCGCCGTGGCGCGCGCCGGGTCGAAGGCCACCGTCTCCGCCACGTAGGCGAGCGGCACGACGTAGCGCGCGTCGGCCACCCGCGCGAGGAGCGCCCGCACCACCGCGAGGGTGAGCGGCACCCGGAGCGTCCACGTGGTGCCCTGCCCCAGTTCCGAGGCGACCTGCACCGACCCGCCGAGGGCGCGCACGCGCGCCACGACCACGTCCACGCCGACGCCGCGCCCCGAGACCCCGCTCACCACGCGCGCGGTACTGAAGCCGGCGCTCGCGAGGACCCGCAGGAGCTGGTCGTCACCCAGCTGCTCGACGGCGGCGTCCACGGTCCCCTCGGCCCGCGCCTTGGCGAGCACCCGCGCCCGGTCGATCCCGCGCCCGTCGTCACTCACGCGGAGCGCCACGCTCGTCCGCTCCCGCACCGCCGAGAGCGTGAGCCGGCCCTCGGCCGGCTTTCCCGCCGCCGTGCGCTCCTCGGGCGGCTCGATCCCGTGGTCCACCGCGTTGCGGACCAGGTGCACGAGCGGGTCGCCCAGCTCGTCCAGCACCGCGCGGTCGAGCTCGATGTCGGTGCCCTCGGTCACGAGCCGCACCCGCTTGCCCAGCTCCCGCGCGAGGTCCCGCACCGTGCGCGGGAAGCGGTCGAAGAGGTCGGCGACCGGCGTCATCCGCGCCGCGAGCACCTCGCCCTGCACCGCCCCGACGAGCCGCGTGAGCCGGTCGGTCACGTTCGCGAGGTCGGGGTGGCGGAGCTCGTCCGCCAGCTCGCCCAGCCGGTTGCGCGCCACCACGAGCTCGCCGGCGAGCTTCATGAGCGCGTCGAGGCGCGACTGGTCCACGCGCACCTGGCGCCCCCCCGCGGCCGCCGTCGCGCCCTCGTCGGCGCCCGCCGGCTCCACCTCGACATCGGCGATCTCGCCCGACGCCTTGAGCGCCTGCGCCACCGCCGCCGGGTCGGCCCCGGTCTCGAGCCGGAAGGCGAGGCGCCCGTCGAAGTCGTCCCGCTCGAGCGCCGGCGCCGGCGGCGCGAGCCGGGACACCGCGCCGAGCGCCTCCGCGCGCCGGAGGGCGAGGAGCGCCCGGGCACCCCGCATGGCGGCGTCGGGGCTCACCACGAGCCGGACCAGGTAGCCGGCCCCGCCACTCGCGGGTGCGGGCGCCCCGGTCGCCGCGGGGGCCGCCACC
>JBAIWX010000156.1:0-11351 GCA_037916975.1 Gemmatimonadales bacterium
CCCGTGCCGCGGCGCAGCACCATGCCGACGTCACCCGAGCTCGACAGCGGCGTCAGCGTGCCCGGGCCGACCAGCGTGAAGTTGGCGAAGACCGGCACCGAGAACGGCTGCGAGTCGAAGCCGTTCGTGCAGCCGGTGCCGTTGCAGCCGTCGGCCTCGAAGCCCTGCGGGTCGGTCGAGATCGTGCCGGTGCCGGGCGCGGGCTGGATGCGCGCGCTCTGGAAGCCGATCAGGAACTGGTTCCGCCCGCGGTAGCCCTCGGTCCAGTCGAAGTGGTCGTCGCCCGACTCGTAGGAGACCAGGTACCGGCCGCTCACGGCGCCGCCCCACCACTCGAAGGAGTCGTCGAGGCCCGCGAGGGTCTGCACGTACTCGAGCGTCGTGCCGCCGCCCACCGCGTAGAGCGAGAGGGAGTTGAGCTCCTGCCCGGCGCCGTTGGAGACGTCGTAGCCCGCGAACTCGATGCGCACGTACTTGAGCGAGCCGCTGTTGTCGTTGTTGTCGGTGCCGCCCGAGTAGGTCTCGGTGACGCCGGCCGGGCCCTCGGTCAGGATCGTGCCGGTGCGGTTGATGATGCCGCGGCCGATGATGATGATCCCGCCCCAGTCGCCGGGCTTGCGCTGGCCGTCGGGCTTCGACGACGTGAAGACGATCGGGGCGTTCGCGGTCCCGTTCGCCACCAGCTTCGAGCCGCGGAGGATCCAGAGCGAGCTGCCGGGGACGTTGGCGTCGCCGACGATGGTCGTGCCGGCCTGGATCGTCAGGGTGGCGTTGTTGGCCACCTTCACGTAGCCGCTCAGCGTGTAGAGCGTGTCGGCCGAGAGGGTCTGGCTCGTGGTGAGGATGCCGGTGAGCACCCGCACCTTCGGGCCCGCGATGCCGACGGTGACCGACGGGGTGAACGTGCCGACGCCGGTCGTCGCGGCGGCGGCGACGCGGTACCCGTACGTGATGCCGGGCTGGATCTGGTCGTCGGTGAAGCTGGTCGTGGTGATCGCGCCCCCGACCTCGGCGAAGACGCCCGGGTTGAGCGACGAGGTCTTCTCGAGGCGGTAGCTCGTGGCCCCCGGCACGGCGGTCCACGACACCACGACGGTGTTGTTCGGCTGCGCGGTGGCGGCGAGCCCGGTCGGCGCCGGGAGGGCGGAGCCCCCGACGTCCGTGCCGAGCGGCGCGGCGCCGTTCTCGCACGCGGTCAGGGCGAGCGCCAGGCCCGCGCCCGCGAGCAGGTTCACGATCCGGAAACGGCCCATCATCTGCATCCTCGCATCGGAGAAGGTTGAGCGGGGTCGCTGGCCGTCAGGCCGGCCGCAAGGATCACCGGCGGCGTCTCGCCCCACCCACGTTGAGGTCACGGTTGCGTCTCGAAGCCCGCGGTCACGGCTGCCAGGTGGCGCCGATCGTGAAGATCCGGCCGGTCTTGTACCGCATCCGGATCACGTCGCCCTGGGTCATGCGGTAGGGCGCGTCGAGCAGGTTGCGGCCATCCACGCGGAGCGACACCTGCGGCACGACCGGCACCCGCAGCGAGACGTCCACGAGGTGCCGCTCCTCCTCGTACGTGTCGGGGAGCGGGTTGGCGCCCGCCTCGACGATGCGGCGGCCGACCACGTTGTAGAGCAGCGTGGCGCTGAACCGCCCGTCGCTGCCGAGCCAGGTGAGCCCGGTGTTGAACACCCACGGGGCCTGGCCCACCATGGCGCGGTCGGCGCTCGTGAGCGAGGCGATGTCGCTGTTGCCCGGCCGGATGCGGCTGCGCATCACGGTGGCGTTGGCGAAGAAGGTGAGCGGCCGCAGCCCGGTCGCCAGCACGTCGAGGTTCTTCCGGACCTCGAGCTCGGCGCCGTAGTTGTTGGCCGACTCGGCGTTGACGAAGCTGAGGGCCGGCGCGCCGGTCTGCGCGACGATCACCTTCTCGATCGGGCCCGAGAAGCGCTTGTAGAACGCGCCGAGGGAGATGATCTCGCCCGCGCGCGGGTACCACTCCCAGCGCGCATCGTAGTTCTGGATCAGCGCCCGCTTGAGGTTCGGGTTGCCGAAGGTGATGAGGCCGCCCAGGGGCTCGAAGAAGCTGACGCTCGAGAGCTCGCGGTACTCCGGCCGCGACAGCGTGCGGCTCGCCGAGAAGCGCAGGTTCTGCGTCTCGGTGAGGCCGATGTTGAGCGACGCCGCCGGGAGGAGGTCGGTGTTGTCCAGCACCGCCTGCGACGGCAGGCCCTCGGGGCTCCGGGTGTTCACGACCAGCCGGTCGTGCTCCACGCGGGCCCCGGCGATGAGCTGCACGCGGTGCGCGAGCGGGATCTCGAGCTGCCCGTACCCGGCCGAGAGGCGGTCGCCGGCCGAGTAGCGGCCGCCGTTCGCGTTGACCTGCAGCACGAACGAGCCGGCGTCGATGTTGGCCGGGGAGAAGAGGTCCTCCATCCGCGCGGCCCGCTGCGCCTCGCTCAGGGTGTTGTTGATCACGTCGTAGGCGCGGCTGTCGGCGAAGCGGTCCACCCGCCGGTAGAGCCCGCCGACCTTGACCGACCAGCCGCTCTCCGGCCGGCCGAGGAGCAGGCGGTAGTTGCCCGCGAACTCCGCCGCCTCCTCGGTCAGGTCGCCGAAGGTGCGCGTCGCGGAGCGCGGCGCCCCGAACCACACCGTGCGGTCCGGCTGGACCTCGTAGGCGAGGTCGGAGCGGTCCGGCTCGCGCCGGATGATGCCGGAGGAAGTGGCGCGCCAGTCGAGGAAGTGCCGCCCGCCGATCAGGTGCTCGCCGGCGACCTGGTTCGAGCGCACCGCCTTCTCGGTGTAGGTGAGGCGCGTCACCTCGAGCTCGGTGTTGAACTCCTCGTTGAAGCCCCGGAGCCGGGTCGCCTCGTTGTCGGCGCCCCGCGTGTAGGCGTTGTTGATGGAGATCTTGGTGCCCGCGCCGATCCGGGTGCTCAGGTTGAGGATCGCCCCCCACAGCGCGCTCGACCGCGCCGTGGAGCCGGACGCCGGGTTGAGCGGCTGCAGGCCGCCCGCCGACGGCAGCGCGAGCGAGCGGAACTCGTCGGCGCGCGCCTCCTGGCCGATGCTGTAGCTGAGCGACGCGACGTAGCCCACCAGCTGCCCGAAGACCGGGTCCTCGCCACCCACCGAGAAGCTCGTCGAGCCGTTCGCGGCGCCGTTGCCGACGGCCGGCGTCCAGCTGTTCCGGAAGGCGCCCAGCACCCGGTTCACCTCGGGCTGGCCGAGCCCGGCGAGGTTCCCCGCCGCCTTGACGACGCCGGGGAGCGCCCGGTCCCGGGTGGAGAAGCCCAGCCACTCGCCCCCGAGGGTCGGGGCCTTGAACACGTCCTTGGCCGTGGCCGCGGTGTTGACGCCGGTCGTAGCGGAGAAGGTGAGCACCCGGCCGAGCGGGAACTCCCGCGTCTTGAGGTTCACCTGCGCGCCGCTGAAGTCGCCGGGCTGGTCGGCGGTGAAGGTCTTCGAGGTGGTGATCCCCTCGAGGAGGTTGGACGGGAAGAGGTCGAGCGGCACCGTCCGGCGCTCCTGCTCCGGGCTCGGGATCCGGGCGCCGTTGAGCGACGTGGTGGTGTAGCGCTCGCCCAGGCCGCGGACGAAGACGTACTTGCCGTCCTGGACCGTGACGCCGCTCACGCGCTGGACCGCCTGGCCCGCGTCGCTGTCCGGGCTCTTGGCGATCTGCTCCGCCGTCACGACGTTGATGATGTTCTCCGCCGTGCGCTGCTCGTTGAGCGCCGCGTTGACGCTGCCCTTCTCCGCCTCGGCCGCGACCGTGAACTCCTCCAGCTGCACCACGGCGGCCGCCAGCGAGACGTTCTGCTCGACCGTGCCGCCGGCGGGGACCACCAGCCCGGTGACCTGCTTGGGCTGGTAGCCGATCATGCGGACGGCGATCGTCACCGGGCCGGCCGGCACCTTGAGCAGCGTGTACCGGCCGTCGATCGCGGAGATCGCGCGGATCGTGGTCCCCACCACCTCCACCTGCGCGCCCGAGAGCGGCGCCCCCGCCTCGCCCTCGACGACGCGGCCGATGACTCGGCCGACCGGCGCCTCCTGCGCGGCGAGCGGCAGGGTGAACAGCGTGAGCAGTGCGACCGCCAGGAGGCGGACGTACGAACGGGTCTGCGGCATGGGCCTATGGGCTGTTGTGTACGCGGCGGGGGCGGCGACCGTCCGGACGCCTGCCCCGTAAAACCGGCCCAATTGTCCCGGTCGGACGTCTCGGACTCCCCAATCACAGGCAACGATCTGGTCACGAAAACGGCCCCCGGGGCATCCCCCGGGGGCCGTTCGGTCACGAACAGGTCACGGCCGGCGTCCCGGCCACGGGATCACGGCTTCTGCTGCGCCTCCGCGCTCGCCTTGGCCGCCCGGAGCGACACCCGCTGCCGCTCCCGGTCGATGACGGGGAGCCGACGCCCCCAGTCCTCCGACGAGGCGGCGTAGTACTGGATGCTGAACGGCTCGAACACCGGGATCTCCTCCTCGAAGAGGTAGAAGGCCGTCCGCTGCTGCCGCACCTCGAGCCGCTGCTCCATGAAGCCGGGGGAGTACGGCACGATGCCGATCGGCCGGATCAGCCGGTTCCGCACCACCATCGTGAGGACCTCGGCGTCGTAGTTCGCGTTCGCCTGGAGGCCGAAGAACGACACGAGCGCGATCCCCGGCTGCGACACCCCGACGCTCCGTGCCACCGAGTCGATCTGGGCCCGGCGCCCCTCCAGCAGCGCGCTGAGCGACTGGTAGGCGTCGGGGGCCAGGAGGTTGAACACGCGCGGGTCGAGGGGCAGGAACCGCACCTCGAGCTGGTCGGTGGAGAGCGTGAGCTGCAGGTCGCTCTGCCGGAGCGTCCCGAAGCCCGGCGGGATCACCGCGCCGGGCGCGTCCTGCTGGGCGCGCGCGGGGACCGGGTTCCGGGCGCAGGCCATCAGCGCCACGGCACAGGCGAGCACGGTCCGACGGGGCAGGGTCACGAGGCCTCCGCGCCGCGCACGGCGGCGGTGATGGCAGCGCCGAGCTCGGCGATCCCGAGCCTCGTCTCGCTGCTCACGGGTTGCACGTCCTCCTCGCCGAGCCCGAGGGCGTGGGCGAGTTCCCGGGTGCGGGTCCGGACCGCGCTCCGGCCGAGCTTGTCGGCCTTGGTCAGCACGACGAGCACCGGCCGCCCCGACGCGACGAGCAGCGCCTGGAAGTCGAGGTCGTCGTCGCTCGGCGGGTGGCGGATGTCGAGCAGCCACACCACCCCGGTGAGGTGCGGGCGCTCGTGGAGGCAGCGCTCGACGAGCTTCCGGTATGCCGCGCGCGCCGCCTTCCCCGCCTTGGCGAAGCCGTAGCCGGGCAGGTCCACGAGGTAGCAGGCGGGGAGCCGGAAGACATTCATCGCCTGGGTCTTGCCCGGCGTGGCGCTCACGCGCGCCAGCCCCTTCCGCCCGGTCAGGGCGTTGAGCAGCGAGGACTTCCCGACGTTCGACCGCCCGATGAAGGCGATCTCCGGCCGCGGCGGGTCGAGCCGCGTGCGCGGGTCGGGGAAGCTCCCCACGAAGGCGATGGGATCCCCGGCGAACGGCGCCTTGCGGTCGGCGGCGGGCAGGGGCGGGAGGGTGTCGGTGCTGGCCATGGGGGAAAGATACGGGGCGGACGGCGCCGGTGCGCCGCCCGCCCCGGTGGGGAGCCGGGCCCCGTCAGGCCTCGCGCTTCTGGCGGGCCCGCTCGGTGACGACGAGCGGCGGGATGCCGTCGTTCACCGCTTCCTTGGTGACCACCACCTCGCGCACGTCGTCCCGGGCGGGGAGGTCGAACATGAGGTCGGTCATCATCGCCTCGAGGATCGAGCGGAGCCCGCGGGCGCCGGTGCCCCGCTTGAGCGCCCGCGCCGCCACGGCCTTGAGCGCCTCGGCGTCGAAGGTGAGGCCCACGTTTTCGAGCTCGAAGAGCTTCTGGTACTGCTTCGTGAGCGCGTTCTTGGGCTCGACCAGGATCCGGACCAGCGACGCCTCGTCCAGCGCCTGCAGCGGCACCACGACCGGGAGGCGCCCGACCAGCTCGGGGATGAGGCCGAAGCGGAGGAGGTCGTCCGGCTCCACGTCGCCGAAGGGGTTCTGCGTGTCCTTCGTGCCGGGGGCGTGGCGCGCCTGCTCGGTGAAGCCGATCGCCTGGCGGCCGGTGCGCGCCTCGATGATCCGCTCGAGCCCGTCGAAGGCGCCGCCGCAGATGAACAGGATGTCCTTCGTGTTGATCTGGATGTATTCCTGCTGCGGGTGCTTCCGGCCGCCCTGCGGGGGGACGGAGGCGACGGTGCCCTCGAGGATCTTGAGGAGCGCCTGCTGCACCCCCTCGCCGGAGACGTCGCGCGTGATGCTCGGGTTCTCCGACTTGCGGGCGATCTTGTCGATCTCGTCGATGTAGACGATGCCGCGCTCGCACTCGGAGACGTTGAACTCCCCCGCCTGGAGGAGCCGCACGAGGATGTTCTCCACGTCCTCGCCGACGTAGCCCGCCTCGGTGAGGGTGGTGGCGTCGGCGATCGTGAAGGGGACGTCCAGGATGCGCGCGAGGGTCTGCGCCAGGAGCGTCTTGCCCGTGCCGGTGGGGCCGATGAGCAGGATGTTCGACTTGTCCAGCTCGACGTCGTTCTCCCGGCCCGACTGGGAGTTGATGCGCTTGTAGTGGTTGTAGACCGCGACGGCCAGGGTGCGCTTGGCGCGCTCCTGGCCGATCACGTACTGGTCGAGGACGTCCTTGATCTCCTGCGGGGTCGGGACCTGGGTGATGCTGTCCGCGACCTCCCGCTCCTCGTCCTCCGCCAGGATCTCGTTGCAGAGGGTGATGCACTCGTTGCAGATGTACACGGACGGCCCGGAGATGAACTTCCGGACGCTGTCCTTGGACTTTCCGCAGAACGAGCAGCGGAGGTGCTTGTCGCTCGACATGGGGCTCAGGCGATCCCGGCAGGGGCCATTGGAATGTCTGCCCCTGCCGGGCCGGCCGTCAAGTCGGCCGCCGGGCGGGGGGTCAGGACGCCGCCGCGAGCGAGGCGAGCTCGCCGGGGAGCTTGCGCGGCGCGAAGACGTGGTCGATGAGGCCGTAGGCCTTCGCCTCGTCGGCGCTCATGTACCGGTCGCGGTCCATGTCCCGCTCGATCGTCTCCACCGGCTGGCCGGTGTGGCGGGCGTAGAGGTCGTACATCTTGGAGCGGATGTAGAGGATCTCGCGCGCCGCGATCTCGATGTCGGCCGCGGTACCCTGGGCGCCGCTCGAGGGCTGGTGGATCATGATCCGGGCGTGGGGCAGGGCGCTCCGCTTGCCCTTGTTCCCCGCCGCGAGGAGGAACGACCCCATCGAGGCCGCCATGCCCATGCAGATCGTGTTCACCGGCGCCCGCATGTGCTGCATCGTGTCGTAGATCGCCATCCCCGCCCACACCGACCCGCCCGGCGAGTTGATGTAGAGGTAGACGTCCTTGTCGGGGTTGTCCGCCTCGAGGAAGAGGAGCTGCGCGATGACGATGTTCGCGACGTCGACGTTGATCGGCGCGCCGAGGCAGATGATGCGGTCCATCAGGAGCCGCGAGAAGATGTCGTAGGTCCGCTCGCCGCGGCTCGACCGCTCGATGATGTACGGCGGGTAGATCGTCGCCATGGTCAGTTCGTCGCCTCGACAACGGTGGACTGCGAGAGGAGGAAGGCGAACGCCTTCTCCTCGCTGATGGCGCGCTCCAGCTCCTGGAGCCGCCCGGCCTTCTGCAGCTGGCCGTAGAGCGCGCCGGGCTCGGTGTTCCGCGCCCGGGCGAGCTCCGCCACGCGCGCGTCCACCTCGGCCTCGGTCGCCTGGAGCTTCTCCCGCTCGATGACCGCGTCCAGCACGAGGTCCCGCTTCACCTGCGCCTCGGCCATCCCGTGGAACCGCTCCTCGAAGGCGTGGAGCTGGTCGTGCGGGATCCCGTACATCTCGGCGTAGGCGTGCAGGAACCGGTGCACGAGCGACTCCGGCGCCGGCACCTCGTTGGCCGCCACCAGCTCGTTGACGAGCTGCGAGCGCACGTCGGCGTCGGCCTGCCGCACCGCCTCCTGGCCGAGGTCCGCCCGGATCGCCTCGCGCAGGGCGGCGAGGGTCTCGAAGTCCCCTACCTCGCGCGCGAAGGCGTCGTCGAGGGCCGGGAGCTCCTGCCGCTTCACCTCGTGGAGCGTGATCCGCACCTGCCGCACCTGCCCGCGCCGCGAGGCGTCGGGGTGGTCGTCCGGGAAGCGCACCTCCGCCTCGGTCGTCTCGCCGGGGAGGAGGGTCATGACCTTCTCCTCGAGGGCCGGGATCGCCTGGTTCTGGCCCAGGACGAGGTTGTAGGGGCTCGCCTCGCCCACCGTCCCGTCCTCGATCGGGGCGACCTCGACGCGGACCATCTGGCCCGGCGCCGGCTTCTGCCCCTCGACGGGGAGCCAGCTGGCCTTGCGGTCGCGGAGTCGCTCGACCTGCTCGTCCACGGCGGCCTCGTCCACGGGGGCCACCCGGCGCGTCAGGGTGAAGCCGCCGGTGCGCCCGAGGGCGAGTTCGGGCTTCACGGCCACCACGAACTCGAACTCGAGCGGGCTCCCCGCCTCGAACTTGAGGTTCCGGACCCCGGGATCCGCGATCGGCTTGAGGCCCTCCGCCGTCCGGGCCTGCTCCCAGCTCTCGCGGACGACCTCCTCGAGCACCGCCTGCCGGATCGAGTCCTCGAACCGCTTGCGGACCACCGCCACCGGCGCCTTGCCGGGGCGGAAGCCGGGCAGGCGGGCCCGCTTGGCGTAGAAGGCCACGGCCTTCGTCTCGGCCGCCTCGAGGCGGGCCACGGGGACGGTAACCTTGAGCGAGGTGCTCGCCAGGTCGCCGTCCGTCTTCTGGATGGTGATGTCGGTCATAGGCGGGAAATGTACCCGGGCCTGTCGGAGGGGGTCAAAGGGGCCGATAATGAAGGGTTAGTCAGTCACCGGCAGGGCCGTCGGGGGAACCGTGCGAGGGGAGGACGCGGGGTGCAGACCATCCTGATCGTGGACGATGAGCCGTCGATCCGGCGCGCGCTTCGGGGTTTGTTCGAGCGCGGCGGCTACGGGGTCGCCGAGGCGGGCTCGGCCGACGAGGCCATGGCGGCGCTCGGCGACGGGACGCCGGTGGACGCGGTCGTCTGCGACGTCCTGATGCCGGGAACGGGGGGGATCGACCTCTTCGACCAGCTGGTGGAGCGGGTCCCCGCGCTGCGGGACCGGGTCGTCTTCCTCACCGGTGCGGCGCAGCACCCTGCCGTCCAGGGCCCGATCGAGCAGCGCGGCGTCCCGCTCATCAGCAAGATGGACGACCTCCGCCTCGCGGTGGACGCCGTGCGGCTGGCGCTGCTCCGGCGCCGGTAGCCCAGCGCGCCTCGGCCGGCGGGCACCCCGCCCGCGGCCGGCATGCGAACGCCGGGAGTCGAACCCGGACCCCTTGCGGGACAGGATCCTAAGTCCTGCGCGTCTGCCGGTTCCGCCACGTTCGCGTCGGGGGAAGATGCCGGGCCCCGGCCCGGCGCGAAAGCCACGCGGGGCGGCCGGCTGGTGCCGGCCGCCCCGCGGCGCCACGGAAGAGGCCCCCGGGTTACTTCACGTCCCCCAGCTGGATCCGCTCGACCCGGCGCACGACGCCGTCGCTGAAGGGCGACAGGATCTTGAGCGTCACCACCGCGCCGGGCTTCTGGGCCTCGAGCACCTTGCGGAGGTCGGCCTCGGTCTTGACCGGCTGGTCCTCCACCGCCGTGATGATGTCCGCCGTGCCGCGGCCGGGCTCGCGCAGGACGTCGCCGGCGGGGCCGCCCGGCACCACGTCCGTCACGATCACGCCCGTCGTCCCGGCCTTGAGGCCGAGCTGCTGCGCGGTCTGCGCGTCGAGGGTCTCGACCGAGACGCCGAGCCGGTGCGGGATGACCGCGCTCCCGCCCTTCGCGTCCTCGGCGGCGCCGTCGCCGCCGCGCTCGTCGGCCTGCGCGACCTGCTGCGTCTCCTCGAGCGCCTGGAGCTTGATGCGGTAGGTCTTCCGCACGCCGCCCTTGCGGGCGACCTCGACGGCCACGTACTCGCCGGGCTTCCGGAAGCCGACCTCCTGCTGCAGCTGGCCGACCCGCTCGACCGGCTTCCCGTCCACCGCCACGATGATGTCACCCTCCTGCAGCCCCGCCTTCGCGGCCGGCGAGTCGTCGGAGGGGAAGCTCGAGACCTTCACGCCGCGCGGCTGGTCGAGGCCGACGTACTTCGCGTCGGCCACGCTGACCTCGCCGATCAGGATGCCGAGCGCCGCACGGTGGACGGTGCCCGTCTCGATGAGCTGCGTCATCACCTGGCGCGCCAGGTTGATCGGGATCGCGAAGCCGTAGCCCGAGTAGTAGCCGGTCTCGCTCGCGATGGCGGAGTTGATGCCGATCACCTCGCCGCGGACGTTCATGAGCGGGCCGCCCGAGTTGCCGGGATTGATCGCAGCGTCCGTCTGGATGAAGTCCGAGATGCCGAGGTTCGAGCGCTGGAGCCCGTCGAGCTTGCGGCCCTTGGCGCTGATGATCCCCGACGTGACCGTGAAGGTGAGGTCGGTGCCGAGCGGGTTGCCGATGGCCAGCACCCACTCGCCGACCCGCGCCTCGTCGCTGTTGCCGAGGGCCGCCGGCTGGAGGCCGCGCGCGTCGATCTTGAGGACCGCCACGTCGGTGTTCGGGTCGGTCCCGACCACCTTCGCGGTGAACTCCCGGCGGTCGAGGAGGCGCACGATGACCTTGTCGGCCCCCTCCACGACGTGGTTGTTCGTGAGGATGTAGCCGTCGGGCGAGACGACGAACCCGGACCCGGTCCCGCGCTCGAGCTCGGGCTTGCGGTGCGGGAACTGGAAGAACGGCTCGAAGCCGGGCGGCACCCGCATCTGGGGCTGCTTGGCACCGGCCTTCTCCGTCTTCTCCGACTGGACGAAGACGACGCTCGGCCGGACCGCCTCGGAGACGGCGGCGTAGGCGTCGCTCAGGTCCTGCAGCGCGCGCGCCGCCGGGATCGACGGCGCCGGCACGCTCGCGAGCCGAGCGCCCGAGGAGGCGGCCTGCTGCGCCGAGGAGTTCGCCGGGAGGTCGAGGAGGCCCGCGAAGAGGAGCCCGAGCGCGAACGCGAGCCCCACGAGGCCACCGAACTTGAGCCAGTTCATCGTGCGCGACGACATGCTGTGTCCTTCCTCTCACCCGTCCGCCGGGCCGGCCCCCCCGTGAGGCCGCCACCCGGTGCTGATTCATTCTAACAGGATGCGGTCGCCCGGTGTTCCGTCGCAGGTTGCACCCTCCGGAACTTTGCGGAGGGCCGAGCGGCCCCGGGACGGCGGCGGGCCCG
>JBAIWX010000157.1:0-1651 GCA_037916975.1 Gemmatimonadales bacterium
CTTCGGCAGCTTCGGGGACGGCGCCCTCTTCGGGATTCCCGCACGGCTCTCGGACGACCGGCCGGCGGCGACGGGCGCGTTCCGGCCGCCGCTCGCGCTCTGGCGGATCCCGCGGTCGGGCGCGCCGGAGAGCCTGGGCGTCGTCATCGGCGACGAGCTCTTCCAGCAGGTCGGCGATCGCTTCGTCACCGTGCTCCAGCTGCCGCTCGGGCGGCAGACCCGCTTCGCGGTGGGCCGGTCGCTGGTCGCGTCGGGGGAAGGCACGGCCCATGAGGTGACGATCCGCGCGGAGGATGGGCGCGTCCGCATGCTCGTGCGATGGCCCGGGTCGCGGCGGGCGCTCGCCGCCGCCGACCGGGAGCGCGCGCTGAGGCATCTCACCGGCGCGATGCGCGCCGAGTCGCAGCGCGAACAGCTGCGTGCGCTCTGGAAGCTGATGCCGCTGCCCGACTCGCTGCCGGCGCACGGGGAGTTGCGCTACGACCGCACCGGCGCGCTCTGGGTGGAGGAGCCGGTGCCCCCGGGCGATCGCACGTCGCGCTGGGCGGTGATCGCCGCCGACGGCCAGTGGCTTGGCCGGGTCACGCTGCCGCCCGGCAGCCGGCTCCTCGACGCCACCGCGGATCGCGTGCTCGTCGCCTGGAGTGATCCCGACGGGGTCGAGCACGCGCGGGTCCACGCCCTGCGACGCTAGCGCCTCACCGGATGCGGGGCGGCTCCCCGAACCACGCTGCGAGCCGTTCGAGCTGCCCGTCGAGCGTCCGCGTGTAGCCGAAGACGAACCGCGCCAGGAAGCGGAACGCCGGGTTCCGCACGATGCCGCGCTCGGTGATCGTCAGCTCCGCCCCCTCCGGCACCCGCCGCAGGTCGTACTCCCACGTCCCGCCGAAGGGCCCGCCGTCGTCCACAATCGTCCGCACGAGCCGCACCGGGCGGAGCGCCTCGGTGTTCTCGAGCACCAGCGTGCCGTCCGAGGAGCGCTCGCGCCACACCGGATGGCCCGCGCGATCGGGGAGCCGGTCCAGGGCGACGAGATCGGTTCGCCAGCGGAGCTGGAGCGCCGAGTCGGTCAGCGCCGTCCAGATCGTGTCCGGGGTGCGCGCGAGGGTGAGCGTCCGGGTCGCGACGTGCCGCTCGGGGAGCAGCGCGCCGACGCCGATCACGACGGCGGCGGCGACCAGGACGAAGACGAGGAGGCGCACGGGCCAGCGCATGGGGGGTCCGGGAATCCGGGACCCGGACGATGCCCCGGGCGCGGGCGGCATGCAAGCGGGGCCGGGCGCGAGCCCGGCCCCGTCCCGGAGTCAGCGGCGGCGGCGCAGGGCGAGGCCGAGGCCCAGGGGCAGGAGCACGAGGCCGGAGGCGAGGCCGAGCCCGGCGCCACGCGCGGGCCGATCGCCGGTCGCGGCGAGCGCCCGGACCGCGGATTCCACCTCCGCCGGCGAGACCTGGTCCGGCGCCGTGAAACGGCCGCTCGGATCGGTGTGGGAGGGCACCCGGACCCCGCGCACGTCACCGTCCGGACCCACCGTCACGAGCGCCGTGACGCTGCCGGGCCCCGGCATCCCGGTGATCACCAGCACCCAGGCCCCTTCAGCCGGCCAGCCACGCCGCAGGGCGAGCACGCCATCGCGCGACGTCCGCTCGAGCG
>JBAIWX010000158.1:0-12229 GCA_037916975.1 Gemmatimonadales bacterium
GTTCGCGCTCGAAGCGCGACGCCATCGCGCGGTCGCGATCCACGAACGACGAGGCGGCCATCGACTCCGAGTGCGCGAAGAGCGGCCATCGCGGCAGGTCGATCGCGGCGACGCGGATCGGCTGCGCCGGGTGCGCCGCGTTCCACGCCCAGAGCGCCCGATAGATGTCGAGATAGTCGCGGCTCGCGCCCCAGTGCTCGCGGAGCGTGCGCGGATGATCGGTGAGGATGGTGGTGTCCTCGGGGACCGTCGCGAAGTAGCGGTCGAGCACCGGCTGCTGCTCGGCCGCCACCTCGAGCGCCACGAGCCCCACGGCGTTCGCGGCGCTCATGCGGCGGATCGTCTCCGCGACGATGCGCTTGGGCTCGGCGTACGGATGCACGTCGCCCACGAAGACCACCCGCTGCTCGGCGAGGCGTGCGAGCACGAAGCCCGCCGCATCATCATCGGCAGCGAGCGCGGACGAGGGCACCACGGGCGTCTCGCGCGCGGCGGAGGCGCCCTGGGCGGCAAGTCGCGTCGCCGCGAGTCCCAGCAGGCCCGCCAGCGCGACCGTCCGCCCGAGGCGCCTCATGGCGTCTTGACCACCACGGCAGGCGCCGTCGCCGCCGGATCCACCTTGAGTCCGATGAAGGTGCCGGCGATGGCCTGGCCCGGCACGCCGTCGAGCAGCCAGTACCAGCCCGCCTGGTCGGCCTCGAAGGTGGTCACGTCCTGCGGACGCGCATCGGCCGCCACCGCGGGCAGGCCCTTCAGCGGCAGCCGCGTGGCAGCCTGCGGAAAGGCCGGAGGCCCGGCTTCCTGCGGCAGCTTCTCCCGCTCCGCCATGATCACGAGCGAATGCGTGCGCGCGCTGTCGAGGTTGCGGAAGCGCCACGTCACGGTCCACCGCATCGGCACCACCACCTGCACGCCGCCGTTGCGCGCGCCAGCCAGCAGTGCCGCGCCACCGTCCGCCGCCGGGGTCACATCGAGCTGCAGCGTGACCGTCTTCGTGGCCGGATCGCTCTGCACCCAGGCCGGCAGCGCCGTCTGCGCGGCCAGCGGACTGACGTGAGCACTCGCAGTGCTCGTGAAAAGAATCACGAGCGCGATGCACCACTTTCGTACTGGAAAACCGAGGACGATTACGGACATATTTGATCGCTTGCCTTGTCGTGAGTCCGGAGGCGGAGGCGTGTCGAGTCGGATGCTCGCCGCCGATGTCCGAGGAGCAGCTGGCCGCTGCCGCGACGAGGACTGCCGCACGCTACTGCCGGTTCTGCACAATTAGCGCCGACGTCGTGCGCCGCGCCACGTCCACCTCCGGACCTGGCCGGCCCGCGCGGCCCGCGAGGGGCCGCACCCGCAAGGGTCTCCATCCAATTCGTGGAGGTTCCGCAGCATGAAGCACCTCTGGAAGTTCGCGCCCGTTGCGCTTCTCGCGGCCGGCACCGTCGCCGCGCAGGGCGCAGGCGCCGAGTGGACGACGTACGGCGGTCAGCCCGCCAACACGCGTTTCTCGGGCCTCAAGCAGATCACCACGGCGAACGTGAGCCGGCTCGTGCCGCGCTTCATGTTCCAGACGGGCGTCTCGAAGCTCGGCTCGTTCGAGAACACCCCGGTGGTCAGCGATGGCGTGATGTACGTCACGACGCCGTACAACACCGCGATCGCGTACGACCTCAAGACGAAGAAGGAACTCTGGCGGTACGAGCACAAGCTCGGCACTTCCATCTACTGCTGCGGCCCGAACAACCGCGGCGTGGCGCTGCACGGCCCGCACGCGTACATGGGCACGCTCGACGGTCGTCTCGTCGCGCTCGACCGCAAGAGCGGCGAGGTGGTGTGGGACGTCGAGGTGGACGACCCCACCTACGGCTACAGCATCACGCACGCGCCGCTCGTCATCGGCAACAACGTGATCGTCGGCGTCTCGGGCGGCGAGTACGGCATCCGCGGCCACGTGGACGCGTACGACGCCGTCACGGGCAAGCTCGCCTGGCGCTGGTACTCGATCCCGGCCCCGAAGGGTGATCCGACGTTCGATCCGGCCGCGCCGAACGGCTGGTTCGGCACCGGGCCGAAGACGACGCCGGACGGCGCCGACCTGCACCGCGACGTCGCGAAGGAGAAGGCCGACTCCGCGAAGTACGCCGATGCGTGGAAGAACGGCGGCGGCGGCGTCTGGATGACGCCGGCGTACGATGCCGAGTCGAACACGATCTACGTGGCCGTCGGCAACCCGTCGCCGGACCTCGACGGCGGCATCCGCCCCGGTGACAACCTCTACACCGACTGCGTCGTCGCCATCGACGCCGCGACCGGCAAGACGAAGTGGTACTACCAGACCGTGCCGCACGACGTCTGGGACCTCGACGCCGTCTCGCCGCCGGTGGTCACCACCGTCAACGGCCAGAAGGTCGTCGTCCACGCCGGCAAGACCGGCTGGGTGTACGTCCTCGACGCCAAGAGCGGCAAGCTCGTGAAGCGCTCGGACGCGTTCGTCCCGCAGGAGAACATGTTCGCGCTCCCGAGCCCCGAGGGCACGCGCATGCTGCCGGGCGCCAACGGCGGCGCCGAGTGGAGCCCGATCTCGGTCGATCCGACGCTCAACTACGCCTTCGTCGCCGCGCTCCACCAGCCGATGCACTACAAGACGCACTACGCGTCGTGGGAGAAGGGCCGCCTGTGGCTCGGCTCCGCCTTCGTCGCGATCCCGGGCGAGGAGCAGTACGGCCTCCTCTCGGCGGTGAACCTCGCCACCGGCAAGATCGCGTGGCAGGAGAAGGTCCCCCAGCCGATGATGGGCGGCACGCTCGCCACCGCCGGCGGCCTCGTCTTCACCGGCGAGGGCAACGGGAACTTCAACGCCTACAGCGCCCGCACCGGCAAGAAGCTCTGGTCGTTCAACGCCGGCGCCGGCTGCAACAGCGCGCCGATGAGCTTCAGCTACAAGGGCGAGCAGTTCATCGCGGTCGCCTGCGGCGGCAACTACCAGCTGAACTACAAGCTCGGTGACGCGGTGATGGTGTTCGGCCTCCCGAAGCCGTACATGGCGGCGATGGCCAAGGGCAAGTAAGGCTGGCCGCCGACTTGCATTAGGTTCGTGGCGGGGGCGTCCGCATCCGGGCGCCCCCGCTACGCATGTCAAGCAACACGAGGACGTTAGATGATCTCGAAGACCCTCCTGACGGTGTCCGCGATCGCGGCCTGCGTGTCCGCGGGGGCGCGCACCGCGAGCCAGGGCCGCACGCCGGACCCGAAGTGGCTGGCGTGGAACGCCGACACCCGCACCGCGACCTTCCAGCTCGTCGCCGGTGCACCGGCCGCCAAGAGCCCCTTCAACTTCAACGGCTACACCGACGGGGAGCTGACGCTGGTCGTCCCCGAGGGCAGCACGGTCGTCATGAACTTCGTGAACGAGGACGGCGTGCCGCACTCGGCGGAGATCATCGACGGCGCCAAGCCGATCCCCAACATGGCGGGCGATCCCGCGATCCCGCGGGCCTACACGCGAAAGGCGTCCGAGGGGATGGCGCAGGGCGAGAAGGACGTCCTGCGCTTCACGGCCGCCCCTGCCGGCAGCTACAAGATCTTCTGCGGCGTGCCCGGCCACGGGCTGTCGGGGATGTACCTGGGCTTCACGGTGGACGCCAAGGCCACCGAGCCCGCGATGCAGCTCACCCCGAAGAAGGGGAGCTGACCCGGTGCGCCGGGCCGCCGTCGCGTGGCTCGGGTCCGGCGTGCTGGCGGGCACGCTCCTCGGGGCGCGCCTGCAGGACACCCACTGGCTGGACCTGCGCGGGGCGGACTGGCGCAGCATGGCGCCCGACGTGCGCACCGCGTGGGTCCAGGGCTTC
The DNA here is from genome assembly GCA_037916975.1 of Gemmatimonadales bacterium. GTDB lineage: Bacteria > Gemmatimonadota > Gemmatimonadetes > Gemmatimonadales > GWC2-71-9 > JAGGAG01. Next base: position 3,843 of record JBAIWX010000158.1, read on the forward strand.
CTCGCCGGGCACGCCGTCGGCCGGCAGCCCGACAGCCTCGCCGGCGACACCACCGCCCTCGCGGCGGCCCTGGACCGGGGCCGGCGCGGGGGCGGCTTCACCTTCCCCTACTCGGCCGGGCTCTACGCCACCCGTCTCGGCGACTACTACGTCTGGGAGAACCACCGCGCGCACCCGCTCTGGCGCGCGATGCTCGACGTGAACGCCGAGCTGGGCCGGGGCCGGTGAGCGGAGCATGGGCACCGTCGCCGCACGCGTGACGGGGCGCACGGCGCACGCCCTTATCTTTGGGACCATGAGGTACGCGCCCTTCCTGCTCGCCCTGTCGCTCCTCGCCGCTCCGCCCGCGGCGGCGCAGGGAGCGTCCTCCGCGGCCACCGCCGACACGGCGGCGCCCCTCAGCTACCCGATCGAGTTCGATTCCGTCCAGGTCTACCTCATGACGCTCGTCCCGCCGGACGGGCGCGAGAACGTCCGCAACCTCCGCCTGAGCGGGCAGGGGGACGAGCTGCGCGTGGACGCCGAGGTGCGCGTCGGGGCGCTGCCGGGGCTCGAGCTCTTCGGCGGGCTCGGGTGGGCCCACGTGAGCGGCACCGGGCCGGTGCGCATCATCGAGCCCGGCGTCATGGGCTGGGAGATCCGAACCATGACCCTGGCCGACCGGCCCGTGTTCATGGCGATCTGGGGGCCGCTCGTGCAGCGCCTCACGAAGCGGCCGGACACCATCGTGCCCTTCGCCGTCGGGCGCTGGGTGAAGCGGGTGGAGGTCCAGCCGACCCGGCTGATGCTCTACTGAGCGACGGGCGAGCCGTGGTGGCGGCCCCGGGCGGGGCTCGCCATCGGGCCGGCCGGTGCCGTGGGGACCGAGGCGAGGGCGGGGCGACCGGGGGGTCGTCCCGCCCTCGTGGATTTCGGGGGCCCCGATGTGGAGGGCGTGGAGACGATGTGGGCGGGCGGGGGTAACTACGTGGACGGCGTGGACGCCGCCGGCGCCTCGTCGAGCACCACGCGGCGCACCGGGCGGCTCAGGAGCCTACGGGCGCGGGCCACCAGCACCAGCGCCACCACCGCGAGCCCGAAGGCGAGCCCCCACCAGAGCCCCACGGGCCCGAGCGAGGTCCGGAAGCCGAGCGCCATGGAGACGGGGATGCCGGCGAGCCAGAACCCGGCGAGGTTGACGAGCATGGGGACGCGCGTGTCGCCCAGGCCGCGCAGGATGCCGGCGGTCACCGCCTGCATCCCGTCGAAGAGCTGGAAGACGCCGGCGACGGGGAGGAGGAGTGCCGCGAGCACGATCGTCGCCTCGTCGCCCGTGTAGAGGTCCGCGAGGACGCGCGGCACCGAGAGGAAGAGCACCGCCGTCAGTGCCATGAAGCCCACGCCGTAGACGAGCGCCGCGCGCGCCGCACGCCGGGCGCCGGGAAGGTCGCCGCGGCCGACGGCGTGGCCGACCAGCACCGCGGCGGCGGCGCCCGTGCCGAAGGGCACCATGAAGGTGACGGAGGCCAGGTTGAGCGCCACCTGGTGCGCCGCCACGGCCACCGTGCCGAGCCGCCCCATGAGGAGGCCCACGGCGCCGAACGCGGTGTACTCGAGGGTGGACTGGACGCCGATCGGCGCGCCGAGGCGGAGGAGGCGGCCGAGGGTACGCGGCTCGAGCGATTCGCGCCGGAAGGGGCGGACGAGCGGCAGGAGCGCGCCGCCCGCGCCGAAGAGGACGAGCAGCGCCGGCAGCACCCAGCGGGAGACCGTGGTCGCGATCGCGGCCCCCGCCACGCCGAGGGCGGGGAAGCCGAGGCGGCCGTAGATCAGCGCCCAGTCGAGGGCGAGGTTGAGCAGGTTCGCCGCGACGATCGTGAGCACGATCGGCCGAGTCCGGTGGAGCGCCTGCAGCGTCTGCCGGAAGACGCCGAAGAGGTAGTACGGCACCACGCTCGGCGCGACCCAGAGGGTGTACGCCCCGACGTCGGGGAGGATCTCGGCCGGCTGGCCGAGGGCACGGAGCGCCGGCTCGCCGACGAGGAGCAGGAGGCTCCCCGGCACCGCGAGCAGGAGCGCGAGGACCAGCCCGCGCTGGGCGCCGCGGGCGGCACCTTCACCGTCGCCGGCGCCGACCGCCTGGCTGACGACGGGGTCGAGCGCCATGAGGGCCGCGAGACCGAAGATGGTGCACGCGAAGAAGTAGACGTTGCCCAGGGCGACGGCGGCGAGCGCGCGGGGACTCAGGTGGCCCACCATGACGGTGTCCACCACGCCCATCAGCATCAGCCCGAGCTGGACCCCGACCACCGGGAGGGCGAGGCGCAGCAGCTCGCGGCTCTCCGCCCGCGTGGGGAGTGCCCGTTGCAGTAGATTCCGGGTCGCCGGCGAGTCGGGCACGTGGGCTCCGTCGGTGCAGGGCCGCGGCGCGGGTGCCGCGGGCCGAAGAAGGTAACCGGTCCCCGGCCGCGGTGCGTCGCGGCGGGGACCCGTCGCGAGGGCGGTGCCGGTGGCCGGAGAGCGGAAGCGCGCGCGGGTGGCGCGCGAGGTGGTCTGGCGCGAGGCGCGGGAGCTGGTCTGGAAGTACCGGGCCCAGCTGCTCGCGGGCCTGGTGCTGATGCTGGTGAACCGCCTCGCGGGGCTCGTCCTGCCGGCGAGCTCCAAGTACCTGATCGACGACGTGCTGCGGCAGGGGCGGGGCGACCTGCTCTGGCCGCTCGCCCTCTGCGCGGCGGGGGCGACCCTCGTGCAGGCGGGGACGACGTTCGCGCTCTCGCAGGTGATGAGCATCGCGGCGCAGCGGGCCATCACGGAGCTCCGCAGGGAGGTGCAGGCGCACCTCCTCCGGCTGCCGGTGGCCTACTTCGACTCCACGAAGAGCGGCGTGCTGATCTCGCGGGTCATGACCGACGCCGAGGGGATCCGCAACCTGGTCGGCACGGGGATCGTGCAGCTCGTGGGCGGGCTCGTGACGGCGGCGATCGCCCTCGGCGTGCTGTTCTGGCTCAACTGGAAGCTGACGACGATCACGATCGTGATCCTGGCGGCGTTCGGCGCGGTCATGGCGGTCGCGTTCTCCCGGCTGCGGCCCGTCTTCCGCGAGCGCGGGGCGATCAACGCCGAGGTGAGCGGGCGCCTGGCGGAGACGGTGGGCGGGATCCGGCTGGTGAAGACGTACGTCGCGGAGCGGCGGGAGCGGCTCGTGTTCGCGCGCGGGGTGCACCGGCTCTTCCGGAACGTCGCCGCGACGATCACGGCGATCTCGGTGGTCTCGTCGGTCACGACGGTGATCGTGGGCCTCGTGGGGATGCTGCTCATCGTGGTGGGCGGCGGGGCGATCCTGCGCGGCGAGATGACCCTCGGCGACTTCGTGATGTACGTCTTCTTCATCGGGCTCGTGGCCGCGCCGCTCGTCTCGATCGCCTCGATCGGGACGCAGGTCACCGAGGCGTTCGCGGGCCTCGACCGGATCCGCGAGGTGCGGCGGCTCGCCACCGAGGACGCCGACGACGCGGGCCGGCGGACGGTGCCGCCGCTCGAGGGGCGGGTGGTCTTCGACCACGTGAGTTTCGAGTACCAGCCCGGGGTGCCCGTGCTGCGCGACATCTCGTTCGACTCGCCGGCGGGCTCGACGACGGCGCTCGTCGGGCCGTCGGGGTCGGGGAAGAGCACCCTCCTCTCGCTGGTGATGGCCTTCGCGCGCCCCGGCGAGGGGCGGATCGTCGTGGACGGGATGGACCTCGCCACGCTCCGCCTGCACGAGTACCGCAGCCAGCTCGGCGTGGTGCTGCAGGACAACTTCCTCTTCGACGGCACGATCGCGGAGAACATCGCCTTCTCGAAGCCGGGCGCGACGCGCGGGGAGATCGAGGCGGCCGCCGCGCTCGCGCACGTGGACGAGTTCGCCGAGCGCCTCCCCGACGGCTACGACACGGTGGTGGGGGAGCGCGGGGTGAAGCTCTCGGGCGGGCAGCGGCAGCGGGTGGCGATCGCGCGGGCGATCCTCGCCAACCCGCGGATCCTCATCCTCGACGAGGCCACCTCGAGCCTCGACTCGGAGAGCGAGGCGCTCATCCGCGACGGGCTCCGCCGGCTCCGGGCGGGCCGCACGACGTTCGTGATCGCGCACCGGCTCTCGACCATCGCGAGCGCCGACCAGATCCTGGTGCTCGACCACGGGCGCATCGTGGAGCGGGGGACGCAGGACGAGCTCCTCATCCTGGGCGGGCGGTACCGGCAGCTCTACGACCGGCAGTACGGGATCGAGAGCGACCGCTTCATCAACCCCGGCGAGGACTTCACCCCCGAGCCCGAGCCGCCGCTCGGCGCGGGCGGGGCGGTGCCGGCCCGCACGCGCGGGCCGCTCTAGCCGGGGCGCGGCGCGTGCGGGGTGCCGCCGGGCCCGCGGCGCTTGCGCCACCCCCCGCCGCCCGCTAGCATCGTGGCCGTTCCGGCCCCGCGGGGCCCCGCCGCCCTCCCAACCGCCGGGTCGCCATGCGCCTCCATCCCTTCCGCGCCCTCCGTCCCCCTGCCGGGCTCGCCGCCCGCGTGGCCAGCGTGCCGTACGACGTGGTGAACCGGGACGAGGCGGCGGCGCTGGCGGCGGGCAACCCGCAGAGCTTCCTGCACGTCGGCCGCCCCGACATCGACCTGCCCCCCGACACCGACCCGCACGACGACCGGGTGTACGCCCAGGGGCGCCGTGCGCTCGACCGGTTCCTCGCCGAGGGGACGCTGGTCCGCGACGCCGAGCCGGGGCTCTTCCTCTACCGGCAGGAGTGGCGGGGGCGCGCGCAGACGGGGATCGTCGCCTGCGTGCACGTGGACGACTACGAGCGCGACCTGATCCGGAAGCACGAGAAGACGCGGAGGGACAAGGAGGACGACCGCACGCGCCACGTGCTCGAGCTCCGGGCGCACGCGGAGCCGGTCTTCCTCACCTACCGCGCCGAGGCGGCCGTCGATGCGCTGGTGGCGCGGGAGGCCGCGGCGGCGCCGCTCTACGACTTTACGCTCGAGGACGGGGTGCGGCACGTGGTCTGGCGGGTCGCCGACCCCGCGGCGCTCGTGGCGGCCTTCGGGTCGGTGCCGCTCGCGTACGTGGCGGACGGGCACCACCGCTCGGCGAGCGCCTGGCGCGCGGGCGTCGAGCGGAAGCGGGCCAACGCGGCGCACACCGGGGACGAGGAGTACAACTGGTTCCTCGCGGTGCTCTTCCCGAGCGACCAGCTCCGCATCCTCCCCTACAACCGCGTCGTGCGGGACCTCAACGGGCTCGCCCCGGACGCGTTCCGCCGGCGCCTCGCGGCGCTCGGCCGCCTCGAGCCGACGGAGGCGCCGGAGCCGCCCTCGGCGGGCGCGTTCGGCGTCTTCTTGGAGGGGGCGTGGTGGCGGCTCACGCTCGACCCGGCCACGATCCCGCACGGCGACCCGATCCGGAGCCTCGACTGCTCGCTGCTGCAGGAGCGGGTGCTGGCGCCGATCCTCGGGGTCGCCGACCCGCGCACCGACACGCGCATCGACTTCGTGGGCGGGATCCGCGGCACCGCGGAGCTGGAGCGCCGCGTGCGGAGCGGGGAGATGGCGGTGGCGTTCGCGCTCCACCCGACCTCGCTCGCGCAGCTCCTCGCGGTGAGCGACGCCGGCGAGGTGATGCCGCCCAAGAGCACCTGGTTCGAGCCCAAGCTCCGCAGCGGGCTCTTCGTGCACGAGTTCGAGTGACCCGCGGCGCCGGGCACCCGCCCGGTGGCGGGCCCGCGACCGACCGGCGCCCCGGGGCGCCCCCAGCGATTCCCCACGGAGACGTGATGCGCGTACTGATCGCCGACAAGTTCGAGAAGGTGGGCGTGGACGGCCTCAAGGAGATCGGCTGCACCGTCGAGCTGCAGCCCGACCTCACGGCGGACACGCTGCCCGGCGCGCTCGAGCGCCTCGACCCGCAGATCCTCATCGTGCGGAGCACGAAGGTGACCGCCGCGGCGCTCAAGTCCGGGGCGAGCCTGAGCCTCGTCCTCCGGGCCGGCGCCGGCGTGGACACGATCGACGTGGCCACCGCGTCGAGCCTCGGCATCTTCGTCGCCAACTGCCCGGGGAAGAACTCGATCGCGGTCGCGGAGCTGGTGATGGGCCTCCTCCTCAGCTGCGACCGGCGGATCCCCGACCAGGTGATCGAGCTGCGCGCCGGGCAGTGGAGCAAGGGCGACTACAGCAAGGCGCGGGGCCTCCACGGCCGGACCCTCGGCATCGTCGGCCTCGGGCAGATCGGCCGCGAGATCCTGGCGCGGGCGAAGGCGTTCGGGATGGAGGTCGTCGCCTGGTCGCGGAGCCTGACGACGGCCGAGGCGGCGCAGCTCGGGATCCACTACGCCCAGACCCCGCTCGAGGTCGCCCGCCGGGCGGACGCGGTGACCATCAACGTGGCGGCGACGGCGGAGACGAAGAAGCTCGTCAACGCCGAGTTCCTCGCGGCGATGCAGCCGGGGGCGTACCTCATCAACACCTCGCGCGGCTCGGTGGTGGACGAGGCGGCGCTCCTCGAGGCGATGGCGGCGAAGGGCCTCCGCGCGGGCCTCGACGTCTACGAGGGGGAGCCCGGCGTGGCCAAGGGGACCTTCGACTCGGCCCTCGCGAAGGCGCCGGGGGTGTACGGCACCCACCACGTCGGCGCGTCCACCGACCAGGCGCAGGTGGCGATCGCGCACGAGGTGATCCGCATCGTCCAGCAGTACCTCGCCAACGGCACCGTGCCCAACTGCGTGAACCGCCTCGCGCGGAGCGCGGCGACGCACGTGCTGGCGATCCGGCACCACAACCGGCCCGGGGTCCTCGCGCACGTCTTCAAGGTCCTCTCCGACGGGGCGATCAACGTCGAGGAGGTGGAGAACATCATCTACCACGGCGCCACGGCCACGCTCGCGCGCATCCACCTCGACGGCCGGCCGGCGCCCGAGGCGCTCCAGGCGATCCGGAGCGGGAACCCCCACATCATCAGCGTGGAGCTGACGGAGATCGAACGGTGAGCGACCGCATCTTCAACTTCGGCGCGGGCCCGGCGGTGCTGCCCGAGCCCGTGCTCCGCAAGGCGCAGCAGGACCTCTGGAACATCGCCGGGAGCGGCATCGGCGTCGCCGAGCACAGCCACCGCGGCAAGGTGTTCGACCGGGTCATCAAGGAGGCCGAGGCCACCTGCCGCGAGCTGGCCGGGATCCCGGACAACTACCGGGTGCTCTTCCTCCAGGGCGGCGCCTCGCTCCAGTTCTCGATGGTGCCGATGAACCTCCTCCCGGCGGGCAGCACCGCCGACTACCTCGTGACCGGCGTCTGGTCGCAGAAGGCGGTGGAGGAGGCGAAGCGGGTGGGGGCGGTGCACGAGGCGGCGAGCTCGAAGGCGACGAAGTTCGACCGGATCCCGTCCGCGTCCGAGATCCGGTACTCGGCGGCGCCGGCCTACGTGCACGTGACCACGAACAACACGATCTACGGGACGCAGTGGGCGGCGGAGCCGCCGGTGCCGGCGGGGGTGCCGCTCGTGGCGGACACCTCGAGCGACATGTTCTCGCGGCCGATCGACGTGGCGAAGTACGGGCTCATCTACGCCGGCGCGCAGAAGAACCTGGGGCCCTCGGGGGTGGTGCTCGTCATCATCCGCGACGACCTCGTCGAGCGCGGCCCGGCGGACCTCCCGACGATGCTCCAGTACCGGACGCACGCGAAGGAGGGGTCGCTCTACAACACCCCGAACACGTTCGGCATCTACGTGATCGGCGAGGTGTTCAAGTGGATCAAGGCGGAGGGCGGGCTCGCGGCGATGGCCGAGCGGAACGCGCGGAAGGCGAAGCTCCTCTACGACTGCCTCGACGAGTCGCGGCTCTTCTCCGTGCTGGCGCAGCCGGGGAGCCGGTCGCTCATGAACGTCTGCTTCCGGGGCCCGAGCGAGGAGGTGGACAACCGGTTCGTGGCGGAGGCCACGAAGCGCGGCCTCGACGGGCTCAAGGGCCACCGCTCGGCGGGCGGCCTGCGGGCGAGCATCTACAACGCCATGCCCGAGGCGGGGGTGCGGGCGCTGGTGGACTTCATCCGGGAGTTCGAGCGAGCGAACGGATGAGCTCCGCGTTGGTGCGGTGCCGCCGGAACTCCGCCAGGAGCCGCGGCATCGCCTCGAGCGGGGCGAGGCTCGCGAGGCCGGCGCGCACCCCGCGCGCCGCCTCGAGGGCGTCGGGCGCGAGGAGGAGCTCCTCGCGCCGGGTGCCGCTGGCCCGGAGGTCGAGCGCGGGGTAGACGCGCCGCTCCGCCAGCTCGCGGCTCAGCACGATCTCGCTGTTCCCCGTCCCCTTGAACTCCTCGAAGATCACCTGGTCGAGCTTGCTGCCCGTGTCCACGAGGGCGGTGGCGATGATCGTGAGCGACCC
>JBAIWX010000159.1:0-12309 GCA_037916975.1 Gemmatimonadales bacterium
GCCGTCGCCCGGGCCTGTGCGCGGAACCCCGTCGCGCTCGCGACACCCTGCCACCGCGTCGTCCGCGGCGACGGCACCACCGGCGGCTACCGCTGGGGCGCCGCGGGGAAGGCGGCGCTCCTCGCGCGGGAGCGCGACGCCGCGCTCGCGCGGGGCGCATGACGGGCGCGATCGGGGAGGCCGGAAAGGAGAGCGCCCCACCGGGACGAACCCGGTGGGGCGTCGACGCGGAGCTTGGGTGAGATGGCCGCGTAGCGCTCCGCGGTGAGAACTGCACCACCACTCACGGGATGGAGAGCCATCCCGGCCCTGCCGTTCACTCCTGACTGATTGGCTCGCGGCGGCACGCCGCGTCCTGCACCCCGGAGAAAGGCAACACCGGTGCCACGCCCGCGGCGCCTGCGCCAGCGCCCGCGACGCGGGCCGCATTCCCCCCAACGCATTGCACGTCAATCGGTTCCGGCGGTGGCAGCCGCACGTCACGCGCGTGTATCGGCGCGGCAGGGGGTGCCGGGAGGACGGAACTTCCCGACATCCTGACCGGCCGGGGACACGCTGTCTGCGCCATCGTGCGCTTCCCCGAACGCGCGCGGGGCCGCACGCCCGTGCGGCCCCGCCCTCGCCTGCGTAGAACCCCGGAGGCGTCACACCTCGGTCTTCCACCGCTGCAGCATGCGCGTGAGCGTGCGGCGCGAGATGCCGAGGATGCGCGAGGCCTGCTCGCGGTTGCCGCGCGTCGCCTGCAGCACGCGGAGCACGTGCCGGCGCTCCACCTCGGCGAGCGGCATGAGCGGCCCCTCCTCCGCCGGCGCCGCCGGCGGCGCGCCCTCCGCGCGGCCCGGCGCCGCACGGGCCCCGGCGCTCCGGATCTCGGGCGGCAGGTGCTCGGGCCCGATCACGTCCTGCTCGGCGAGCACGAGCGCCCGCTCGAGCACGTTGTGCAGCTCGCGCACGTTGCCGGGCCACTCGTACGCGAGGAGGAGCGCCTGCGCGTCGGCATCCACGGCGAGCGGGCCGCGGTCGTGGCGCACGGCGAGCCGCCGGAGCAGGTGGTCCACGAGGAGCGGGATGTCCTGCCGCCGCTCGCGGAGCGGCGGCAGCGTCACCGTCACGACGTTGAGGCGGTAGTAGAGGTCCTCGCGGAAGCGCCCCTCGCGCACCAGCTGGCCCAGGTCGCGGTGCGTCGCCGCGATGACGCGCACGTCCACCTTGACCGGCGTCTCCGCACCCACCGGCACGATCTCGCGCTCCTGGAGCGCGCGCAGCAGCCGCGACTGGAGCGCCGGCGAGATGTCACCGATCTCGTCGAGGAAGAGCGTCCCCCCTTCCGCCTCGCGGAAGAGGCCGGGCCGCGCGTTGACCGCCCCGGTGAAGGCGCCGCGCACGTGCCCGAACAGCTCGCTCTCGAGGAGCCCCTCGGCGAGCGCCGAACAGTTGACGGCGACGAACTTCTTCCGCGCGCGCTCGGAGTAGCGGTGGATGGTGCGCGCGACGAGCTCCTTCCCGCTCCCCGTCTCGCCCAGGATGAGCACGCTCGCCTGGCTCGGCGCCACGCGCGCGACGGTCTTCATCACGCCGATGATCGCCGGGCTGGTGCCGACGAGGAGCTCCTCGACCAGCCGCTCCGCCGCGGGGCTCGGCGCCGGCACCTCGGCGTCGCGCGCGCTGCTCGCGAGCTTCCCGCGCGCGAGGGCGCGGCGGAGGGTCTCGCGCAGCTCGCCCAGGTCGTAGGGCTTGCTGATGAAGTCGTACGCGCCCGCGCGGATCGCCTCGCCCGCGGCAACGGCGTCGCCGAAGGCGGTGAGCACGAAGACGATCGCGTTCGGGTCGCGGTCGCGGATGATCTCGAGCAGGTCGATGCCGCTCGCCCCGGGCATCCGCAGGTCGGTGAGCACCGCGTCGAAGGGGCCGTGCCGCTCGAGCTGGCCCAGCGCCTCGGGCACCGAGAGCGCGCGCTGCACGCGGTAGCCCTCGCGCTCGAGGACCTCCGCGAGGAGGATGCACGCGGCTTCGTCGTCGTCGACCAGCAGGAGGCGCGGGGCGTCAGGCATGGGCGGGGACCGGGCGGCCGGCCTCGGCCGCGAGGGGGAGGGTGAGGCGCCAGGTCGTGCCGCGCTCGCTCGGCACGAGCACGACGTCGCCGCCCAGGGCGCGCGCGAGGCGGCGGCTCACCGCGAGGCCGAGCCCCGTCCCCTCGCGCCCCTTCGTGGTGGCGAAGGGGTGGAAGAGCTGCTGCTGCGCCTCGGGCGCGAGGCCCGGGCCGCTGTCGGCCACCTCGAGCCAGGCGCCGTCGGCGTCGTGCCCGGCGGTGAGGGTGATGCTGTCGCCGGGCCGGAGCGCCTCGATGGCGTTCTTGAGGAGGTTGAGGAGCACCTGCTCCACCATCGCGGGGTCGCACCACGCCTCGACGGGGGGCGGGCCCTGGACCACGACGGCGGCGCGGATCCCGGCCCGCTCGAGCGCCGGCGCGAGGAAGCGGAGCATCCGCTGGCCCAGCTCGCCCAGGTCGGCGCGCCGCGGCACCGGCGCCGGCCACGCCCCGCGTTCGAGGCGCGCGCGCACGATCCCCGCGAGCCGCTGCACCTGCCCCAGCAGGAGCTGGATGCGCTCGAGCGCCTGCGGCGGCGCCGTGCGCACCAGGTCGTCGCGGAGGAGCTGGAGGTGCCCGCTCACCGTGTTGAGCGGCGTCCCGATCTCGTGCGCGAACCCGGCCGCCGTCTCCTCGAGCAGCGCGAGGCGGTCGAAGTTGCGCGCCCGCTCCTCGAGCGCGAGGAGCGCGCCCCGCGCCTCGCTCTCGCGCTGGCGCTGGAGCAGCGCCTCGCGGAGCTCGTTGTAGCGCCGCGCGAGCCGCCGAAACTCCTCCGGCCCGAGCTCGGGCGCGGGCGGCGACTGCGCCACGCCGCCGTGCGCGCGGGTCATCGCCTCGCCCAGCGCGCGGAGCGGGCGCTGCACCCAGTACATGGTGAGGAACGCCACCCCGCCCGCGACCAGGAGCGCCGCGACGAGCCCGAGGAGGTACGCGCGCTCCCGCTCGACGCGCGCCCACTCCTTGAGCGTGGTGGTCGAGACGACGACGTGCAGCACGCCCCAGGGCTTCGCCCCGCCGACCGGCTCCGCCACGTGCCACGCCGGCGACGCGCCCGAGGTGGCCCAGGAGACCACCCGCCGGCGCTCGAGCGCCTGGGCATCCTCCGCCGCGGGCGCGAGGAGCGAGGTGCTGTCCGTCGAGCTCGCGAGCCGCAGCGCCCCCACCGCCCCCGCCGCGGGGACGAACACCGCCGCGTCGGTCGAGGTGATGTGCTCGCTCGGCCAGCGCGCCAGCGCCTGCGCGATCGCGTCGAGGTTGGTGCCCCCCGGCGAGACGCGCGCGAGGTACGCCGCCCAGGTGTCGGCGAGCGCCTCCGATTCGCGGCGCCGCTCGTCGAGCCGCCAGTTCGCCGACCAGCGGAGCGCCATCTCGGTGGCGCCGAGGACGAGCACGAGCGAGAGCACGGCGGTGAGGAGCGCGAGCCGGCGGGCGAGGTCCATGCCGGAATGTGCCTGCGCGCCGGGCGCCGGGCCAGCCGCCGGTGCCGCCGGCGGGCGGGCGAGGACGCCCCCGGCGGCGGGTGCCGACGGAAGGCCGGCCGCCGTCATGACGCTCCCGGCCGGGCGTGGGCGAGCACCGCGCGCGTGATGCCGCGGTAGTCGCCGTCGAAGTGGTGCCCCCCCGCGCGCCGTTCGACCGCGGCGAGGTCGGCCGGGAGCTCCGGGCAGAGCGTGTCCTTCTCATCGCTGCCGTACACGCAGACGACGGGGAGCCCCCGGAGGCGCTCGACCTCCGGCCGGAGCGGGCGCGTCGCGCCCGAGTGACCGCCCAGGAGCCCGGCGAGCGTCCACTGGAAGTCCATCTCGTGCTCGAGCCCGAGGAGTGCCACCAGCCGGATGCGCGCGCGGAGCCCGTCGTCGAGGCGCGCCACCATGAACGGGAGCATGTCGGCGCCCCGCGAGTAGCCGACCAGGTAGGCGCCGTCGGCGTGCCAGGCGGCGAGGTAGTGCCGGAGCACGCGCGCGAGGTCCCGGCCCAGTTCGTCCGGCTCGCGCCGCACGCGGAAGTAGCTTCGCGCGTCGAACCCGACCACCGAGATCCCCTGCGCGTTGAGCTCGGCGGCGATCGCCTTGTCGATCGCTGCCCACCCGCCGTCGCCGGTCAGCACCACCGCGATCGCCCCGCCCGCCGGCGCCGACGCCGGGAGGCTCAGGAGGGGGAGGTCGCCGATCCCGTCGCCGGGATCGACGGGCGCCGCGGCCGAGGGTGGCGCGGCCGGGAGCGGCGCGGGGCGGGGCGCCGGGCCGGCCGCGAGCGCCGCGAGGAGGAGGAGCGCCATCATGCCGCGAGGGCCCCCTTCACCCCGCCGCCGATGAGCGCCGTGACGTCGGCCAGCACGAACGGCAGCGCCACGCCGCGCGGCACCGCGATGTACCGCGGCAGCCACTCGGGATGGAAGCCGTCCTTGAAGGCGCGCAGGCCGCGGAAGTTGTAGAACCGCTCCCCGTGCGCGAACACGAGGTGCGCGAGGCGGTGCCAGCGCGGCGCGAGCGGCCGCGGCGCGAGGCCGGCGAGCGGCACCATGCCGAGCGAGAAGCGCGCGTGGCCCTGCGCCTTGGCCCAGCCGAGGAGGTGCCCGAAGAGGAACTCCATCACGCCGGCCGGCGCCGCGGGGTCGTGCCGCATGAGGTCCACCGTCACCTCGCCGCTCGCGGGCTGCACCCAGAGCGTGGCGAAGGCGACGAGCGTCTCACCCTGCCACACGAGCGCGAGCGGGAAGCGCCGCAGGTAGCCGGGGTCGAAGGTGCCGAGGGAGAACCCCTTCTCGCGCACCCGCTTCCGCGCGAGCCAGGCGTCGCTGATCGCGCGGAGCCGCGGGAGGAGCGCGTCGGACGCGCCGGCCTCGCGCACCTCGAAGCGCACGTCCTGCTTCGCGAGCCGGCGCAGCACGTAGCGCAGGTCGGCCCGCGCGCGGCCCTCGAGCGAGAAGGTCGCGAGGTCCACCGTCGCCTCCTCGCCGAGCTTGAGGACGCCGAGGCCGAGGTCGAGGTAGAGCGGCAGCGCCTCGGGGGTCACGCGGTAGAACACCGGGCGTCCGCCGTGGCGGTCCACCTCCTCGCGGAAGCGCCAGAGGAGGTCGGCCCACGCCTCGCGCGGGCCCACCGGGTCGCCGAGGGCCACCCAGGTCCGGCCCCGCACGCCGTACATGAGGAAGGCGGTCCCCGCCTCGTTGAAGAGGAGGGTCTTGTCGCCGAGGAGGGCGAGGTTCGCTTCCGGCGCCGCCGCGTCGAGGACGATGGCCCGGGCCCGCTCGAGGTCGGCGGCGACGGGCCGCACCGTGCGGGCGCGGGGCGGGCGTAGGAGCTTCCACGCGGCGAACGCGAGCAGGACCGCGACGGTGCCCACCGTGGCGCGGAGGAAGCGCGGCGCGTTCGCCAGGAGGGCGAAGTGCCACCACAGCTCGGAGCGGTACTCGACGTGCCGGTAGGCGAAGAAGCCGAGCCATGTCGCCGCGCCGACCGCCGCGCCGATCGAGACGAGCCAGCCGGGGGTGAAGCGCTCGTCCACGAGCGACGACGGCCGGTGGAAGAAGCGCCGCGCCGAGGCGAGCGCGGCCACGAGCGGCACGAGGAGGAGCGCCGCGCCCCACGCGCCGTGGAGGAGCGAGGCGACGCTCCCGGTGGCGAGGAGCGCGGTCGCGGCGAGCCACGCGCCGGCGAGCCGCCGCTGGAGGCCGAGCGCCACGATCAGGAGCCCCGTGCCGACGAGGCTCCCCGTGAAGTGCGAGGCCTCGATCACCCCGAAGGGGAGCCACGCGCCGAGCCACGCGAGCCGCCAGCGCAGCTCCGGCGCGGCGCCGTTGACGAGGAGCAGCGTGCCGGCCGCGAACGTGGCCGTGGCGAGGAGCTGCGGCGCCGCCTCGCCCGCCCAGCGGCCCGCGAGCCGCGCCGCGCGGCCCAGCGCCTGGCGCCGCGCCGCCATCTCGGCGCCGGCGAGGAGCACCGCCGCCACCGCCGCCGGCAGGGCGTGGTACGCGAGGCGGTAGCCGAGGAGCGCCGCCAGCACCGCCGGCACGCCCACCGCGCCGCCCAGCCCGAGCACCACGATCGAGTCGAACACGCCGAGCCCGGCGGGGACGTGGCTCGCGAGCCCCGCGCCCTGCGCGAGGAGGTAGGTGCCGGCGAGGCGTCCGGCCGGCACCCCCGGCCCGAGGAGGACGCCCAGCACCGCGATCGAGAGCGCCCAGTCGAGCAGCGAGAGGCCCAGCTGCGCGAGCGCGAGCGGCAGCGCCGGCGGGCGCACCGCGAACCCCCGCACGCGGAGCGGCCGTCCGCGCCACGCCCACGCGAGGTACGCCGCGACGGCCGCGAGCGCGAGCGCGCCCGTCGTGCGGAGCGCCACCGCGCCGGCCACGCCCGCGAGCGCCGGCGGCAGCACCACGAACGTCACGCCCGCCAGGGCGAGCAGGCCGAGCCAGAGGGTGGCCGCGCCGAAGGCGATGACGCCGCCCACCTCCGCCGCGCTCAGCCCCGCCGCGGTGTAGAGGCCGAGCCGGATGCTCCCGCCGGTGAGGAGGGAGATGCCGACGGTGCCGCTCAGGGCGTAGCTCGTGAACGAGACGAACGCGCTCCGCCGCCACGGGAGCGGCCGCCCGACGTAGCGGAGCGCGAGCGCGTCGTAGCCGGTCATCACGACGTAGGCGAGCGCCGCGAGCCCCACCGCGAGCGCCAGCCGGGCCGCCGGCAGCGCGCGCAGGGCGTGGCGCACCTCGCGGTAGGAGTGCGCACGGAGCGCCGCCGCCAGCGTGGCGAGGGCGAGCGCGAGCACCACGGCCACGAGCGCGGCGCGCAGGGCCGGGCGATGCAGCAGCTGCCGGGCGCGCGTCAGGATGTCCGGGCGGTCGGGGGTGTCCATGCCTTCGCGGGGAGGCATCGCCCATGCCCCGTCGGCAGGGGCCGATGACGGCGTGCAAGTCGTTGCGGTCCCGCGCGATGGCACCGCCGCGCCGCCCCCCCGCCCGCCCGGGTGCCGGGACACCTTGTCGTCGGCGCGCCATTGTGTCCGGCCACAACTCTTCTCCGCCCCGCCTCGCCGCCGTATGTTCCCGCCATGTCCCGTCACGGCTTCGCCAACCTCACCGTCCTCGACCACCCGCTCATCCAGCACAAGCTCACGCTCCTGCGCGACCGCCACACGACGACGCGCGACTTCAAGGAGCTCGTGGGCGAGATCGCGATGCTGATGGGCTACGAGGTGACGCGCGACCTGCCCGTCGAACCGCTCGAGGTCGAGACGCCCCTCGAGCACGTGCACGGCGTGCAGGTGGCGGGGAAGGCGATCGTGCTGGTGCCGATCCTCCGCGCCGGCCTCGGCATGGTCGAGGGGCTCACGCACCTGATCCCCTCGGCGCGCGTCGGCCACATCGGCCTCGTGCGCGACGAGCACACGCTCAAGCCGCGCGACTACTACTTCAAGCTCCCGCCGGTCGAGGAGGCGCGCGAGTTCCTCGTCCTCGACCCGATGCTCGCCACCGGCGGCTCGGCGGTCGCGGCGGTGACCGCGCTCAAGGCGCACGGCGCGCGGCGGATCCGCTTCCTCTGCCTGCTCGCGGCACCCGAGGGCGTCGCCACGATGTCGCTCGCGCACCCCGACGTGCCGATCTTCACCGCCTCGCTCGAGCGCGGCCTCAACGACCGGGGCTACATCCTCCCCGGCCTCGGCGACGCCGGCGACCGCCTCTTCGGCACCCGCTGACCCCCGCCCCCCGGGCCCCATGACCGCGCGACTCTCGTTCCACGGCGCCGCCGGCCAGGTGACCGGCTCGATGTTCCTCCTCGAGGCGGCGGGCGCCCGCATCCTGCTCGACGCCGGGCTCTTCCAGGGCCACCGCGCCGAGGCGCGCCGGCTCAACGCCGAGCTGCCGTTCGACCCGCGCCGCCTCGACATGGTGGTCGTGAGCCACGCGCACATCGACCACACCGGCCGGCTCCCGCTCCTCGTGAAGCTCGGCTTCCACGGCCCCATCTACTGCACCCCCGCCACGCGCGACCTCTCCGCCGTGATGCTGCCCGACTCGGCGAGCATCCAGGAGAAGGACGCCGAGTTCCTCGCGCGGCACGGCCGGGGCGGCCCGGAGAGCGAGCCGCTCTACAACATGGCCGACGCCGTCGCGGTGCAGGACCTGATGGTGGGCGTCCCCTACCACCGGCCGCTCCACCTGCGGAAGAACCTCACCGTCGAGTTCACCGACGCCGGCCACATCCTCGGCTCCGCGACCGTGGACCTGCGGCTCATGGAGGGGGGCAGCCAGCGCATCGTCTTCTCGGGGGACATCGGGCGGAGCGGGCTGCCGATCATCCGCGACCCGCAGCCCCCCGCCGGGCCGATCGACACGCTCATCGTCGAGTCCACCTACGCCGACCGCACGCACGAGAGCGTGCAGGACGCCGAGGCGGCGCTGGGCGAGGTGGTGCGGACGGTGGCGGCGCGCGGCGGGAAGGTGCTCATCCCCGCCTTCGCCGTGGGCCGGGTGCAGGAGGTGGTCTACGCCCTCCACGCCCTCCACCGCGCTGGGCGGATCCCGGAGGTCCCGGTCTTCGTGGACAGCCCCCTCGCCGTGGACGCGACCGCGGTCTTCCGGATGCACCCCGAGGTGTTCGACCGGCGCGAGGAACTCGTGGAGCGGGGGCTCGCGCTCTTCGACTTCCCGCTCGTCCGCTACGTGCGCGACGTCCAGGAGTCGAAGCGGCTCAACACCCTGAACGGCCCCGCCGTCATCATCGCCGCGAGCGGGATGGCGGAGTCGGGACGCATCCTCCACCACCTCGCCAACAACATCGGCGACCACCGGAACTGCGTCCTGTTCGTGGGCTTCCAGGCGGAGCACACCCTCGGCCGCCGGCTGCAGGAGGGGCGCTCGCCGGTGAAGATCTTCGGCGAGCCGATCGAGCGGCGCTGCGAGGTCCGCACGCTCGGCGGCTACTCCGCCCACGCCGACCGCGACGAGCTCCGCGCCTGGGTGCGCGCCCTGGGCGGCCCGATCCGGCGGGCGTTCGTCGTGCACGGCGAGCTCCCCGCGCTCAAGGCCATGGCCGACCTCCTCCGCGAGGAGGGGGTGCGCGAGGTGCACGTCCCCGAGCTCGGCGACTCGTACGACCTCTGAGCCCCGCCCGTCCCCGGCGCGCCGCATGACCCGCCGGCGCCGCCTCCTCGCCGTCCTCCTCGTCCTCGTCGCCACGGGGACGGCGGTGTTCGTCGTGGCGTTCCTCGCCGTCCTCCTCACCGCGCGGCTGGACCAGCGCCGCCCCGTGGACGCGATCGTGGTGCTGGGCGCCGCGCAGTACAACGGCCGCCCCTCGCCCGTGCTCCGGGCGCGCCTCGAGCACGCCCTCGCGCTCTGGCGCGACGGCCTCGCGCCGTGGATCGTGGTGACCGGCGGCGTCGGGAAGGGCGACGCGCTGAGCGAGGCCACCGTGGGCCGCCGCTGGCTCCGCGCCCGCGGCGTCCCCGAGAGCGCGCTCGTCACGGTGCCGGTCGGGCGGAGCACCGAGGAGTCCATGACGGCGGTGGCGAGCCGCCTCGGGCGGGCGGGGCGCCGGGCCGTCCTCCTCGTGAGCGACCCGTTCCACATGGCGCGGCTCCGCCTCGAGGCGAAGCGCACGCGGCTCGAGGCCTGGGTCTCCCCCACCGACACGAGCCCGATCTCCGACAACCCCACGCTCGAGCTCGAGTACCTCCTCGCCGAGGCGTTCAAGGTCCCGGTCGCGTGGGTGAAGAGCCTGCTGTAACATCCGCGCCGCCCCGCGCGTAGAACGGGGTGCCCGGCCGCCGGACGCGGCGCCCCGGGCGCGTCCCCTGTCCCGAGGTACCCTGTCGATGCTCCGCCACCCGTTCCGCGGGGTCGCGCTCCTCCTCGCCCTCCCGGCCGCGCTCGCCGCCCAGGCGGCGCCGCTCCGGGTCCCGGCGACGGTGGACACGCTCCCCAACGGCCTCACGCTCATCGTCCACGAGGACCGCTCGGCGCCCGTCGTCGCGGTCAACGTCTGGTACCACGTCGGCTCCGGCGACGAGCAGCCCGGCCGCACCGGCTTCGCGCACCTCTTCGAGCACCTGATGTTCATGGGCTCGGAGCACGCGCCCTACCCCGAGTTCGACCGGCGCCTCGAGGCGGCGGGGGCCAACAACAACGGCTCCACCACCGAGGACCGGACGAACTACTTCGAGGACGGCCCGGCCAACGCGCTGCCGCTCATGCTGTGGCTCGAGGCCGACCGGATGGGCTGGCTCCTGCCCACGATGGACTCCGCCAAGGTGGACCTCCAGCGCGACGTGGTGAAGAACGAGCGCCGGCAGAGCTACGAGAACCGGCCCTACGGCCTCGTGGTGGACCACCTGCCGCGGATGCTCTACCCCGCGGGGCACCCCTACTCGTGGCCCGTGATCGGCTCGATGCGGGACCTCTCGGCGGCATCGCTCGACGACGTGAAGGACTTCTTCCGCCGCTACTACGCCCCCAACGACGCGACGATCGTCGTCGCGGGGGACGTGCGCGCCGCCGACGTGCGCGCGCTCGTGGAGCGTTGGTTCGGCGCCATCCCGCGCGGCCCCGCGATCACGCGGCCCGCCCCCGCCCCCGCCCCGCTCGCGCGCGACACCGCGCTCGTCCTCGAGGACCGGGTCCAGCTCCCGCGGCTCTACCTCGCCTGGCCCTCGGTGAAGGCGTGGGCGCCGGACGACGCGCCGCTCCAGGTGACGGCCTACCTCCTCACCGGCGCCAAGAACGGCCGGCTCACGCAGAAGCTCGTCTACGAGCTCCAGACGGCGAGCGACGTGCGCGCCTACCACGACGCGAAGCGCCTCGCCGGCGACTTCGACGTGGTGGCGACGGCGAAGCCCGGGCACGGGCTCACCGAGCTCCAGGGGGTGATCGACGCCGAGCTCGCCCGCCTGGCCGCCGACGGCCCGACGCCGCGCGAGCTCGAGCAGGCGAGGAACGCGCTCGAGGCGCGCTTCCTCCAGGGGCTCGAGAGCGTGTCGGGGAAGGCCGACCAGCTCAACGATTACTTCTACGCCCTCGGCACCCCCGACGGCTTCCAGCGCGACCTCGACCGGCTCCGCGCCGTCACCGCCGACGACGTGCGGCGCGTCGTCCGCCGGTACCTCACCGCCCCGCGCGCCCAGGTCTCGGTGGTGCCGCAGGGCACGCGCGACCTCGCGGCGGCGCCGCGGGAGGTGACCCCGTGACCGCCCCGACCCGCGCCGCGCTCGCGGCGCTCCTCCTGGCCGCCCCCGCCGCGCTCCGCGCGCAGGCGACCGCCACGCCGCCCGTGCTGGGCCCCGCGCCGGCGCTCCGGATCCCGCTGGTCCGGCGCGCGACGCTGCCCAACGGGCTCACCCTCGAGGTCGTGCCGATGCACGAGCTCCCGCTCGTGGAGGCGACGCTCGTGGTCGCCGGCGGCGCGCGGCTCGACGGCGGGCGCCCGGGCCTCGCCACCTTCACGGCGAACATGCTCGACGAGGGCGCCGGCGCGCGCGACGCCTTCCAGCTCGCCGCGGAGGTCGAGTACCTCGGGGCCGAGCTCCGCACCGGCGCCGGCTGGGACGAGACGACGGTCACGCTCCGCGCGCCGAAGCGGACGATCGGCGCCGCGATGGCGCTCCTCGCCGACGTGGTGCTCCGCCCGCGCTTCGCCGCGGCCGACGTGGCGCGCCAGCGCGACCTGCGCCTCGCGCAGATCCTGCAGCAGCGCGACCAGCCCACCGCGGTGGCCGCCACCGTCTTCGGCCACGTGGTCTACCCGGCGGGCCACCCGTACCACCAGCCGATCACCGGCGACTCCGCCGCGACCGCGGCGCTCGACTCGGCGACGGTCCGCCGCTTCTGGGCCGCCGCCGCCGACCCGCGCCGTGCCACCCTCGTCGTGACCGGCGACGTCACGCTCGCCGAGGCGACCGCCCTCGCGCGCACCGCCCTCGGCGCGTGGCGCGCCCCGGCCCGGCCGCTCCGCGTCCCCGCGTCGGTGCCGCCGGCGCCGCGCCCCGCGACGCGCGTGATCCTCGTGGACAAGCCGGGCGCCGCCCAGTCGGTGGTCCAGGTCGGCGCCCCCGGCCTGGCGCGCACCTCGCCCGACTATCCCGCCGTCACGCTGATGAACACGATCCTCGGCGGGAGCTTCTCCGCCCGGCTCAACGACATCCTGCGGGAGCAGAAGGGCTTCACCTACGGCGCGAGCTCGCGCTTCCAGTGGCGCCCGCTGCCGGGACCGATCGTCGCCGCGGCG
>JBAIWX010000160.1:0-6492 GCA_037916975.1 Gemmatimonadales bacterium
GGGTCGCGCTGGACCACGCTCGAGGCCCTCCGGGCGGGCCACCGGAACGCCTGGCAGCGCTGGGAACCCGGGCTCTTCGCGATCGGGACCACGCCCGACTTCGCCATCGCGCAGCGGGCGCTCCTCGTCCGCACGCCGGCGGGGAACGTCCTCTGGGACTGCATCCCCCTCCTCGACGACGCGACGGTGGAGCTGGTGCAGGCGCTGGGCGGCCTCGCCGCGATCGCGATCTCGCATCCGCACTACTACTCGACGATGGTCGAGTGGGCGCACGCCTTCGGTGTGCCGGTGTGGCTCCACGCCGCCGACCGCGCCTGGGTGGCGCGGCCGGACGCCGCGCTCCGCTTCTGGGAGGGCGATTCGGCCGCGCTCCTGCCGGGGGTCACGCTCGTGCACTGCGGCGGGCACTTCGAGGGCGGGGCGGTGCTGCACTGGGCACAGGGCGCAGAGGGGCGCGGCGCGCTCCTGACGGGCGACGTGATCCAGGTGGCCTTCGACCGGCGGTGGGTGAGCTTCATGCGGAGCTACCCGAACATGGTGCCGCTCGCCGACGCGGCGGTGCGGCGGATCGCCCGGGCGGTGGCGCCGTACCCCTTCGAGCGGATCTACGGGGCGTTCGCCGACCGGCACGTGCTCGCGGACGCGAAGGCGGCGCTCGCGCGCTCGGTGGAGCGCTACGCGGATGCCCTGACGCGGGCGGGGACGTGACCGCACCCGCGGCGCGCCGCGGGCCGCCCTGGCCCGTGAGCGATCACTGCGACGGCACGCGGTTCTTCAATCCCGGGGTGAACGCCGACCGGAGCCTGTGGGAGGTGTTCCGCTGGCGGATGCAGGACGGCGGCACGCCGTGGCCCGCGCGGGTGAGCGATCCGCCGGCGGAGCCACCGCCGCGCGCAGCCCCCGACGGCACCGTGGCCGTCACGATGGTGGGGCACGCCACGCTGCTGCTCCAGCTGGGCGGGACGCGCGTCGTCACCGATCCCGTCTTCGCCCCGTGCGCCGGCCCCCTCGGGCGGTTCGGGCCGCGGCGCGTGCGGCCGGCGGCGTGGAGCATGGAGGCCCTGGGCCCCCTCGACGCGGTGCTCCTCTCGCACAACCACTTCGATCACTGCGACCTCGCAGCCCTCGCCACGTTCGCGCGCGCCGGCGCGCGCGTCGTCTGTCCGCTCGGCCATCGCGCGCTGCTCGGGTCGGCGGGGATCACCGACGTCGAGGAGCTCGACTGGTGGGAGGCGACGACGCTCCCCGGGGGCGCCCGTGTGACGCTCACCCCCGCGCAGCACTGGTCACGACGCGGGCCGACGGACCGGCGCGCGGCGCTCTGGGGCGGGTTCGTGGTGGAGGCGGGGGGCCGCGTGGCGTACTACGCCGGCGACACGGGCTGGAACGAGGGGATCTTCCGCGACGTGGCGGCGCGGCTCCCGCGCGCGGACGTGGCGCTGCTCCCGATCGGGGCCTACGAGCCGAGATGGTTCATGCAGGCGGCGCACATGGACCCCGACGAAGCGGTGCGCGCGCACCAGGCGCTCGGCGCGCGCGCGAGCGTCCCCTTCCACTACGGCACCTTCCGCCTGAGCGACGAGGGGATCGACGCGCCGCTCGCGCGGCTCGCGGCCGCGGTCGCGCGCGCGGGGCTCGCGCCGGGGGAGTTCGCGCCGATCCCGCACGGGGGGACACGGGTGTTCGGCTGACGCGCGCCCCGGACACGCCGCGAAGGGGCTACGGCAGCACCGGCAGCTCGAGGTACGACGCCCTGCCCGCCGCGTGCCAGACGCGGTGCTCCTGCGCGCGATAGTCGGCGGGCGCGGCCGCGAAGATGTTCGGGACGAACACCTGCGGGTTCCGGTCGTAGAGCGGGAACCAGCTCGACTGCACCTGCACCACCAGCCGGTGTCCCTTCCGGAAGCGGTGGAGCCGGTCGTGCAGGTCCACGGTGAACGGCGTCGGCACGTTCGCGGGGATCGGCGTCGCCCGCTCGAACCCCTTCCAGTACCGTCCACGCAGCACGTCCGCGCCCACCATGAGCCGATAGCCCGCCATGCGCGGATCCTCCGGCGCGCTGTCGGGCCAGGCGTCGATCAGCTTCACGACCCAATCCGCGTCGGTCCCCGTCGTCGAGGCGACGAGGTGTGCCACGACGTCGCCCGCGACGACGAGGTCCTGCGCGAGCGGCTCGGAGGTCCAGGTCACCACGTCGGGCCGCCCGTCGAGGAAGCGCTGGTCCTGCACGAGCCACGTGTCCCAGCCGCGTCCGTCGTCGGGGCGGCGGACGGTGGGTACGGGATCCGCGGGATCCGAGATCCACGCATCCCACGCGGCGGTGCGCGCCGGGGCCCGCGGCGTCGCGGCCGGCGGCGAAGGACCCGCCGCACCGGGCGGCGGGTCGAAGGCGAGGCGTCCCTCCTCACGCAGGTAGAGCTTGCGCAGGGTGACGCCCCTCGGCGGCCACGCCTCGAAGGTGCGCCACGCATTGTCGCCGGTCTCGAACACCCGGGCCTCGGGGAAGCGCCCGTCGCCCGTCCCGTGGAGCCAGTGGGCGAGCCACGGGCGCTCGATGCGCTGACGGAAGGAATCGGCGGTCGCGCTCCCGAGGCGGACCGCGCCGATCGAGTCCCCGCCCGGCCGGAGCCACTGGCCGTGCGACCACGGGCCGAGCACGAGGCTGTTCCAGCCGGCGGAGTCCCGCGGCTCGAGCGTGCGGTAGAGGAGCATCGGGCCGAGGAGGTCCTCCGCGTCCCACCAGCCGCCGACGACGAGTGTCGGCACCTCGGGGCGCCGCACGGCGCGCTGGAGCGCCCGCGCCTGCCAGTACGCATCGTACGCCGGGTGCTCGCGGAAGCCGACCCACGAGGGCCGGTCGGTGACGTCGATCGCCGCGGCGAGCGCCGAGAGCGTGGGGAACCGCCGGTAGAAGGCGTATTCGTCGTTCCCCGGCAGCTCGAAGCCGTCGCCCTCGATCCACGCGGCGTACGCCGCACCCTGCGTCTGCCGGAACGCGCCCTGATGGAAGAAGTCGTCGCCGAGCCACGCGTCGGTGACGGGCGCCTGCGGCGAGATCGCCTTGAGGGCGGGGTGCGGATGGATGCCGGCCATCGCCGCGAGCCAGCCCCGGTACGAGTGCCCGATCACCGCCACCCTGCCGTCGTTGCCGGGAAGGTGCTTCACCAGCCAGTCGATGGTGTCGTAGGCGTCGGTGGACTCGTCGGTGGCCTTCGGGTCGGCGGGGTCCGCGAGCGGCCGCAGGGTGACGAACGTGCCGCCCGAGCGGCCGCGGCCGCGGATGTCCTCGGTGACGAAGAGGTAGCCGTCCTCGGCGAGCTCACGGTAGCGCGCCGGGAGCTCGGCCGAGGCGAATTCGCGGGCGGCGCCGAAGGGCGTGCGGATGAGGATGATCGGGAGCGGCGCACGCCGGCCCGCGGGCAGGAGCGCCACGGCGTAGAGCGTGACGCCGTCCCGCATGGGGATCGCGAGTTCCCGCCGCTCGTAGCCCGGGGCCTCGCGCGGCGGGGCGCCGGCGCAGGCCGCGAGGAACGCCGCGACCGCGGCGAGGGCGAGACGACGGATGGCGTGCACGGGAGCCTCGGCGGTCCGGGAGGGATGCCGGGCAAGATGGCGGCGCCCCGCGGCGGTCGGAAGGGACGGCGGCCCAGGACGCAGCGGGGCGGGTGCCAAGACCGGCCACCCGCCCCGCCCTCCTCCCGTGCCGGCCGAGCGTCAGGCGGGTGCGGGCTCCGAGATGGCCTCGAGCAGGTGCTCGACCGCGGCGGGATGCGTCGGCCCGAACTGGAGGGCGAGGTCCGCCTGCGCGATCACGCCCTGCAGCGTGCCGTTCGCGTCCAGCACGACGACACGGCGCACGCGCTCGTCCTCCATCGCCGCGAGCACCTCCTCGACGGTGGCGTCGGGCGTGACGGCCACGAACGGCGCCCGCGACATGTGCGTCGCCACCTCGCACCCGGGCGCATGGCCCGCCGCGACGCAGCGCACCGCGATGTCGCGGTCGGTCAGCACGCCGACGAGCTTCATCCCCTTCGTCTCCTCGACCACGGGCACGAAGCCCACGCCGAGGTCCCGCATGATCGCCGCCGCGTCGGCGACGCCCTGGCTCGGCATCACCACCGACACGTCCCGTGTCATGATCTCCCGGGCCTTCATGGCGCCCTCCTTCCCGCTGCACGGCTCGTCGCGTCACCGGCGGACCGCCGTGCGGGGCCGCCGCATCCGTCGGGGATCCCGCGCACGCCGGCGAGGCGCCGCGGGGCGTCACCCGATGATGCACGCCGGGCGCTGAACGGTGGCTGAGGTTCGGGTGAAACGCGCGGCGAGCGGGCAGGGCGTCGCTTCACGCCCCCCTCACGGCGGCGTCAGGTCGCCGGCGCGAAATTCTCCCATGCCAGCCCGGCCGGGGAGGCCGCCATGTCGCACCCGGACCCCGTCCTCGCCCCCGCACCGCGGCGCAGCCGCGCCGCGTGGCCGCTGGGGCGGCTCGCCGGCATCCGCCTGCAGGTCCACTGGACCTTCCTCCTCCTCCTCGCGTGGGTCGCCGTCGAGGCGGCGGCGCGCGGCGCTGGGCCGCGCGGGATCGCCGCCGCGATCGGGCTCGTGCTCGCCGTCTTCGCGTGCGTGGTGCTGCACGAGCTCGGGCACGCGCTCGTGGCGCGGCGCTTCGGCGTCGCGACGCGCGACATCATGCTCCTCCCGATCGGCGGCGTGGCCCGCCTCGAGCGGATGCCGGACCGTCCCCGCGAGGAGCTCGCCATCGCGCTCGCCGGACCGGCGGTCACGCTCGCGATCGCCGTGGTGCTCTACGCCATCCTGCGCCTCGCGGGCGGCGTGCCACCGTTCAGCGAGGCGGCGCTGCTCCACGGCAGCCTCCTCGTCCAGCTCCTCTGGGTCAACGTGACGCTCCTCGCGTTCAACGTGCTGCCGGCGTTCCCCATGGACGGGGGCCGCGTGCTCCGTGCCCTCCTCGCGCTGCGGCTCGACTACGCGCGCGCGACGCGCATCGCCGCCGTCACCGGCCAGGTGATGGCGGTGCTCTTCGGGATCGCCGGGCTCTACGGCAACCCGGTGCTGCTGTTCATCGGCGTCTTCGTCTTCTTCGGCGCGGCGATGGAGGCGCGGGAAGCCGAGCTCAAGGGGGCGCTCGCGGGCGTCACGGTGGGGGACGCGATGATGACCCGCTTCGGCGTGCTCCCGCCCGAGGCGACCGTGGGCGACGCGGTGCGGGAACTCCTGGCGGGCTCGCAGGAGGACTTCCCGGTCGTGGCGGGCGGCGTGCTGCAGGGCGTGGTGCTTCGGCGCGACCTGCTCCGCGCCGCGCGGGCGGGCGGCGCCCGCACGGCGGTGACGGCGGTGATGCGGGCCGACCTGCCCGTGATGCACGAGGACGACGCCCTCGACGACGCCATGCGGCGGATGCAGGCCGCGGACGCGCCGACGCTGCCCGTGACCCGCGCGGACCGGCTCGTCGGGCTCCTGACCCTCGCCAACCAGGGCGAGCGGCTCGCGCTCGGTGCGCCGAGCGCGTCAGCGGGAGGCGAGGTGCGGGGGGAGCGCGGGTAGGCCGGTCCGCGCCTCCCACGCGACGTAGCGCGGGTCGCCGCGGAGGAAGTCGAAGGCCGGGTCCACGCGCACGTGGTGCAGGTAGCTCTCGTGCGTCTCGAGCATGACCCCGAGCCAGCGCAGCGTCTCGGCGGTGTCCCCCTGCGCGGCCCACGCCCGCGCGTAGTCCGACGCATTGACGTACCGGCCGGCACGGGCTGAGGCATCGAGCCGGGCGATGGTCCGGCGCGCATCGGCGGCGATGAGGCGCCACGCCTCCGCGTCGCTGGCCGCGGGCGCGAGCAGCGCGGCACCGGCGGTGTCACCGGCGGCGAGCCGGGCACGGCGCAGCGCGTCCACCGCATCGCGCGGCCGGCCCATCGCACGGTACAGTTCCGCCATGTCGGGATAGAGGCGCGTGAACCCGGGCTCGTCCTGCAGGTACCGTTCATAGGCGCGCCGCGCCTCGTCGAAGCGCCGGGCGTAGAAGAGCTGGCGCGCGAGGAGCCGCGCGAAGTGCCCGCTGACCGGTTCCAGCCGGTGCGCCCGGGTCGCGTACGCCACGGCGCTGTCCATCCGGCCGTGGAACCTGAACCAGACTGACCGCAGCCCGGCCGCGTCGGGATCGGTCGAGTCGATCGCCGCCGCGCGCGTGATCATCTCGTCGGCACGCGCGAGGTCCTGGCGAGCGAACATCTCGAGCGACGCGCGTGCGAGCCACGCGCTCGCCGCCGAGCTGTCGAGGGCGAGGGCACGCCGGGCGAGGACGTCCACCTTGGGCCAGGTCTCGGCGGGATCGGTCAGCCCATTCAGGCCCGTATAGAGGAGGGCGTGCGCGAGCCCGCAGAGGCCCGGGACGTACAGCGGCTCGCGATCGACCAGCGCCGCAAACGTGTCGCGCGAGGCCATGAAGCGATACCGGAAGCGGAGCGCGAGGCCGCGGAGGTA
>JBAIWX010000161.1:0-18894 GCA_037916975.1 Gemmatimonadales bacterium
CAGGTAACTCGTCCACCACCGGCGCTTCGAGCGCTTGAGCACCGCGTAGCGCCGCGACAGGGGCAGCAGCGCCGCCACGATCGCGAGCCACGCGACGTACACCCACGGCAGCGTGACGCCCCAGTGCGCCGCGACGAGGCGCGACGGGTCGGCGAGGAAGTCGAGGAATGCCGAGGCGGGGACGCCCCGCGCGACGCCGAGGAGGAGCGCCGCGCCATGCACCAGGTAGATGTGGAGGAGGTAGGTGAAGAGCGGCGTCTCGCCGTAGGTGCCGAGCGCCCGCGCCACGGCGTGCTCGCGGGCGCGCTCCAGCAGGAGCCCGAGCGGCAGCGAGACGCCGAGGGTGAGGAGGACGAACTGCAGCGTGGGCGGGTACTTCGAGACGTTGAGGAACGACGCCACGGTGAGCGCCGGCGTCGCCTGCGGCGCCCACGGGCGGAAGTCGCCCCAGAGGTTCGGGACGCGGAGGAGGGCGAACGCGACGAGCGCCGTCCCGGCCACCGCGAGGAGGGCGCGCGTGCGTGCCCGCGCCTCGAGGCGGAAGAGGTCGCCGGCGGCGTACCCCAGGCACATCACGCCGAACCACGGGACCAGCGGATAGACGGCCAGGCCCTTCGCGAACGGATTGAGCCCGGGGACGAAGCCGAGCTTCCAGAGGCCCCCCGCCACGCCGCCGAGCCCGGGGTCCACGCGGGCGAGCCGCCACGCCCCGGCCACGATCACCGCCCCCAGCGCGAGCGCCACCCACCGGGGCAGGCGCACGACCAGCGCCATGGCCATCATCCCCGCCCCGATCGCGGCGATGACCTGCAGGAAGACGAAACCGACGGCGAAGTCGAACCCGAACGACACCAGCGTCACCTCGAGGAGGATGAGCCAGGCGCCGCGTGCGAGGAGGAAGCGGCCCAGGCGCCCTCCCGTCTTGCCGGCGGCCTGCTGCAGGCGGATCGAGGCCCCCGACAGGAACACGAAGGTCGGGGCGCAGAGGTGCGTCACCCAGCGCGTGGCGAAGAGGAGCGGCGTGGTCTTCGTGAGGTCGGTGGGATCGAAGGCCAGCGCCTGCCAGTGGAAGTAGTCGCGCGTGTGGTCGAGGACCATCAGCACGATCACCAGGCCGCGGAGCCGGTCCACGAGCACGGCGCGCTCGCGGCCGGGGGCGGCCGGCAGGGTGTCGTCGGGCTGGTCGGGCATCCCCGAAGATGGCCCCGTCCGGTCCGGGCGTCCATCGCCCCCGCGCGTCCCGCTTGACGCCACCCGTCCGGGGCCGTACGGTATCGGGGTCCTCCCGCAGCACCCTCTGTCGTCCATCCGTTCGCCGCGCCGCCGTTCCTCTCCCGGGGGTTCCATGCCTCGTTCCGTCGTCCGATGGCTGCTCGTCCTGTCGTGCACCCTCCTCGCCGCGCCGCTTGCCGCCCAGACGGCCACCGTGGAGGGCACGGTGAAGGACAGCGCCGGTGCCCCCGTGGCGGGCGCCACCGTCACCGTGCAGCGCACTGCCATCCGCGCCGTGAGCGGCGCCTCCGGGCGCTACGTGCTGCGCGGCGTCCCTGCCGGGGAGCAGACCTTCGTCGCGCGCGCCATCGGCTTCTCGCCCGTGACCGCGACCGTCGAGGTGGCCGCCGGGACGATGCAGCAGGACTTCACCCTGCCGCGCGCCGCGGTGCAGATCGCCCCGATGGAGGTGGTGGTCGGCTCCCGCGCCCGGCACACGGCGGCGGAGGAGCTGGCGGTGCCGGTGGACGTCTTCCAGCCGGAGCAGATCCAGCGGCAGGGAAGCACCGAGACGAGCCAGATCCTCCAGTCGCTCTCGCCGTCGGTCAACTTCCCGCGGCAGAGCATCGCCGACGCCGACGACATCGTGCGGCCGTTCACGCTGCGCGGCCTCTCCCCCGACCACACCCTCGTGCTCGTGAACGGCGTCCGGCGGCACCGGATCGCCAACGTGCACATCTTCGCCTACGGCATGGCGGCGGGCTCGACGGGCGTGGACCTGAACGCCCTCCCCTCGAGCGCCATCGGCCGCATGGAGGTGCTGCGCGACGGCGCCTCGGCGCAGTACGGCTCCGACGCGATCGCCGGCGTGGTGAACCTCGTGATCAAGGACGGCGTCTTCGCCCCCTACGTCACCGCCGACGCCGGCCAGTACCTGAACGGCGACTACCCGAACGACGGCACGACGGTCAACGTGAACGGCGGCTGGGGCTTCAAGCTCGGCAAGGGGACCCTCGGCCTCTTCGCCGAGTACCGGAAGCGGAACCCGACCAACCGCGCCTGGGCGGACAACACCGACCAGGTCGTCCCCGGCGACGCCGACAGCGTGGATGCGAACACCGGCCGCGTGGTCATCAAGCGGAACCCGGTGGACATGCCCAATTACCACTGGGGCGACGGCGCCGCGAAGGACCTCATGACCTTCGCCAACCTGCGCTACCCGGTGAACGCCGCCGGCACGAGCGAGCTGTACGCCTTCGGCGGGTGGAGCTTCCGCCAGGGCACCGGCAACGGCTTCCGCCGCACCGCGCTCGACTCGCGGAACTGGCCCCAGATCTACCCGCTGGGCTTCCTCCCGACCTTCGCCCCCGACGTCCACGACGCCTCGGCGGCGGCGGGCATCCGCGGCGTGACCGCCGGCTGGAACTACGACCTGGGCGGGACGTTCGGGCGGAACGGCTTCAAGTACAACCTGAAGAACACCCTCAACAGCTCCCTCGGGCCCTGCCTCGACGTCGCCTGCGCGCCGGGCGAGGACGGCATCCTCGGCACCGCCGACGACCCCGGGATCCCGAACAAGACCGACATCTTCGCGGGCCAGCTCGACGCGCGCGAGGCGGCGGCGCAGCTGAGCGTGAGCAAGGGCTTCGACGTCGGCCTCGCCGAGCCGCTCAACGTCGCGTTCGGGATGGGGTACCGGCGCGAGTACTACAAGATCCGGCGCGGCGAGCTCGCCTCGTACGTGCAGGGCTTCTATCCCGACGCCAACGGCGACCTCCAGCCCGCCGGCAGCCAGGTCTTCGCCGGGTTCCAGCCCGCCGACGAGGTGGACGACAGCCGCGGCAACTTCGGGAGCTACCTCGACGTCGAGGCCGCGCTCTCCAGGCAGGTCCTCGCCAACGCCGCCGCGCGGTTCGAGGACTACTCCGACTTCGGCTCGCGCGTGACGGGCAAGCTGGCGCTCCGCTACCAGCCGCAGAAGCGGGTCGTCTTCCGTGCCGCGGCGAGCACCGGCTTCCGGGCGCCCACCCTCTCGCAGCGCACCTACTCGAGCCGCACCACGACGTTCGTGCTCGACACCCAGACCGGCCGGCAGAAGGCGATCGACTTCGGGATCTTCCCCGTGGCGAGCGCCCCGGCGCGGGCCCTCGGCGCGCAGCCCCTCAAGTACGAGACGGCGGTGAACCTGAGCGGCGGCGTGGCCCTCACGCCGGTGGACAACCTCACCCTCACCGTGGACGCCTACTACATCCGGATCAGCAACCGGATCGGCCTCACCGGCCTCTTCGCCACCGACAGCGTCGCGGCGATCCTCGCCAACGCGGGGCTCAACGTGGGCGGCGCGCAGTACTTCACCAACGGCCTCAAGACGAAGACGTACGGCGTGGACGTGACGGCGAACCTCACCGTCCCGGCGGGCGCCGGCACCGTCGACTTCACCCTCGCCGCGAACTACGGGAAGAACCGGATCATCTCGGAGGGCGCGCTCCCCGCGCAGCTCGAGGGGACCGGTGTCACCGGGCTCTTCGACGTGCTCACGCGGATCGCCCTCGAGAAGGAGCGGCCGGAGTGGCGCGGCTCGCTCACCGGCCAGTACACCCTCGCCCGCTTCCACGGCCTGGCCCGCGCGTCGAGCTACGGCAAGTTCACCTCGGCGCAGCTCGGCGCCTGCGACGCCTGTGCGCAGACCTACGGCTCGAAGACCCTCGTGGACGTCGAGGTGGGCTACAAGTTCGGCCAGGTCGGGCTCAACCTCGGCGCCCGGAACATCTTCGACACCTACCCCGACAAGGCGAGCCTCGACAACGGCTTCGGCCTCTTCCCGTACCCGGCCGCCTCGCCGTTCGGCTACAACGGCCGTTTCGTGTACGCCCGGACCGAGCTGACGCTCTTCTAGCCCGGCCCGGTCGCAGTCCCCACCGGCCCGCGCGCGGCTTGCCTGCCGCGTGCGGGCTGGTGTTCTTCCGGCGGTAGCACACGGGCCGGTCCACCCCGACCGGTCCACCCTCCCCCGTGCGGAGCCGATCCCATGCCGCCCGAGCAGAGCGAGCAGCCCTCCGCCGCACACCCGGCGGCCACCGCCCCGGGCCGCTGAGCGATGCGCGATCGCCGCGGCACGGGCGGGCTCGTCTATTCCACCTCGCACGGGGAGATGTGCCCCCGCTGCCGGCGGCCGGTGCGCGACTGCACCTGCGGCACGGGCGCGGCGCCGAAGCCGGGGAGCGGGCAGGTGCGCGTGGGACGGGAGACGAAGGGGCGCGCCGGGAAGGGCGTCACCGTCGTCACCGGCGTGCCCCTCGCGGGCGAGGCGCTCGAGGCGCTCGCGAAGGAGCTCAAGCGCCGCTGCGGCTCCGGCGGCACGGTGAAGGACGGCGTGATCGAGATCCAGGGCGACCACCGCGACCTGCTCGTGGCGGAGCTCCAGAAGAAGGGCTGGAACGTGAAGCGGTCGGGCGGATGAGCGGCCCCGCGCCCCGATCCGCCACCTCCGGAGGTGCCATGCCGCGTCCCGCCGTACTCCTCGCGCTCCTCCTCGCCGCCGGCTGCGCCCCCGCGGTGCGCCACGCCGAGCCGGAGTACATCCCGCTCGTGAACGGGCAGGGGCTCCCCTTCTCCGCCGGCGTGCGCGTCGGCGACATGCTGTTCCTCTCCGGCCAGCTCGGCACCGACGCGGGCATGAAGGTCGTGCCCGGCGGCATCGAGGCGGAGACGCGGCAGGCGCTCGAGAACATCCGCGCGATCCTCGAGCGGAACGGCTCGTCGCTCGACCGCGTGGTGAAGTGCACCGCGATGCTCGCCGACATGGCGGAGTGGCCCGCGATGAACCGGGTGTACGTCACCTACTTCACGAAGCACCTCCCCGCCCGGAGCGCCTTCGGCGCCACGGCGCTGGCCCTCGGTGCGCGCGTCGAGCTCGAGTGCTGGGCGACGGTCGCGCCGAAATAGCGGCGATGCGGCGCACGATCACCGGCTTCCACCAGGACGAGCTCGGCCACTGGGTGGCGGACCTCGACTGCGGCCACGGCCAGCACGTGCGCCACGAGCCGCCGTGGCAGGAGCGGCCGTGGGTCCTCAGCGAGGCGGGACGCGCCGCGCGGCTGGGCGAGGCGCTCGAGTGCCTCAAGTGCGAACGCCCCGAGCCCGTCCCCGTGCCGACCTCGCGCGCCACCGCGCCGCACTACGCCTGGGGCGACGGCGCCGACGGCTGGCACCTCGTGCGTCACGACCTCCTGAGCGTGATCGAGGAGCGGATGCCCCCCGGCACGAGCGAGGTCCGGCACTGGCACGCGCGGGCGCGGCAGTTCTTCTACGTCCTCCGCGGCCGCCTCGTGATCGAGTTCCCGCACGGACCCGTCGAGCTCTCGGCGGGTACCGGCTGCGAGGTGCCGCCGGGCACCGAGCACCAGGTGCTCAACCGCGGGCCCGATCCCGCCGACTTCCTCGTGGTCTCGCAACCGTCGAGCCACGGCGACCGCCACACCGGGCCCAGGCCCGACGCACGCCCCGACCGATGACCGCTCCCGCGTCCCCGTCCGCCGCGCCGTCCCGCCTCAAGGCGATCGGCATCCCGTTCCTCATCCTCGTGGGCCTCCCCGCGATCCTCTACCTCGCGTGGTACGCCTGGGCGCTCACCGCGGGGAAGCGCGCCTGGGGCGACGTCGGCGCCTTCGTCGCGTCGGTGCGGCAGGTGGCCGGCGCCGACAGCGCACGCCTCGCCGCGGTGGACACCTCCGCCGCGGTGCGCATGCCGATCGTCATGGGGAACGAGGTGCTGGGCGAGGTCGAGGGCCGGCTCGAGGTGGCGCCCGTGGGCGACGGCGGCGCACCCCGCGCCCGGCGGGTGGTGGACTCGCTCCGCCTCGGGCTCCGCGCCGCGTTCGTGGACTCGGGCGCCTCGGTGCTCCTCGCCGGGCGCTTCACCCGCACGTCGCTGCCGCCGCTCCGGGGCTTCGTCGCCGTCGTGGACAGCACCGTCCCCCACCGCATGCTGCGCCTCGTCCCCGAGCGCGAGGCGACGGGCCCCGGCCGCGGCCAGCTCTGGGTGGGCCCACCGCCGGTGGTGCTCCACCTGCGCTGAGCGCGCGCCGCATGCCCACGCCGCCACTCGCGACCCTGCCCGTCCGCGCTACCCTGGGCGGCGTGCTGCTGCGCGACTGGGCGCCCGACGACGCCGCAGCGCTCGCCCACCACGCGAACGACCGCCGCATCTGGCGCAACCTGCGCGACCAGTTCCCCTCGCCGTACACCCTGCTCGACGCGGAGCGGTGGATCGCGTACGTCGCGACGATGGCACCGCGCACCGCCTTCGCGATCGCCGTGGATGGCCACGCCGTCGGCGGCGTCGGCTGGGTCTGCCGCCCCGACGTGGAGCACGTGGGCGCCGAGCTGGGCTACTGGGTCGGCGCGGCATACTGGGGGAAGGGCATCGCCACCGCGGCGGTGCGCGCCGCCACGCGGCTCGCCTTCGACCGGCATCCCGAGCTCCTCCGCCTCTTCGCCCTCCCGTACGGCTCGAACGCCGCCTCCGCGCGCGTGCTCGAGAAGGCGGGCTACACCCTCGAGGGCCGGCTCCGCAGGAACGCGCGGAAGGACGGCGTCGTGGAGGACTCGCTCATGTACGCGATCCTGCGGGAGGAGGTCGCCGGCGCGTGAGCCGGGCACGCGCCTTCTCCCACGCCGCGATCCACGCCGTCGTGCGGCGCATCCCGCGCGGGATGGTCGCCACCTACGGGCAGGTCGCGGCGCTCGCCGGGGTGCCGGGCCTCGCCCGGCGCGTGGGCTCGGCACTCTTCGCGCTGCCGGAGGGAAGCACGGTGCCGTGGCACCGCGTGGTCAACGCGGCGGGGGAGCTGAGCGTGGCGCGGGTGGATGCGGGGACGGCGCTGGTGCAGCGGCAGCGCCTCGAGCGGGAGGGCGTGACCTTCGACGCGCGCGGGCGCGTGGACCTCGCCCGGCACGGCTGGCGGGCGCGCCCTCGGGGGGGCGCGCCGCGCCGGGGCACTACGGCGTGACGGTGACCTGGTCCACGTAGTAGCGCGTGTCGCCGAAGCACGAGCTGGGCACGCCGCGGTGCTCGGTGTAGTGCAGGCGGACCTGCTTCCCGACCGTCTCGTTCATCTGGCGCACGATGGACTCGTCCCGCACCGTGAAGTACCAGATCTGCGGCGCGACCCCGCCCACCACGTACTGCGCGAGCTCGCCCTCGTACGTCTTGCAGAGCCAGCCCTTCCGCGAGAACTTGAGCAGCACCCCCGCCCGCTCGCCCTCCGAGTAGCTCCACGTCAGCACGAAGAAGGTGTAGATCCCGAACAGCAGCGCCGGCGTCACGAGGATCGTGGCGACGACGACGGGCCAGCGGCGCCGGCGGCGCGGCGCGGGCGCGGCGGGGATCGGCTCGGGCGACTCGGGAGCGTCCGGGGTCTCGGGCGTGGTCATGGCGGTGGCGGTTGGGGACGGCGGAAATCTACACCGCGCCGGGCGACGCGGCGGGCACCGGGCCGCTAGAAGGTGAACCCGCGCCCCGCCACCACCGACCACCCCGCGGCCAGGCGGTCGGTGCGTGCGCGCCAGGCGAGGTCCACGCGGAAGAGCGCGGGGTCGGCGAGGCGGCTGAACCCGAAGCGGAGCCCGACGCCCAGGTCGGTGCCGGTGCGCCGGGCCGACCCTGCGTACCAGGCGCCGCCCCAGTCGGCGAAGCCGGCGAGGGCGATGCCGGCGAGCCCGAGCGCGTCGTCGGCCACGGTCCACCGGTACTCCGCGGCGGCCAGGAAGGCGCGGTCGCCGGTGAAGGCGTGCGCCGGAAAGGCGCGGGGGCCGTAGGATAGGCCGAGGTCGAACTCGGCGCCCGGGACGGGATCGCGCTGCCAGCCCGCGAACCCGGAGGCCACGAGCGCGTGCCGCCGGGCCGGCTGCAGCACGAGCGTCCCGTTGAGCACCGCCGTCCCCGAGTCGAGCCCCGCCCCGGTCCAGCGCCCGGTGGCGGCGAGCGCCGCGCGCACGTACCCGCCGGGCAGGAAGAGACCGCCCTGCATGCCGAGTTCCGTCCCGACGCCGCCCTCCGCGTAGCCGAACCCCCGCGGGCTCGCGAGCACGGCGACGCGCACGCCGGTCGAGAGGTCCTCGTCCTCCTCGCGGAAGAAGCTCCGGACGTTCCGCACGACGGCGAAGCGCGCGCGCCGCCACGCGAGCCAGGCGCCCGCCGCGCCGGTGGTGCTGCGCGGGAACGGCGCACTCGCCGGCGACGGCACGAAGTCGTCGCGCCGGAGCTGTGCCGTGAACCCGGCGCGCACGTAGCCGCCCGGCGACGCGACGAGCGCATGGCCGCCCTCGAGGCGGAGCAGCGTGTAGCGGCGCCGGAGCACCTCGGCCGGCACGGGGTCGCCGCCGCGGAAGCGGAGCACGTCGCCGTCCTGGTCGGTCACGTCGGCCCCGAGCGACCAGCGGCTCGGGAAGGCGAAGAACGGCTGCCCCACCGACGCGAAGAGGATCCGGCCATCGGAGCGCCACTCGCCGAGGGCCGCCACGTTCACCCGCCGCGCGAGGAGCCGCGGCTGCACCCACGTACCGCGCACCGACTCGCGGTCGGGGGTCTTCCGGTAGCGCACCGAGAGCGAGCCGGCCGTGCCGAGGAGGTTCTCCTCGAGGAGGCCCGCGGTCCACGCCGTCTGGCCGGCGGCGCTCGAGAAGTCCACCAGCGGCCGCGTGCTCCAGCCGTCGCGCGCGCGCACGCGGAGGACGAGCCGGCCGTCCGGGGCGCGCACCGAGTCCACGAGGGCGCGGCGGAAGATGCCGAGCGCCCGGAGGTTCCGGGCGCTCTCGGCGGCCCGTGCCGAGTCCCACGGCTCGCCCGCGCGGAGGAGGAGCTCGCGCCGCACGACGAAGGGGCGGGTGCGGACGTGGAGGGCGTTGCCGATGGCGGGGAGGAGGCCGCGGTCGCCGGGGGCGAAGATGTTCTCGAGCTCGATGGCGACGCTGTCCACCCGGGGCGCCGGCTGCTGCGCCGCGAGCGGGCGGGCCGGCAGGGCACCGAGGAGCAGGACGGCGAGCGCGCGCCTCAGGCGGCGAGCTCCGCGACGCTCGCGATCACGCGATCGGGCACGATGCCCGCGCCGTCGAGCTCGTCCTGGCGGAACTTCCCCGTGCGCACGAGCCACGCGGCGAGGCCGGCGCCCTGCGCCCCCTCGATGTCGCTCCAGAGGTCGTCGCCCACCATGACCACGTCGCGGAGCGGCGTGCCCGCCGGGAGCCCGAGGCTCCGCACCGCCCCCGCGAAGAACGAGGCGCTCGGCTTCCCCGCCACGACCGCCTCGCGGCGCGTCGCGTACTCGAGCGCGGCGACGAACGGCCCCGCGTCGAGCGCGAGCCCGTCGGCGCGGCGGAAGTACCGGTCGCGCGAGCAGGTGAGGAGCTCGGCCCCGGCCATGACGTGGGTGAACGCCTCCTGCAGGAGGGCGTAGCTCCAGCCGGTCCCCAGGTCGCCGAGGAGGACGGCATCGGGCGGCGCCGCGGCGGGCACGCCGCTCACGCCCCCCTCGAGGACGAGCCCGCCGAGGTCCGCGAGCGCGGGCGCGGGGAGGAAGGGGGCGACGCGCCGGTGCCCGCGCGCGAGGCAGAGCTCGCGGGCGGCGAGCGGGGCGCTGAAGACCTCGTGCGGCTCGACGGCGAGGCCGAACCCCGCGAGCCGCTCGACGAGCATGGCGCGGGAGCGGCTCGTGGTGTTGCTCACCGCGCGGAAGGGGATGCCGCGCGCGCGGAGCGCCGCCAGGGCCGCGGCGGCGCCGGCGACCGCGTGGTCGCCGACGTAGAGGGTGCCGTCGAGGTCGAGGAGCACGGCGGCGGGCATGCGGTGAATCTACCGCGCCGCCACCCTCAGCGCGGGAGCGGGAGGCTGCCGGAGCGGCCGGGCGCCCAGTCGCTCCGCAGGTAGCGCCGCGCGAGCGCCGCCACCGCGGGCGGGACGAGGAGCCAGAACCCCGAGAGCGGGAGGAGCAGCGCGCCCCCCGCGGTGAAGGCGGCGAGGCCCAGCGCGAACCAGCGGGGGAACCGCACCGGGATCGCCTCCATGGCGTCCGCCAGGCCGCCGACGGCGAGCATGAGGCAGCCGGTGGCGAGGAGCCAGAGCACCCGCTCCCCGCCCGGGACGCGCGCCGCCGCGCCCCAGAGCCCCAGGTGCCACATCGCGCGCAGCGCGCCGACGTCGGCGGCCGCGCCCATCCCCACGTGCATGGCGCCCACGCACGCGATCCAGCGTCCGATCCATCGGGTCATCCCGGCACGATAACGGCGCGCCCGCGGGGCGCGCCGTAAGCCAGGTCACAGGCGGCGGGGCGGCCGGGTCAGTAGCGGCCGAGGTAGCGCTGGACCTCCCACGGGCTCACGTAGGCGTTGTACGCCTCGATCTCCTTCTCCTTCGCCTCGATGAACCGCTCGGTGATGTGCTCGCCGAGGGCGGCCTTCACCACGTCGTCCTTCTCGAGGTACTCGAGCGCCTCGTGCAGGTCCCGCGGGAGGTCGTCGATGCGGTACTTCCGCCGGTCGCGGTAGGTCATCCGGAAGATGTTCCGGTTGACCGGCTCGCGGCACGGCATCTGGAGCACGAGCCCGTCGAGCCCCGCCGCGAGCTGCACGGTGAGCGCGAGGTACGGGTTCGCCGAGGGGTCGGGCAGGCGGAGCTCGCAGCGCGTCCCGATCCCGCGCCGCGCCGGGATGCGCACGAGCGGCGAGCGGTTCCGCGCGCTCCACGAGACGTTGACCGGCGCCTCGAACCCCGGCACCAGGCGCTTGTAGCTGTTCACCAGCGGGTTCGTGATGGCGCAGTAGCCCCGCGCGTGCTGCAGCAGCCCCTCGATGTACTGCCGCGCGACGTCGGAGAGCTGGTCCTCCGCCTCGGGGTCGTGGAAGGCGTTCTGCCCCGGCGCGCGGAAGAGCGACTGGTGGGTGTGGAGCCCGTTCCCGTGCACCCCCTCGATCGGCTTCGGCATGAACGACGCGAGGAAGCCGTACGCCTCCGCCACCTGGCGCACCACCGACTTGAAGGTGGTCAGGTGGTCCGCGGTGGTGAGGGCATCGGCGTAGCGGAAGTCGATCTCGTGCTGGCCCGGCGCCACCTCGTGGTGCGCCGCCTCGACCTCGAAGCCCATCAGCTCGAGGCAGTCCACGATGGTGCGCCGGATGTCGGCGCCCTTGTCGAGGGGGCCGAGGTCGAAGTACGACGCGAGGTCGTGCGTGACGGTGGTCGGCGCGCCGTCCGCCGTCTTCTCGAAGAGGAAGAACTCCGCCTCGCACCCGACCATCATCTCGTAGCCCATCGAGGCGGCCTTCGCGAGCTGCCGCTTGAGGGTGTGGCGCGGGCAGCCGGCGAACGGCGCGCCGTCGGGGGTGTGGATGTCGCAGATGAGCCGCGCCACCCGGCCCCGCTCCTCGTCGAAGGGGAGGATGCGGAAGGTGCCGAGGTCCGGCACGAGGAGCATGTCCGACTCCTCGATGCGGACGAACCCCTCGATGGACGAGCCGTCGAAGGTGATCTCACCGTCGAGCGCCTTGTCGAACTGGCTCGGCGGGACCTCGACGCTCTTGTTGACGCCCAGGATGTCGGTGAACTGG
The DNA here is from genome assembly GCA_037916975.1 of Gemmatimonadales bacterium. Lineage (GTDB taxonomy): Bacteria > Gemmatimonadota > Gemmatimonadetes > Gemmatimonadales > GWC2-71-9 > JAGGAG01. The sequence continues at coordinate 11,815 of JBAIWX010000161.1, forward strand.
AGCCGCAGGAAGTCCACGCCGAAGCGGGCGACCAGCTCCCGCACCTCCTCGCGGCCGGCGCCGCGCAGGTCGGTGGGGAAGCCGTCGAGGCTCGGCCGTTCGCCGCGGGCCGCGCGTCCGGGGATCATGTCGCCTCCGCGGCCGGCCCGGCTCACGGCAGGCTGTCCGCGATCAGCCAGAGCTCGGCGGCGCTGAATTCGTGAAAGCGGGTGAGGATGTCGGCCTCGGAGCGCTCGACGAAGATCCACCCGGTGACCTTCTGGCGGCTCCCGTCCACGAACACCAGCCGTCCCTGCACCGTGGCGCGCGCCCCGGGGGGCGCCTTCGGGTGGGGCCGGGTCTCGAGATGGACGCTCCAGCGGCTGTCGCCGCGCGCGAGGTCGCCGAGCAGGCGGCCGGGCGCGGCGGGCTCCGGCGAGGGCGACGCCGACGTGGGCTGACGGGAAGGACCCATCGCACCTCCTGGTTGCTCGGTACGCTAATCAGCCCGGAAGGGCGCCGCCAGCGGTTTCGTGGTGCCGGGGGCGCTCGCCGCCGATTACATTGCCCGCCCGGAGCCCCAGCCCCATGACCGAGCCCGCGACCACGCCCTGTCCCGTCTGCGCCGCCCCGGCGAGCGGCCGCTTCTGCGCCCGCTGCGGCGCGGCGCTCACCCCGCGCGCCTGCACCCGCTGCGGGGCCGCGCTCCACGCCGCCGCCCGCTTCTGCCACCGCTGCGGCCAGCCGGCCCAGCCCGGCGCCGTCCCCGCCGGCGCGGCGGAGCGCGCCGTCGTGGCCCGCGAGCGGCGCACCCCCTGGCTCGTCGCGGGGATCATCCTGATCGTCCTGCTCGCGTTCGTGGCGCTGAAGGGGATCAACCGGAACAACCCGCCGGCGGCACCCGTCATGGCGAACCCCGGCAACGCCGCCGACGGGGGCGAGGGCACGGCCCCGCCGTTCGCCGGCGGCGCCGGCGGCGGCGCCCCGCCCGACATCGCGAACATGACGCCCGTCGAGCGCTTCAACCGGCTCTACGACCGGATCATGCGCGCCGCGAGCCAGGGGGACACGGTGCAGGTCCGCACCTTCGCGCCGATGGGCCTCATGGCCTTCGCGCAGCTCGACACCATCGACGCCGACGCGCGCTACCACGCCGCGATGATCCACGCCGCCCTCCGCGACTGGGCCGGCGCCCTCGCCGAGGCCGACACCCTCCTCGCCCAGAACCCCGACCACCTCTTCGGGTACCTCGTGCGGGGGGATGTCGCGCGGCTCCGCGGCGACCAGCGGGCGCTCGCGGCCGCCCAGCGCGACTTCGCCGCGCGGGTCGAGCGGGAGTTCGCGCGCACCGACCGGCCGGAGTACCAGGACCACGCGCCGGTGATCGACCAGTTCCGGAAGGAGAGCGGGAAGTGACCCGGACCATCCGCGTCGCGCACAGCCCGGATTCGGACGACGCGTTCATGTTCTACGCCCTCGCCGAGGGGAAGGTGGACACCGGCGACCTGCGCTACGAGCATGAGCTGCAGGACATCGAGTCGCTCAACCGCCGCGCCCTCGCGGGCGAGCTCGAGGTGACCGCGGTCTCCGTCCACGCCTACGCGCACCTCGCCGACCGGTACGCCTTCCTCTCGAGCGGTTCCTCCATGGGCGACGGCTACGGCCCGCGCCTCGTGGCGCGCACCCCCGCCCCGGCCGACCCGCGGGCGGCGCTCCGCGGAAAGCGGGTCGGGATCCCCGGCACCCTCACCACCGCGTGGCTCGCGCTCCAGCTCTACCAGCGGGACGTGGTCCCCGTGGTGATGCCCTTCGACACGATCGAGGAGGCGGTGGAGCGGGGCGAGGTCGAGGTGGGGCTCCTCATCCACGAGGGCCAGCTCACCTTCGGCGACCGCGGGCTCCACCTCTGGGAGGATCTCGGCGCCTGGTGGCTCCGCGAGACGGGCCTTCCCCTCCCCCTGGGCGGGAACGTCGTCCGCCGCGACCTGGGCGACGCCCTCGTCCGCCAGGTGGCGCGGGACCTCCGGGCCAGCATCGAGTACTCGCTCGCCCACCGGCGCGAGGCGCTCGCCCACGCCGCGCGGTTCAACCGCGGCATCGGCGACGAGCGGACCGACACCTTCGTGGGGATGTACGTCAACGAGTGGACGGTGGACTACGGCACCCGCGGCCGGGCCGCCGTCCAGCTCCTGCTCGACCGGGCCTTCGAGGCGGGGCTCGTGCCGCGCCGGGTCCAGGTCGAGTTCGTGGACGGCCGCTGACCCCCGGGGCGGCGCTCCCGCCCGGGGGCGCCGCCGCTCTTGCCCCGCCCCTCCCCGCCTCGTAGCTTTCGCCGATTCAACCACTTAGCTCCGACGTCCGGCCCCCGCCGGTCGCCGGCGCCGGGAGGCATACCCGTGACGCTGGCCCCCTCCGACGGCCCCACGACGATCCTGATCGTGGACGACGAGGAGATCATCCGCTCGGCCCTCAAGCGGTTCCTCCTCCAGCAGGGCTACGAGGTCGCCACGGCCGCCTCCGGCGAGCAGGCGCTCCAGATCGTCCGCCGCCAGAAGGTCACCGCCCTCCTCCTCGACGTGCACCTCCCCGGGGTGAGCGGCATCGACCTCGTCCCGCAGCTCATCGAGCTCGAGCCGAACCTCGCCATCCTCATGCTCACGGCGGTGAACGACGCCACGAGTGCCGCGCTCTGCATGCAGCGCGGCGCCATGGACTACCTCACCAAGCCGATCGACCTCGACCACCTCGGCCGCGCCATCCAGCGCGCGCTCCAGCGCCGCCACACCCTCCTCGAGGACCAGCGCATCAACCGCTGGCTCAAGGACGAGGTCGTGCTCCGCTCGGCGGAGCTGCGCCTCGAGCGGCAGAACCTCGAGCGCATCTCGGTCGCGACGCTCGAGGCCCTCGTGAACGCGCTCGAGGCGAAGGACCCCTACCTCCGCGGGCACTCGGCGCGCGTCGCCGACCTCTCCGCGATGGTCGCCGCCGAGATGGGCCGGAGCGACGAGGAGGTGGAGCTCGTCCGCACCGGCGGGCGCCTCCACGACATCGGCAAGATCGGGATCCGCGAGGAGGTCCTCAACAAGCAGGGCCCCCTCACCGACGAGGAGTACGAGCACGTCAAGCAGCACGTGACCGTCGGCTCGCAGATCCTCGCCCCGCTGGTGCACCTCAAGGACGTGATCGCCTTCGTGCGGAACCACCACGAGCGCTGGGACGGCTTCGGCTACCCCGACCGCCTGGCGGGCGAGGCGATCCCGCTCGGCGCGCGCATCATCGCCGCGGTGGAGATCTTCGACGCCCTCACCACCTCGCGCCCCTACCAGGAAAAGATGGGCGCCGAGGTCGCGGTCGAGCGGATGCGCGACCTGGTGGGCACCGTGCTCGATCCCGCGGTCCACCGCGCCCTCGAGGCGGTGGTGGCGCGGCGCAAGGCCCTCACCTTCCTCGACGACGCCGGCGAGTGACCCCGCCGCCGGCGGGAGGCCCCGCGACGGCCGCATGACCTCGCGCCTCGCGCTCGTGATCGACGACGATCCCGCCCAGCGGGAGTGGCTCGAACGGATGCTGACCGCGAGCGGCTGGCGCGTCCTCACCGCCGCCGACGGGCAGGCCGGTCTCGATGCCGTCGCCGCCGTCCGCCCCGACGTCGTCGTGCTCGACGTGATGATGCCCCGGCTCAACGGCTACCAGGTGTGCCGCGCGCTCCGCCGGGACCCGGCCAGCGCCGGCCTCCCCGTCGTCCTCCTCACCTCGAAGTCCGCCGCCACCGACCAGTACTGGGCCGGCGAGGTCGGCGCCAGCGCCTTCCTCACCAAGCCCGTGGAGCTCGCCCGGCTCCTCGAGACCCTCGAGCGGGTGACGGCGGCGCCGTGAGCACGATCCAGCTCATCCTCTGGGGCGGCGCGGCGATGCTCGCCCTGGGCGCCGCCGCCGTGCTCGTCTGGCTCGCCTACACCGCGTGGATCCAGCGGCTCGAGCGCCGCCTCGCCGTCCGCAAGGGCGTCTACCGCGACCTCGTCACCGGCCTCGCCGCGCGGGAGAAGGAGCTGCTCGAGCCCGTCCTCCGCCAGCTCGGCTCCCTCCGCGACATGGAGGCGCTCGAGGCGCTCCTCGAGGAGCAGGCACGCACCGCCACCGGCCGCCCCGCCTGGCTCCTCGACGCCTACGACCGCCTCGGCCTCGTCGAGCGCTACGTGCAGCGCCTCCGCACCGCGCGCGCGTGGCGCGAGCGCGCCTTCGCCGCCGAGCTCCTCGGCCGGGTCGGGAACGCGCAGGCGGTCCCCGCCCTCCTCGAGACGGCGATGGCGACGCGGAGCGAGGATGCCGACGTCCGCGAGATCGCCCTCCGCGCCCTCGCGCGCATCGCCGACCCGCGCGCCGTGCCGGCGCTCGTCGAGGCGCTCCGCCGCGCGGAGGCGTGGCTCGCCCCGCGCGTGGCGGACATCCTCACGCGCCACGGCGACGAGGTGGTGGACCCGCTCATCGCCTTCCTGGAGGAGCCCGCCCGCCACCCGGCGCGCGCGTGGGCGGTGAGCATCCTGGGCGAGGTGAAGGCGCAGCGCGCCTTCCCCGTGCTCGTGCGCTCCCTCGGCGACCTCGACGACGAGGTGCGCGCCAAGGCCGCGACGGCGCTGAGCCGCCTCGGCGACCGGCGCGCGGTGCCCTACCTCCTCGAGAACCTCCTGAGCGACCCGGCACCGTTCGTGCGCTCCCGCATCGCCACCGCCCTCGGCCGGTACAACGACGTGGACGTGGTGGACCGCCTCGTCCGCGCGCTCGGCGACCCCGCCTGGTGGGTGCGCATGCGGAGCGTCGAGGCGCTCGAGCAGATCGGTCCCGACGCCGAGGGGCCGCTGCTCGTGGCGCTCGACGACGCCGACCCCGAGATCCGGATGCGCGCCGCCGTCGCGCTCGAGCGGCTCGGCGTCCCCGCCCGGCTCGTGAAGGCGATCGCCGAGGGGGACCGCGCGGAGGACGCGCAGCGGACCCTGGCCAAGTTCGCCCTCGCCGGGGCGCGCGAGCTCCTCGCGGAGGAGCTGGTCCACCGGAGCCCCGCCGTGCGGGCCGCGGTGCTCGACGCGATCCGGCAGGCCGACCGGCGCGACCTCGCCGAGGAGCTGGTACGCCGGGCGACGGAGGATCCCGAGGCGCCGATCCGCGCCCGGGCGCTCGACACCCTCCGCGCGCTCGGCGCGCGCGACGCGCTCCCCGCCGCGCTCGAGGGGACGAACGACGGCGACGCGCGCGTCCGGGCGGCGGCGCTCGACCTCCTCGCCGCGATCGGCCCGGCGGAGCAGGCGGGCGCGGTGCGCGCCCTGGTGCGGGACAACGACGCCGCCGTCCGGGCCGCCGCCGCGCGCGCGCTGGGCCGCCTGGGCGGCGCGGCGCAAGACGACCTCCTCAAGCTGCTCACCGACCCCGCCGCCGAGGTCCGATGCGCGGCGGTCGAGAGCGCCGCCGCCGCGGGGCTCCGCGCCCTCGCGCCCGCCCTCGCCGACACCCTCGCCGACGCCGACGCCGAGGTGCGGCGCCGCGCCATCGAGGCGCTGGGCCAGCTCCGCGAGCCGGCGGCGATCCCCGCCCTCATCCGCGCCACCCGCGGCGACCCGGCGCTCCGCCCGCGCATCGCGGAGGCGGTCGTGCGGATCGATCCCGGCGCGGTGGCGGAGCTCGTGGACGTGCTCCTCGAGCAGCAGGACGTCGGCGGGCGCCTCGCCCTCGTGGACGCCCTCGGCCGGCTGCGGCAGCCCACCGCCGCGCCGATGCTCCTCGCCCTCCGGGAGGACCCGAACCCCGAGGTGCGCGCCGCGACGATGGTGGCGCTCGGCGGGACCGGCGCCCCCGCCGCGCTCGCCGCCGCCATCGCCACGCTGCGCGACCCGGACGCCGGCGTGCGCGCCCGCGCGGTGGACGCCCTGGCGCGGCTCCGCGCCCGCGACCAGGGGCCCCGCCTCCTCGAGCTCGTCCGGACCGACCCCGCCGCGGTCGTGCGGGAGCGCGCGGCGCTCGCGATCGGCCTGCTGGAGGTGCCGGGCGGCGAGGCGGTGCTGCTCGCCTCCTCCGAGGACCGCCAGCCCCCCGCCGTGCTCGCCGCGGCGGTGCTCGCGCTGGGCGCGTACCAGCAGGAGAGCATGGTGGCCCGCGTGCTCACCGTGGCCGACCAGCCCGCCGTGCAGGCGGTCCTGCAGGGCCGGCTCGAGGCCGACCCGCTCTTCCGCGAGCTCGCCGAGCGGTTGCGGCAGTCGCGGCGCGTCGAGCTCCGGGCGCTCGCGGCACCGTCGCGCGCGCGGATGGAGGAGGAGCTCGCCGAGGGGATCCGCAGCTCGCTCGACGCCGGCGAGCGGGTGCGGCTCGTCGCGGGCCTGCGCGCGCTCCAGGGGGAGCGGAGCCGCGGCGCGCTCGTGCAGGTCACGCGGAGCGACCCGAGCCCCGCCGTGCGCGCCGCCGGCCTCACCGCGGTGGCGGGGATGCTGGACGGCGACGAGCTCTTCGCGGCGGCCCGGCGCGGCCTGGGGGACCCGTCCCCCGAGGTCCAGCGCACCGCCGTGGCGCTCTTCCAGCGGGTGAGCCCCGAGCGCGGCCTCCCGGTGCTCGTGCAGGCGCTCCGCGGGAGCGACGACGAGACGCTGGCCGCCGCCATCGCGCTGCAGGCCGACGCCGCCTTCGAGGCCTTCGTGGACCTCGCGCTCGGCCTCGCCCCCGACAGCGAGGACGCGCCGCTCGTCCTCCGCGTCGCGCGCTACATGCGCCACGCGGGGCTCGTGCCGCTCCTCGCCCCGATGGCGCGGAGCGCCGCGACCGGCGTGCGCCACCTCCTCGCGCGGACCTGGGAGGCGCGGCCGGAGCTGGTGGACCTCGAGGCGCTCGCCGCGCTCGTCCTCGACCCCGTGCCGATCGTGCGGCGCGCGGCGCTCCGCGCCGCCGTCGCGGCGGGGCGTCCCGACCTCCTCGGCGGCCGCGCCGACGATCCCGACCCCCTCGTGCGGCGCGACGCGGCCCTCCTCCTCGCCCGCGTCCCCGGGGCGGAGGTCCCCGCCGGGCTCGCGCAGGACCCCGACCCGCAGGTCCGCGCGGCGGCGCTCGTGGCGCTCCTCGCGC
>JBAIWX010000162.1:0-2038 GCA_037916975.1 Gemmatimonadales bacterium
GGATGGCGAGCAGGGGCGCGCGCAGGATGCCCGCACCGGCGTAGACGAGGAGGTCCGTCTTCAGCGCGCGGATCCGTGCGAGGTCCGCGTCGTCCGCCCACGACGCGACCTCGACCACGGGGAGTCCGTGCGCGGCGCAGTAGGCGCGTACCGGTAGCCCCGAGGAGGGGATCGTCCCCTGCCGTCGCGGCTGCGGGCGCGTGCTCGGCGGAACGCCCGCGAGCCGCAGGAGCAGGGGGCCGACCCCGTGCTCCCGCGCGAACGCGGCGAGGCGGGCGGTCACCGGCGGGTCCGCGCGCCGGCGGACCACGACGGCATCCGGCGCGAAGCCCCAGTCGGCCCACGCCCGGTGGAACTGCTCCACCTTGGGCGAGTCGTCGTCGGCGATGAGCACGATGCGCGGGGCGGAGCCGGCGGGCCGGTCATCCGGGGCCGGGGGCAGCGAGGTCGGGATTCCCGCGGGCAACGCGGCAGGGGAGACGGCCGCGGGTGACGGGAGCGCGAGCTGCGCGAGGGTGTCGCGCTTTGCCAGCAGCGCGTCGATGAAGAACTTCGCCGCCCAGTTGGGGATCGCGTTCCGGATGTACTCGCCGTCCACGGGATCAGAGCCCGCGACGCCGCCGCGGATCGCTGGGTTCGCCGAGCGCATCGGCTGCGCCCGCTTGACCAGGTCGAGGGCCTTGCACGCGGCGCTCACGAGCGGGAGCTCGGGCTCGAGCCGGTGCAGCGCGAACCAGATCAGTGCCATCTGGGCGTTGCCCGTCAGGCAGGCGGAGGTTGCCGCACTGCGCCAGTCGGCGTCGAGCCGGCCGGGCAGCCAGCGCGAGAGCTCGAGCCGCCGCGCCACCGCGCGGGCCGCCCGGCGGGCCACCGCGAGGCCATGCGCGTGGCCGAGCTCCCGTGCGATGAAGAGCACGCCCCAGATGGTGTAGGCGATCGTGTGCGTCACCGCCGTGCGCGCCGAATCGGAGGCCTCGCCGAACCCGCTGTAGTTGATCCAGCCCGTGCGCCCGTCCACCTGCCGGAGGACCCACTCGAGGTGGCGGCGCGCCGCTGCGTGGTAGCGCGCCTCGCCGGCGTGGGTTCCGAACTCCGCGAGCCAGCACGAGGCGTGGGCCATGTAGGCGTACGGGGTGGACGACCCGTAGAGGTGCGCGCGCCACGCGCCGTCCTTGTCCTGGTTGGCGACGAGCCAGTCGGCCGTGCGCCGCGCCGCGGCGAGCGTCGCCGCGTCGCCGGTCGCGCGGTGCCATGCCGTGAGCCCGTGGAGGATCTGCGCCGAGTTGAACGTCGAGGGCGCCGTGCGGTTCTCAGCGATCTCGAGCCCGGGAAAGGCCCCGGAGTCGAGCTGGACGCCCAGCAGGAACCCGATCGCCCGGCGCGCGCGCTCCAGCCAGCCCTCGCCGGGGAACTCCCGGTCGAGCGCGAGGAACGTCGGCACGATGTAGCCGGTGGTCTCGGGATAGGACGACGACCACCCGCCGGCCAGCCGGTAGCGCCCCGCGACGCCGCTGTCGCCGGAGGCGTCCTGGGCCCGCGCGATCCAGTCCGCGGCGGCCCGCAGGTGGTCGAGGTCGGAGTAGCCGGCGGCCTCGTTGGCGCCCCGCCCGAAGCGGCCGCCGAGATGAAGCGCCAGATGGGAAGGCCGCCAGAGCGCGCCGTCGAGCACGGTGCGGGCGGCGCGTCGCAGGAGGCTGGGACGGTCGGAGGCTTGCAAGCGATCCTCGTTCGGGTGTCGGGGGGGCGCCGGTCCGCGCGAGCCGCAGCCGTGGGGCGCCCCCCGGGCGAGGGCACGAAGTCTGCAAATGAAGCGCCAGCATTGCGGAGCTCGGCCTGCCGGGCCCGGGCCCCAGCAGCCGCGTAGATTCTCCGTTCTTTCCGGAGCATGACGACCTTGGGACCTAACGACAAGCTGGAGGCGCTCTTCCGCGCCGTCCTCGAGCTGCCCGACGGGGCCGACGTGACCGCCTGCCGGCAGGGGGTCACCCCCACCTGGGACTCGATGGCCCACGTGACCCTCGTCGCCGCGATGGAGGGG
>JBAIWX010000163.1:0-7296 GCA_037916975.1 Gemmatimonadales bacterium
GCGACGGCGGCCATGCCCGAGGCGAACACCAGCGCCCGGCCCCCCTCGAGCCCGCCCAGGATCTCCTCGAGCGCGTCCCATCCGGCGGTGCCGTCGTCCCGCGAGTACGAGGTGCCGGCGCCGATCACGAAGTTCGACGCGGGGATCGGCGCCCCGCCTCACCGCCGGCGCTCGGGCACCTTCATCGAGCCGTAGAACATCGCCCAGACGCGCGCCCGGTTGGCGAAGAGCCAGCGCTGCGCGGCGGCGCCGTCCAGGTGCTTCCAGAAGAGGCTTCCCTCGGTCGGCACGTCGGACTCGGCGCCGATCGAGAGCTTCTCGCGGTGCTCGTACAGGTAGTCCTTCACCCCGCCGGGGAGTGCGGGGACCGCGGACTCGTCCACTGCGTGCATCACCTGCACCATGAGGTCGAACATCGCCTGCCCGCCCGGCTCGGCGTTCGGGTACATCAGGTCCCCGGTCACCTCGACGGCCACGCGGTTCACGTCGGAGAGCTGCTCGACCAGCACGCCGATCTGCTTGCCGATGACCTTGAGCGCCGGCTTGAGGTAGAGCGTCGAGTAGAGCGAGAAGTGCGGCGGCGCGGAGAACGGTGACGCCGAGATCAGGTCGGTGCCGATGCTGACGGCGTCGGAGAGGTCCTTCATCCCCTGCTCGGCCGCGGTCGCCTTCTTGCTGCGGTCGGCGATGGTGAGGGCGACGTTGAGCGCCGAGAGCCCGCGCCCGAGCCTGCCGAGGGTGTCGGTGTACTTGCCGACGTTGACGATCGTGATCTTCGGCCGGCCGATCTGGGAGGTCCAGTGGTCCACGAAGATCTTCGTGCCGCTCGGGACCGGCAGCCCCAGGATGTCCTTCGTGATGTCGGCGGCCAGCGACCGGAGGTTGCGCCCGATGCTGATCGCGCCCTTCACCGTCGAGACGGCCTCCTTGACGCTGCTGCTGCTCCCCTTGCGGTAGGCGGCGCGGAGGGCGTCGTCGAGCGCCGGCTGCAGCGCCTCGGCCTCCTCGGCGGCCTTCACGGCGGCATCGTGCTCGCGCCAGAGCGCGTCCTTGATCTGCACCAGCTTGTCCTGCTGCACCGCGGCGCGGACCTGCTGCAGCTCGTCGTACTTCCGGTTGATCAGGTCCACGAGCGCCGGGTCGATCTTCTCGCCCGCGTGCCGGTCGAAGTAGGGCAGCACGCCCGTCACCGAGGCGACCCACTCCGTCACCTGCTTCTTCACGTCGGCCGACTCGACGTCGGGGAGGTCGCCCTCGAGCGACGCGATCGCCAGCCGGGCGACGGCGGCGACCTGCCCGTTGGTCTCGACAGGAGCGCCCTCGGAGGTGAACCAGCCGATGCGGAACTTGACCTGCGGCGCGGGCGGCGCGGCCGCGGGCTGGCGCTGCAGCGCCTCGTGGTCGATGCGACGCTGCGCGGGCGCAGGACCGGCGCCGACGCCGCGTGCCTGCGGCGCCGCTCGGCCCGGCTCGAGCGCGGGCAGCGCGCCTCCGTCGCTGGCGCGCCGGCGGAGCATCCGTTGCACCTCCCGGTTGCCGACACTTCGCTGCAAGCCGAGGATCGTGGCCTCCCGGCCGTGCCCGGCGCTCGCACGGGCCGGAGACGGGGCCGTCCGGGTCGCGACGTGCCGGGGAGCGTCGGGTCTTCCCGAGCGCTTGCGCATGCTGGTCCTCCCTCGTGGCCGCGCTGCCGGGCGAGGCTGCGCGTCTGCGGCCGACCCGTCAAAGGTACGCATGGCTGGGGCGCGCGCCATCCTCGGGAGGTGCCACGCCCCCGGTCGCGGGCGGGCGGCCGGGGGCACGTTCCCCGAACGAGGAGCACCCCGGCGCCGTGCAGCGCCGGGGTGCGTCTCGCCAGCTCTCACCATTGCTCCGTGCAGGGCCCGCGGTCGCTGCGGATCACCCTCGCCCGCGGATCCCGCTCACGGGTGCCCTCGGGCGGAAGCGCCTCAGAGCCCCGTGAACGCCGCCCACTGCGTGGCCAGCCGCTGCATCGGGAACCAGCTCGCCGTGGCCAGGTCGCCCGTGAACTTCCCGGCGTGCGCGATTTCGCCGCTCAGCGGATCGCCAAACCAGCCCACCTGCGGCATGCGCTGACGGAACGGGCCGGCATCCCACAGCGGCACGATCGTCCGCATCCACGCGAGCGTGACGTCGCGCTCCGCCGGCGAGAGGGATGCGTGCAGCGCGCCGGGCTCGAGCGCCAGGGCCCACGGCGCGCCCGCGGCCCGGTACGCCGCGAAGCGCGCGCGCAGCGTCGCATTGTCCACGAGGTCGTCCCGCTCGTGGAGCACGATGTACCCGGGGATGTCGAGTGCGTCACCCGTCAGCGGCCCGGCGCCGAGCGGTACCTTGAGGAACAGCGCTCCGACCCGCTGCGGGTTCCGCTGCGCGAAGCCCACCGCCTCGGGCGCCCCCTGGGAGATGCCGTACAGGAGCAGACGCGCGTCCGCGAGCTCCGGGTGCCCGCTCAGGGCGGCTGCCTGCGCGATGCCGTCCGACAGTTGCTGGTCGCTCGCGGCACCGTCCGGATAGGCGAAGGGTCCGCCCCGCCGCGAGCCGAGGATCGCCAGGCCGCGCTCGGTGGCGAGCTCCCGCAGCATGGCCCCGAGTTCCTGCAGCCTGGGCTCCACCGGCGGCGGCGCGCCGAACGGCGTCCCGGCGGCGAAGCCCCGCGTGTCCGGCCCGCCGAGCGCGAGCAGGATGCCACGGACGTGCTCGACGTCCGCCGGCACGTAAAGCGCGAAGTCGCCGAACTGAAGGGTCGTCGCGGCGGACGACGCGGCCCCCGACTCGGCGGCGGCGCTGCGCGCGGTGGCCGGCTCGGCGTCCGGGGCGGCGCTGTTGCCGCACCCACCGAGCGCGATGCTGCCGAGCATCGCGAGCAGGGATGTCGCGGCCGCGCGCCGAAGCGCCCGGGCCCGGCGGGGCGGGACGGGTCGGGACGGCCCGCGGTGAGGGAATGTCCACATGGGGGAACCTCCGGAATCGGGTGACAGCCGTGAGTACGACGATGGCTTCACCCCTTCTCTCGGATTTCCCGGCTGCCGCGGCTCAGCGTCTATCGATAGTCGAGATGGACGTACACGGTACGCCCGTTCATCCCGAACGGCGACAGCCCGCCCGGATAGCGGAAGATCCCCTGCATCGAGGGGCCCTGCGCGAGCAGGCCGTCCTTGAAGTCGTTCCACTCATCGGGGTAGGCGTCGAAGAGGTTGGCGACGCTGACGGCCAGCTGCAGGCGGGGCCGGAACCGCCAGGCGATTCTCGCGTTGGTGATCCACCTGGCCCGCACCACCTGGTCGGCGTCGGGCCGGGTCCGATCGCGCTGCGCGGTGGGCCCGGCGCGCCGGCTGTCGAGCGTGAACCCGAGGGGCCCCGTGGCGTAGTTCGCGCCGAGGCTGATGGTCTCCCGCGGCTGCCCCCGCTCGATGACCCCGATCGCCATGCGGTCGGTGAACACCGCGCCGAGCGCGGCGAGCGGAGGCGGCGTCGGCGCCACGCGAACCACGTCGTTCGCCATGCGGGTGTAGCCGCCGGTGAGCCGCAGCACGCCGGTCCGGCCGTGCAGGAGCGCGTACTGCGCGACCACCTCGATCCCGCGGGTGCGGACATCCACGGCGTTGGCGAAAAAGTTGCCCCCGCCGATGCCGCGCATCCCGTTCTCCTCGAACAGCCGGATCAGCGAGGTGTCGGTCACCGTGGCCCCGAGGCCGATGCGGTCCCTGAGGTCGACCTGGAAGAGGTCGACGCTCACGAGCGGCCACCGCGGTGCATCCAGCACCAGCCCCGCGCTGCTGATGAGGGCCTTCTCCGGACGGAGCGGCGCGGCGCCCAGCAACCGGGCCTCCGGCGTGCCGACGGGAAAGGTGCGAACCGTCAGGACGGTGTTGACGCCCCCGACCGGCTGGAAGAACGTCCGGGTGGACGCGAAGTACTGCTGCGACAGCGCCGGGGCACGGAATCCGGTGCCGACCGACGCCCTGAGCGCGAGCCAGCGCGTGACCGCGAACCGTCCCGCGACCTTGCCGTTCGACGTCGAGCCGAAGTCGCTGAAGTGCTCCGCCCGCACCGCCGCCTGCAGCTGCAGCCGCTGCCGGGGGCGACCCTCCACCTCCACATACAGCGCGGCGCTGGTGCGACGCGCCGTCACCTCGTCGAGCGGACGCAGGCCGATGAGTCCCTGCGACCCCACCGCGGCGGGCTGTCCGGCCGCCGGGCCGTCGAGGATCGGAACGCCCCCGTCACGCCACGAATCCGGCTCGCCGGCCCGGATGCGGTACCCGTCCACCCGGACCTCCGCCCCGGCCGCGATGCCAAGCGGCACCGAGCCGATGCGGGCGTGGCGTGACACGTCCACGTTGCCGGTCCATTGGGACGCCGCGAACCGTCCCGCGTAGAAATCGGTCGGGCTGGCGGCACCGAGCGAGACGTTGTTGCTGTGGCGCACGTCGTAGTCGACGCGGTTGCCTCCCCACCCGGCGCTCGCGTCCCACCGCCAGCCGCGCCAGGTTCCGCGGAGGCCGGCCACTGCCGACAGGTCGCGGATCCGGCTCTCGACGACGGGCAGGAAGCCGTCCGGATGGATCGCGCGCACCGTGCGCGGGTCCAGCGGGCGCCGGAAGAACGCGTCGGGCGACTCGCCGTCGCGGGCGGCAGCGCCGGCCATCAGGTAGGCCTCGACGCGCCCGGTGACCGGCAGGGCGGCCGTGAGGAACCCGAGCGCGTCGCGGCCCGCGCCGTCGCCGAGGTAGCTCGACACGCGCGGGGGGGCATCGTTGCGCGGGTCGCCGGTGAAGTACTGCTGCCGCCGGTCGGGATAGGCCCGGTTGGTGCCGCCCCGGTCGCGGAGCTCCCCGCTGAAGGTGACGTACGACCCGTTCGCCGCCCCGAGGCCGAGGGTCGTCGCGGCGCTGACGAGGTGCCCGTCGTCGAAGGTGCGCCCGCCCTCGGAGCTCGACACCACGCCGGCCGACGTCCGCAGGTCGCTCCGGGCGCCCGACTTCAGGACGACGTTGACCACGCCCCCGATGGCGTCGGACCCATACTGGGCCGCGGCACCGTCCCGCAGCACCTCGATGCGCTCGATCGCCGAGTTCGGGATGGCACCCAGGTCGGTGAATGCCGCGAAGGCGACCGCTGGCCCCGCGAGCAGGACGGAGGCGGGGTGCCGTCGCTTGCCGTTCACCAGCACGAGCACGTGGTGGGGCAGCATGCCGCGCAGCGTCACCGGGCGCAGCTGGTTGTCACCGAACGGGATGCGCGGCACGTTCGCCGACGGCGCGAGCCGCTGCAGCTGCTGCCACGTCTCGACGAGGCCGGTCTCGTCCAGCGACTGCCTGGTGTACACGTCGGTCGGCACCGGCGACCGGCCCGTCGTGCGCTCGAGGGCGCGCGTGCCGACCGTCACGAGCTCCTCGAGCGGCACGGCGCTGGGCGCGAGGTCGAAGTCCAGCGACACCGACTGCCCCGGCGCGAGCGCGACCGACCGCGTCACGGGCGCGAAGCCGACGGCGACGGCCCGCACCTGGCGCTCGCCCGCGTCGACCGCCAGCCGGCACCGGCCGCTGCCGCTCGTGACGCATGACCGGGATCCGGGCACCACCTGGATCGTGGCACCCGCGAGCGGGGCGCCGGTGGCGGCGTGCCGCACCGTGCCCTGGACGGCCGCGGGCTCCTGCGCCCGGGCGGGCGCCGGGGGACTCGCGGCGAGGAGGATGAGCGCGGCCACGCCCGAGCGGCGGGCCCTGCGCGAAGGGCCCACCGGGGCGGGAAGCCGGGAATCGGACGGCACGGGAGCTCCGGTCGTGGGTGCCTGCCCTGTCTCTCGTAATCCTCGACCGGACCGGCTCACCACTGCGGAGGTCCCGCCGTTCAGCGTGGCGCGGTGAAGAACCGCGCCGCCGGGGCCGGGGTCAGCCCGCGGCTCGACGCGACGAACCCCGCGGGGCTCCCCGTGACCTCGAGGCGATTGCGCAGCGCCCCGCCGGGCCCGCGCACCGCGCCGGCGGCCCCGCCCGCATCGAAGTAGCGATTGTCGCGCCGCCCGCTCCCGATGACGCCGCGGAGCTCGGCGCGCACGCTGTTCCCGCTCCCCGGCTCGAGTGCCATGTTGTCCACCCACGCACCGGCGAGTACGAGGTCCGCGACGAAGTCCAGCTGCGGCAAGGGGGCGCCGGTGGTCGAGGCGGCGCGTCCGATCTTGGCGCACACGGGCGTCGAGAGCCGCGTCCCGACGAGCTGCAGCTCCACCCGGTTGCCCGCGGGTGGCGGGTTGATCGGCGCCGCGAAGAAGCGCCGGCTCCCCGCCGCCATCACCGCGGTCGTGTAGCCCTCGATCCGGTCGTCCGTCGACCGCACGACGAGCCGGTTGTCCCGCGGCACGGCGCCCGCGATCGGCAGCGGCGCCCCCGAGCCGCCGGTGAGGTTCCAGCCCCACAGCGCGGAGGCGCACGGGTTCGCCCACTCGTTGCGGTAGAGGTTGCCGCGCGACACGATGCGGACCTCCGAGCTGTGCGCCGCGTCCGGCCGGCTCACGCCGCCGTTGGCCTCGTTCGTCCCGCCGATCACGCTGCCCTCGATGTCGAGCGCGATCGTGCTGCGGGCCGTGAAGTTGAACGCGAAGAAGCCGCCGCCCCCGGCCGGCGACCGGACCAGCGCGCGCGCCACGCGGAGCGAGAGCGCACTGCCGTCGTCCGGCGGCGGGGGCCTGTCGAGGTTTGCGTTGCGCGTGTAAACGACGAGGCCCCGGCCGATCGGCCCGTCGGGAGCCACGGACCTGGGGTTCGGGTTCACGAGCACGACGTCGCGCAGCTCCGCCGCGATGCGGTCGCCCGGCCGGCGCGAAACGACGCCGATCACGTTGCCGGCCCGGCCCGGCAGGTCCACGACCTCGACCCGTCGCACGGCCGTGCGGTCGCCGAGCCGCAGCACCTCGCCGCCCGCGTTGCCCGTCATCTCGACGGTGGTGCGCGTGCCCTCCGCGAACCCCGTCGGCAGCCCGTCCGGGCCCACCTGCATCACGCCCGCGCCCTCGAGCGTCATGCCGTCCGGCACGACGAGCGGCCGATCGACCTCGTACGTGCCGGCACGCAGCACGAGGTGCCGGCCCGCGTTCACGGGGTCGAGCGCCGCCACGAGCTCGGCCGCCGTGCCGATCTCGGCGGTGTCGTTCCGCCATCGCAGCGGCGTCTCCGCTCCCGCCGCCGGTGCCGCGTCGCGTCCCGCCCGCACGGCGAGCGTCAGCGCCGCCAGCAGGACGGCGGCGCCCGCCAGCGCCGCGCCGCGCGCGAGGAC
>JBAIWX010000164.1:0-4919 GCA_037916975.1 Gemmatimonadales bacterium
CCTGGCTCGAGGCGCCGTTCACCTGCACCTCGATGGACCGGACGTTGGCGACCTGCGAGTAGTCGCTGATCTGGTTGCCGCTCGCGTCGAAGTACCGGAACTGGAGCCCGCTCGTCCCGTCGAGCGGTCCGAGCACCGGCTGGACCGAGCTCCCCGCCTGGCTCGTCACCTGCGCACCGAGCCAGGTGCGGCCGCTCTCCTGGTAGAGCGAGTACTGGACTTCCTCGTATAGGCGCACCGGCGAGCCGTCGCGGATCCAGCTGTAGTTGCTGAACGAGCCGCCGATCGGCGAGAGGGTGAGGAAGAGGCCGCTCCCCGAGGGAGAGCTGCACGCGCTGGAACTGGCCGCGGTGCCGGTGACGGTGGCCGGAAGCCAGCCGTCGTCCGTCGCGCTGTTGAGGTTGGCGCCGTCGTAGAAGACCAGCACCCGGTCGCCGACCGCCGGCTGGCGGAGGCCCTGCCAGACCCGCGGGTCGGTGCTCGGCCCCGTCCGGACCGTCACGACGAGCGACCCACCGAGGGTGCCGCAGGTGAAGCCGAAGCCGCGCTGCGCGCGGACCTGGATGCTGTTGGCCGACATCGCGATGATGTCGCTCAGGTTGGCGGCCGAGTACGGGCCGTTCGAGAAGCCGATCTCGCGGAAGTCGCCGGGGAGCATGAGCGCACCGGCCCGGGCGCTCCCCTGCACCTCGCTTCGCGCCGTCTGCGCGCGCGAGACCCGCTGGCTCCCGACGATGACCTGGAAGAGCACGGCGCTCACGAGGCCGAGCAGCACGAGGCCGACGAGCACCTCGACGAGGGTGAAGCCGCGGCGGCGCATGCGGGACCTCAGCAGCTCAGGGTGGTGGTGAGCGTGACCGTGCGGAGGCCGCGCTTGAGGCGGTAGGTCGCCGAGGCGCTGATGGTCCGCCGGGTGCCGCTGGCGGTGATCGTCCAGGCCTCGGTCACGTTGCCGGTGGTCGCGGTGCCGTTCGCGAAGCCCGAGGCGGTGCAGCCGGGGCTCGTGCTCTTGGCGAGCTGCCGGAGCCGCTCGAGGCGCGCCGAGGCCGCCTGCACCCCCTCGGTCTGCCAGCGGCCCTCGCTCAGCATCCGGTTCACCGAGCCCGAGGCCGAGATGAGGCCGAGCACGCCGATCACGAGGATCACGAGGGCGACCATCACCTCGACGATGGTGAAGCCGCCTTCCTGGGTCTGCCGGGTCACTGCAGGGCCCTCCCGAGGACGCTGATCACGAGCGTGGACGTGCGGCCGCTCTTGCTGAAGGTGATCGTCGTGGCCGAGTTGGAGCTGAGCCCGATGCCGCGCGAGTCGAAGGAGATGCCGGCGTCGGCCGGCGTGAACGTCACGCCGTACTGGTTGTTGAGGTCCAGGACCACGCCCACCGTGTCCCACGTGCTCCCGGCGGCCGCGACCAGGCGCGGGGTG
Organism: Gemmatimonadales bacterium; assembly: GCA_037916975.1. Classification (GTDB taxonomy): domain Bacteria; phylum Gemmatimonadota; class Gemmatimonadetes; order Gemmatimonadales; family GWC2-71-9; genus JAGGAG01. The sequence goes on from JBAIWX010000164.1 coordinate 1,426, forward strand.
GCCTGCACCCAGACCTGGTTGCCCGAGGCGCGGAAGCGCGCGGTGCGGTTCCGCTGGATGGCGGTGAGCCGGGCGCGGTTGAGCGTCGCCACCGTGGCGGCACGCGCCGAGCGGAGGCTGGCCGCCTCGAAGGCGCCCTTGGCCCTCGGCAGCGCGATCAGCGCCAGCACGCCGAGCAGGGCGACGACGACGAGCATCTCGACGAGCGAGAAGCCGGCGTCGCGGCGGGACGGGATCGGACGATGTGGTGCGCTCACGGGATTCGCTCCGGGTCTGACGACGTCATGGGCAGGGGGCGTGCCAGCGGCAGCGTCACCATAACCGTCACCCTCCCAACGACTTGCACGAGCGCGTCAGCGCCGCGGACGCGGCGCGGTGCAGCGAATTGCAGGACGGTTGGTGCAAGATAATGCGCGAGGGTCAGGCGAGGTCGTACCGGCGCATCTTGTAGAAGAGGGTCCGTAGGCTCACCCCCAGCATCCGCGCCGCCTCGCGCCGGGAGCCCCGGGCGTGGTCGAGCGCCTCCCGGATCACCTGCACCTCCACCTGCTCCACCCGCGGCTTGAGCCGGAGCGGCTGCCCCGGCGCGGCATGCCCGTTCGCCGCGGGCGCGGCGGGGCCCGACGCGGGCACCGCCTCGAGCGCGAAGTCCTCGACGTCGAGCACGCCGGTCGTGCTCAGCACCGCCGCCCGCTCGAGCGCGTTCCGCAGCTGCCGCACGTTCCCGGGCCAGCCGGCCTGGGTGAGGCGGCCGAGGGCCTGCGGCGTCACCGACACCGGCCGGCCGGTCCGCGCCGCGATCTCGCAGGCGAAGTGCGTGACGAGCGCCGCCACGTCCTCCGGCCGCTCGCGGAGCGGCGGGAGGTGGATGCGCACGACGTTGAGCCGGTAGTAGAGGTCCTCGCGGAAGGTGCCGTCCTGCACCGCCCGCTCGAGGTCGCGGCTCGTCGCGGCGACGAGGCGCACGTCCACCGCCCGGCTCGCCCGCGCGCCGACGCGGCGGATCTCGCCGTCCTCGAGGACGCGCAGCAGCTTCGCCTGGAGGCCGAGGGGGAGGTCGCCGATCTCGTCGAGGAAGAGCGTGCCGCCGTCGGCCGTCTCGAAGAGGCCGGCGCGGTCGGCGGTGGCGCCGGTGAAGGCGCCGCGCACGTGGCCGAAGAGCTCCGACTCGAGGAGGTGCTCGGGGATCGCCGCGCAGTTGATCGCGACGAAGGGCTCGGGGCTCCGCGGGCTCATGGTGTGGATCGCGTTCGCGACCACCTCCTTGCCCGTGCCGCTCTCGCCGGTGACGAGCACCGTGGTGGCATGCTCCGCGACGCGCCGCGCGAGCTCGAGCACCTTCCGCATCGCGGCGCTCTCGGCGACGACCTTGCCCTTGAGCGCGTCGGTGCCGACCGCGGCGCGCAGCGTCTCCACCTCGCGCCGAAGCCGCTCGCGCTCCTCCGCCTTGCGCAGGGTGAGGAGCACCTCGTCGGCGCGGAAGGGCTTCGAGAGGTAGTCGTAGGCCCCGTCGCGGATCGCCTGCAGGGCCGCGTCCTCGGCGCCGTGCGCGCTCATCATCACGACGAGCGCCGGCCCCCGCTCGGCGCGGTAGCGGCGCACGAACGCGATGCCGTCGAGGCCGGGCATGCGGACGTCGCAGAGGATCAGGTCGAAGGGCTCCGCGAGCGCGCGCTGGAGCGCGGCCTCGGACTGCCCCTCGGCCTCGACGTCGTAGCCCGCCTCGCGCAGCAGCAGCCCCAGGGACTGCCGCAGCCCGGGATCATCGTCCACGATCAGGATCCGCATCAGGCTGTCCCTGCCGCGGGAAGAAACACCTTGAAGACCGCCCCACCCTCGCGGGCGCGGTCCACCCACACCACCCCACCGCCGTCAAGCACGGTTCGGGCCACGATGGCGAGCCCGAGCCCGCTGCCCTGGCCCGCGGGCTTGGTCGTGACGAAGGGCTCGAAGACCCGCTCCCGGTCGCCCTCGGGGACGCCCGGGCCGTCGTCGGCCACGAAGAGGAGCGTTCCGGCCGTCCCGGACGGGAGTTCGCGGCGCCGAGGCCGGGCCCCAGGGGTCCGGGCGGGCGGCGGCGGCGCCTCGCCGGCGCGCGGCACGGCGGCGTCGCCCTCGCCCCAGCGCACCGCCCGGAGGCCGGCCACGACCCGCCCGCCGGGTGCCGCATCTCGCGCATTGAGCAGGAGATTTACGAGGACCTGTTCGAGCGCGTGCGAAGGCACCGCCACCTCCGGGGCCGGTCCCGGGGTGTCCGTGACAAGGGTCACTCCGTTGAACGCCCCCTGTGCCTCGAGGAAGGCCACCGTGCGCGCCAGCACCTCGGCGGGCGCCGAGCGCGCCGCCTCGCCGGTGCGGGGGCGCGCGTAGTCGAGGAGGCCGCGCACCGTGCGGTCGATGCGGTCGATCTCGCCACGCAGCGCCGCGAGCACCTCCGCGTTCGCCGCACCGCCCCCCGCGGCGGCGCGCCGCTCGAGGACGCCGACGTAGTTGCTGATGGCGCCGAGGGGATTGCGGATCTCGTGCGCCACGCCGGCGGCGAGTTGGCCGATCGCCGCGAGCTTCTCCGTGCGCACGACCTGGTCGCGCGCCGCGAGGAGCTCGGCCGTCATGTGCTGGAACCGGTCGCGCAGCTCGACGAGCTCGCGGGTCTCGAGCGCGGGGGGCGCTGCCGTCACGTCGCCGGCGGCGAGCCGGTCGGCGTGGGCGCCGAGCTGGTCGAGGGGCCGGAGGAGCAGGCGCCGGAGGCGGACGGCGCCGAACGCGACGAGCACGGCGGCGCTCCCGGCCCAGAGGGCGAGGAACCCCCAGACGGACGTCTGCGGCGCGAGCGTGAGGAGCAGGAGCGTCGTCAGCGAGACGACGAGGATCGCCGCGGAGACGAGAAAACCCAGCTCGGCGAGCAGCTGGGTGCGGAGGGACGGCGGGGTGGCGGTCACGACGGGCCCGGCGTCAGGGACGCACCGGCACCGGCCTCAGTTGCAGGTGATCGCGCCCGACACCGTCGCGGGCGTGACGGGCGCCGCCGTCCCGATGAAGATGGCGCAGGTGCGCCCGGGGAGCTGCGCGTGCGTCGCGGTGGCGGACCAGCCGCCGGCCGTGGCCTCCGTAATCGTGAGCGTCACGCCCGCCGAGCCGGTGGCCGGGATGCCCGGGCCGGGGAGCGGCCCGATGTAGTAGACGTTGTTGTCGTACATGTACGCTTCCTCGGCCGTGGCCAGGTTGCGCAGGTCGGTGCGCATGCTGGCGAGGTAGGTCGCGCCCTTGGTGTTCGAGAACTTGGGGATCGCGATGGCGGCGAGGATGCCGATGATCACGACCACGATGAGTAGCTCGATCAGCGTGAAGCCCGCGTCGTTTCGGCGAGACATGATCGAGGCGCTCGGGGTCGGAGGTGAAGGCTCTGGTGGCGGCCCCGCGATCCCGGCCGAGCGGCCCGCCAGGGCCGCCGACCGGGCGCGGAACTCAAGTCCCGGGCCGTGGATCACGCCGTC
>JBAIWX010000165.1:0-2305 GCA_037916975.1 Gemmatimonadales bacterium
CCATCCGCACGGAGCGCGTGGCGCGCGCCGGGGGGGAGGCGGCGGCGATCATCGTGACCGACACCGGCGTGGGGATGGACGCCACCACCGCGGCGCACATCTTCGAGCCCTTCTTCACCACCAAGCCCGAGGGGAAGGGCACCGGCCTCGGCCTCAGCACGGTGTACGGCATCGTCGCGCAGGCGGGGGGGACGGTCACGGTGGAGACGGCGCCCGGGCGCGGCAGCACCTTCCGGGTGGAACTGCCGGCGATCGCGAGCGGGGCCGCCGGCGACCCCGCGCCGGTCTCCGGGGACCCGCTCGCGCGGGTGTCCGGGCGGCGCGGGGAGGTCGTGCTGCTCGTCGAGGACGACGACGGGGTCCGCGCCTTCGCGCGGCGGGTGCTCGAGGGACGGGGCTTCCGCGTCGTCGAGGCGCGGCAGGGGACGGAGGCGCTGGCGCGCGCCGCGGCGCAGGCGGGGCCGCTGCAGCTCCTCGTCACGGACGTGGTGATGCCGGGGATGTCGGGGCGCGAGCTCGCGCAGGCGCTCCAGCCCCTCCGGCCCGGGCTGCGCGTGCTCTACATGTCGGGCTACGTGCGCGAGGACATCTCGGCGCTCGCCCTGGGCGACCCGCGGCACGCCTTCCTGCAGAAGCCGTTCTCCGCGGACGCGCTGGCGATCGCGGTCGAGGAGCTGCTCGCGCGGCCGCTCTAGGCGGCGGCCGCCGTTCCCCCGGTCACCGCGCGGGCCGTGGCCCGTGCACCCGCTCGTGGAAGTAGGCGGCGAGCCGGCGCGTCCCGCGCACCGGCGCCACCATCTCGTGCAGGCTCACGAGCGTCGCGAAGGCGAGCAGGTCGCCCAGGCGCGGGTGCGCGAGCCGCACGGTGCCGCTCGCGGCACGGAGCACCCCGGGCGGCACCTCGCGCACGCGGGCCGCGCGATGGTGGGCGGCGCAGGCGAGCTCCGTCACCTGCCGCCGCGAGAGCACGTCGGGCCCGCCGCAGGCCACCTCCCGCGCGCCGTCTCCCCGTTCGAGCCCGTCCAGCACCTCCACCAGCACCGCGGCGACGTCGCGCTCGTCGATCGGGTTCGTGCGCGCGCGCCCGTCGCCCACCACGGCGGCGACGCCGCGTCCCGCCGCGTCGAGGATCGGGAGGAACGCCGAGAAGCAGCCGGTGGGGCGGACGACGGCGCCGGCGAGGCGGGTCGAGGCGAGTACGGCGCGCGCGGCGACCTCGTGCGCGCGCACGTACGGCGTGTCGCGCGTGGCGTCGGTGTGGAAGACCGAGACGTACGCCATCCGCGCGACGCCGGCGCGTTCCGCCTCGGCGAGGAGGGCGAGCGTCCCCGCCTCGTCCACCGTGCGGTAGGAGGCGCGCCCGCCGGGCGCGAGGGCGAGCGAGGCGCCGGCGCAGGCGACGAGGGCGGTGCAGCCGTCGAGGGCGCCGCGGAGCGTCGCGGGGCGGGTGAGGTCGCAGGACACGAGCTCGGCGGCGGGGGAGCCCGCGCGGGCGAGGGCGGCGGCGTCCCGCGTGAGGGCGCGGACGGGGGTGCCGCGCGCGGCGAGGCGGGCGACGACGTGACGGCCGATCGTGCCGCCCGCCCCGGCGACGGCGACGCGGGGACCCGCGGGCGCGATGCTCACCGGCGGGTGAGGAACCAGAACGCCACGCCGGCGAGGACGAGCAGGTCGGTCACGACGACGAGGGCGATCACGAGCCGGCGGCGGCGCTTGGTTTCCCAGGCGAGGAGGTGGTTCCGGTCGAGGAACCAGTGCCCGGTGCTCGCCTCGCGGAGGACGCGGGCGGCGCGGAGCTCGTCGAAGGCCTGGCGTTCCCAGGCGTCGAGGGTGCCGATGGCGACGGGGATGGCGTGGCCGGCGTCACCGGCACCGGCGGACTGGAAGCGGTCGAGGAGGGTGCGGCGGCCTTCCGCGATGCGGGCGACGGGGATGAGGGCCATGCGACCTCGCGGGAAGCGGTGGCGGAAATCTGCACCGGTGCGGCGTGGGCGCCAGCGGCGATGGGGCGGGGCGCGGGTCGGGCGGGGCGAGGAGCGGGTGGCGGGCCGGCGCTTTGGGGTGCGCTCGCGCGGGGCGGCGCGCGGCGTTCCGGTACGGCGGCGGGGCGGATCGCGGCGAGGGTGGAGGGATGAACGGTCGCGGCGATCGTGTGGGTCCGGAGGTGGTGGCGTCGCGCGGCGGCGTTCCGCCCCGCTGGTTGCAGCCCAACGAGAAACTGCTGCCGAGGATGCGGGCCATCCTCCGCCTGGGGCACTTCTCCCCGCGGACGGAGAAGGCCTATCTGGGCTGGGTGCGGCGCTAC
>JBAIWX010000166.1:0-24551 GCA_037916975.1 Gemmatimonadales bacterium
GTTCCGGCTCGTCCCCGTCCCGCCCTCGCAGGCGGAGGGGTTCCTCCGCACGCTCCTCGCCGTCAACCACGACCTCGGCAACTTCGCGTCGTTCTCCCTCGACCAGCACGACGTCGCGTGGCTGGGCGCGGGGCGGTTCGGCGAGGACGTGGAGCGGGCCGAGCTCCGCGAACTGGTGAGCCAGTTGGCGCGGCTCGCCGAGCGCTACGTGGCGGACTTCCACGACACCTTCGGCGACATCCCGCGCTGAGCCGCCGGCTCAGCGCGGCCGACCGCCGCGCTCGAGCTCCGCCAGCGCCCGCGCCACCCCCTCCCGCTCCGCACGGAGCGCCGGGTCGGCATCGCGCCAGCGCGCGAGGTAGCGCCGCCAGCTGGCCATCGCCCCGGACGTGTCCCCCAGCTGCGCCTGCACCGCGCCGCGCCGCGCGTCCACCCGGGAAGCGAGAACCAGGTCGGCGTCCACGGCGAACGGCTGGAGGGGCACCGAGTCGAGCCGCGCGTAGAGCCGGAGCGCCTCCCGCGGCCGGCCCAGTCCCTCCGCGACCGCCCCGACCGCGAAGAGGTGCGTCGCGACCGCCTGCGTGTCGGCCAGCGCGCGCACGAAGAGCCGCTCGGCGCGCGCCCGGTCGCCCGCGACGAGCGCCGCCGCCGCGTCGTAACCCGGGAGGCTGTCCCAGCGGGCGCGGGCGCGCCACCGGGCGATGCGCGCGGTGTCGCCGAGGGCGGCGCTGCCCGCCAGCAGCGCCTTGAGCGCGGCCCGCTCCAGCGCCGCGCGCTGTGCCGGCGGCGACGAGTCGATGGCCCGCGTCCAGGCGCGCTCCGCCACGTCCAGGTCCGCCATGGTCACCACCCCGGCCCGGCTCCTGAGCGCGAGCCCCGCCGAAGCGGCCTGGGCGCCGAGGCGGGCGCGGAGTTCCGCGCTCGCCTCCCGGTCGAGCAGCGCCTGCCGCCACCGCTGCTCGAGCTGGGTCGCCTCGGCGACCCGCCCGCGCATCGCGAGGTAGCTCGCCACCGGCGCGAGCAGCAGCGGGGCGCCAAGCCCGGTGCGCCGCGCCTCCGCAGCCAGCGAATCCCCGAGGCCCGTCACGCTGTCGAACTGCCGGGCCCAGAGCCGGAGCGCGAGGCGCTGGAGCGGGAAGGGGACCGCGCTGAAGGCCCGGTACCGCTCCGCCGAGTCGAGGCTCCGGAGCGCGGCGGCGAACTGCCGGTCCTGCGCGAGCAGCGACGCGTACATCAGGTGCGCCTGGCCCTCCTCCGGCGCGAGCAGCAGCCAGCGCCGGGTGACCTCGAGCGCCCGCGCCCGCGCCTCCGCGCGCGCGGAATCGAGCCGTGCCGGCGGGACCCGCTGCGCCAGCGATTCGGCCGGCACGAGCGCGACGGAATCGCCCGCGAGCACCGGGACGTACCAGCGGGCCGCGACGCGGAGGCCGATCGTGAAGAGCGTGCCGGGCGGCGGGTCCCGGAAGCCGGGCACGCGGCTCCCGTCGGGATCGCTCATGCTCGCGAGCAGCTGCGCCAGCGCGGCGTAGCTCCGGTGGTCGCCCGCCTGGAGGTCCAGCGCGCGCCGGTAGGCGTGGAGGGCCTCCGTGTAGCTGGCCGGGAGCCGCTCCCGGCCGGCGGCGTCGCGCTGGAGCGTGAGGTCGAGCGCCGCCGCGGTCCCGAGGATGCTCCACGCGTCGGCGACGCCGGAATCGGCCGCGAGCACGCGCCCGGCGGCGGCGCGCGCCCGCGGCATGTCGGCGTGGACGAAGGCGTGGTACGCCTCGAGCAGGTCGCGCTCGCGCGGGGGCCGCGCCGTGCCGTAACGGAGCGCGCTGTCGGCGAGGTGCACGTACTCCTCGTCCTGCCGGCCGAGGTCCTTCGCGGACACCGCCTGCGAGAGCTCGTACCAGGCCAGAGCGAAGGCGTGGTCCTCCGCCACCGCCCGCCGGAACGCGGCGGTGGCGCCGGGCAGGTCCCAGCGGCTCCGCGCCTGCACGCCCTCGATGTACGCCCGATAGGCGGCGAGCGAGCGCGTGGGCGGCTCGACCTCGCCCAGCTGCCCCACCGGCGCGCCGGCGAGCTCGAGGATCTGGGACGCGAGCGCGCGGAAGGCGGGCTGGAGTGCGGCGAAGTCGCGCGTGTCCGGCGCGGACGCCTCGGCGCTCAGGAGCTCCAGGCCGCGCGCCACGTCGTACACCTTCACCGCGATCAGCAGCGAGTCGCCGGCCCGGGCCACCGTGCCGAGCGTCGCGGTGCCCACCCCCGCCGCGCGCGCGAGCCGGAGCACGTCCTCCTGCGAGAGCCGCGTCGCCGCGTCGAGGCGGGCGCGCCGCGTGAGGTCGAGGAGGCGCGCCGCGTCCACGACGCGCAGGTCCTGCCAGCGCCCGAGGGCCGAGCCAAGGAAGTCCACCCCGCCCACGCGCAGCCACTCGAGCGCGGGGTCCCGCTGGAGGTTGTCGAAGTACCCCACGAGCACCGACCGGCGCGCCTCTCCCGCCGGCGCGGCGGGGGGCCGCCGCACGAGGAGCGCGCCCGCGGTCACCACGAGGCACAGGGCGCCGAGCGCCGCCGAGACGATCGCCCGCCGCCGGCCCGCTGCGGTGCGGTACCCGAAGCGGCCCGCGGCGCGCACCGGCGCTTCCGCGACCGTCCCGGCACGGAGGGCATCGGCGAGCTGGCCGGCCGAGGCGAATCGCGCGTCGGGAGCCTTCGCGAGGCAGCGGCGGATCGCCCCCTCGAGGTCGCGGGGCACGTCGCCGACGCGCGCGAGGAGCGGGATCGGGTCGGCGGTCACGTGCGCGAGCATGTAGTTGGGCGGCTCGCCGAGACGGTACGGGTAGGCACCCGCCACGAGCTCGTACAGGATCACGCCGAGCGCGTAGAGGTCCGAGGCGGGGGTGAGCTCGCGCACCCCGGAGGCCTGCTCCGGGCTCATGTAGCGCGGCGTGCCCATGACCATGCCGGCGCCCGTGAGGCGTTCGTCGTCGGGGGCGTGGCCCGCCCCGCCCGCGATGCCGAAGTCGGTCACCAGCACGCGGCCGGTGTCGCGCGCGAGGAGAATGTTCTGCGGCTTGACGTCCCGGTGGATGATCCCGAGCCGGTGCGCGGCGCCGAGGGCCTCCGCGACGGCGAGGGCGATCCGCCGGGCCTCGGCGAAGTCGAACCGCCCGGTCACGCGCATCCGGTCGGCGAGGGTGTCGCCGTCCACGTACTGCATCGCGAAGAACGCCAGCCCGCCTGCCTCGCCGACGCGGTAGATCGGGACGATGTGCGGGTGCTCGAGCCGCGCGGCGGTCTCGGCCTCGCGCTGGAAGCGGTTGCGGAAGACGGGGCTCGCGCCGAGGTCGGGGTCGAGCACCTTGAGCGCGACGAGGCGCTTGAGCGCGCGCTCCCGGGCGAGGTACACCGACGCCATGCCGCCCTGGCCCAGCAGCCGGAGGATCTCGTAGTCCGCGCCCAGCGCCTGGCGGACGCGCTCGAGCGAGAGGGGGCCGCTCACAGGCGCACGAACGGGCGCGGGGCCCCGGGGCCCCAGTCGTCGTGGTCGTCGACCGGCGTGCGCTCCTCCGCGCGCATCCCGCGCACCTCGCGCTCGGCCTCCTCGAGCTCGTCGCGGTGGATCACGGGCCCGAAGGGACGCCGCGTCCGGCGCGCGCGCTGGCGCGCCCAGAGCGCGAGCACCAGCACGAGCCCCCCGGCCGGGAGCGCCGGCGACTCCCACCAGGTCACGCGAGCACCTCGACGCCCGCCGCGGTGACGCGATGCGAGACGAGCGGCAGCGGACGGGCCGCCTCCCCGATCACGACCGCCTCGGCGAGCGCCCGGCGCCCCGCCTCGACGCCCGCCGCGTCGCGCGCGTGGATGGTGGCGAGCGGCTCGCCCCTGGCCACCCGGTCGCCGGGGCGGGCGGTGATGAAGAAACCCACCGACGGGTCCACCTCGTCGGTCATCACCACGCGCCCCCCGCCCAGCGCGATGATCCCGCGCCCCAGCGGCCGCGGGTGCACCGCGGCGACGACGCCCGCCGACGGCGCCTCGTACACGGCGCGGATCGGCGCCTGCGGCAGGGCGCCCGGGTCGTCCACGACGGCGGGGTTGCCGCCCTGCTCCTCCACGAGGCGGCGCAGCCGCTCGAGCGCCGCGCCGCTCCGGATCGTTCCCTCGAGCCGCGCGCGCGCCGCCGCCCGGTCGCCGTCGAGGCCCGCCACGAGGAGCATCTCGACCCCGAGGGCGAGGGTCACCTCCATGAGGTCCGCGGGCCCCTCGCCGCGGAGCCCCAGGATCGCCTCCTCCACCTCGAGCGCGTTGCCGCACGCGCGGCCGAGGGGGCGGTCCATCGCGGTGAGGAGGGTCACCACCCGGCAGCCGCGCGCCTCCCCCAGGCCGATCATCGTGCGAGCGAGCTCCAGCGCCCGCTCGGGCTGCGGGATGAAGGCGCCGCTCCCCGTCTTCACGTCGAGCACGAGCCCCGTGAGGTCCTCGGCGAGCTTCTTCGACATGATGCTCGCCGCGATGAGCGGGATGCTCTCGACGGTGGCCGTGACGTCACGGAGGGCGTAGAGCCGCCGGTCGGCGGGCGCCACCTCAGCGGTCTGGCCGATCATCACGCAGCCGATGCGGGCGAGCTGCGCCTCCGCCTCGCGGAGGGTGAGGTCGGTGCGGAAGCCGGGGATGCTCTCGAGCTTGTCGAGGGTGCCGCCGGTGTGGCCGAGGGCGCGCCCCGACATCATGGGGACGGCAACGCCGCAGGCGGCGAGGAGCGGGGCGAGGAGCAGCGAGGTCTTGTCGCCGACGCCGCCGGTCGAGTGCTTGTCCACGCGCGGGCGGCCGAGCCCGGCGAGGCGGAAGCGGTCGCCGGACTCGAGCATCGCCCCGGTGAGCGCGTCGAGTTCGTCGCCGGCGAGCCCGCGATAGAACACCGCCATCGCGAGTGCCGCCATCTGGTAGTCCGGGACCCGGCCGGCGGTGAAGCCGTCCACGAGCGCGCGCCACTCTCCCGCCGTGAGGGCGCCGCCGTCCCGCTTGCGTTCGATGAGGGCCGGGATCAGCATTCCCGCCCCCGGGGTATACCCGGCGTCTTCATGGAGCCCGATCCCGATGCGTCGTCCCTGGACGTTGCCGTTGCTCGCCGCCCTGCTCGCCGCCCCCGCCACCGCCCGGGCGCAGACCCCCGCCTCCCCGTCGGCGGCGCAGCTCGTCGCCGAGGGGGACGCCGCCCACGACGCCCGCGAGCTCGACCAGGCGCTCGAGCGCTATCGCGCGGCCCTCGCGCTCGACTCGCTCGACTACGCCGCGAACTGGCGCGCGGCGCGCACGCTCATCGACCTGGGGAAGCAGGTGCCCGACACCGCGAAGGACAAGGCGCGGCTCGCCCGGCGCGACTCGCTCTACGCGGAGGCGGCGCGGCTCGCCCGGCGGGCGACGGAGGTGAACCCGCAGGGTGCCGATGGCCACTTCGTGCTCGCCTTCGGCCTCGGGCGGGTGGCCCTCGCGCGGAGCCCGAAGGAGCGGGTGCGGCTCGCGCGCGAGATCCGCGAGGAGGCGCTGACGGCCATCGGGCTCGACCAGTTCCACGACGGCGCGTACCACGTCCTCGGGCGCTGGAACGCGGAGATCATGCGGCTCCCCGGCTTCCAGCGCTTCGTCGCGAAGCAGTTCCTGGGCGCGAAGGTCTTCAACGAGGCCAGCTGGGACGACGCGGTGAAGTACCTCGAGCGGGCCGTGGAGCTGCGGCCGGCCTGGATCTACCACCGCCTCGACCTCGCCGAGGTCCTCGTGGACCGCAAGCGCTACGCGGAGGCGCGCGCGCAGCTCGAGGCGATCGCGCCGCTCCCGATCGCGGACGCGAGCGACCCCGAGTACAAGGCCCGCGCCGAGACGCTGCTGGGCGAGCTCGACGGCCGGCGCTGAGCGGCGCCCGCCGCCCCCGTCAGACGCCGAGCGACCGGCCCAGGTCGCGGCGGCGCCGCGCGACTTCCTTCCGCACGTCGCTCGCGGTGTCCTCGAGCGCCTCGCGCGCGTCCTCGGCGGTGCGGCGGATCCGCCGCCCGAGGCGGCGGCGCAGGTGCTCGCCCTTTTCCGGCGCGAACAGCAGGGCGGCCCCCGCCCCGAGCAGCGCCCCCACCAGCAGCCCGGCGACGAAGCCACCCGAGCCCGATTCGTCCCTGTCGCTCATCTCGTTGTCCTCCAACGACCTGGGCGGGCGAGCCGGCCCCCGTCGGGGCCGGACGGGCGCGCCCCGTCAACTTTCAACCTAGCCAGACCCGCGACAGTCTCCAACCGGGGGCCGACGGTGGCCGGAACTCCTTGCCCTCTTTAGGTTTCGTGCATCCCCAACCCCCGAGTCGGCGATGAGCAGCGCGGTCCCGGTCGTGCCGGACGACGAGGTCGAGCGGCTGCAGCAGCGGGTCCAGGTCCTCGAGCACGAGCGGAAGCACCTGCTCGCGGTGATCGAGATCCTCCAGGAGATCGCCGGCTCGCTCCACTTCGTGGACATCGTGCAGGCGGTGGCGCGGCGCCTCGGCGAGACCTTCGGGCTCGACCGCTGCTCGATCTTCCTCGCCGAGCGCGGGGGCCAGACGGTGCGCCTCGTGGCGAGCTACGAGGACCCGAGCATCCGGAACTACGTCGTGGACATGGACCGCTACCCCGAGCTGCGCCGCGCGCTCGACACGGGGGAGACGGTCTTCATCGCCGACGTGACCGACGACCCGGCGCTCCGCCACGCGCGGGGGACGCTCCTCGCGCGGCGGGTGAAGACGATCACGGTGGTGCCGATCACGTGGCGCCGCGTGCCGATCGGCGCGATCTTCCTGCGCACCTTCCGCGACGGCCCCACCTTCTCCGAGGCCGACGTGCAGTTCTGCAAGGTCGTCGCGAACCTCACCGCGAAGGCCCTCCGCAACGCCCACCGCTTCGAGCGCCTGCAGCAGCGCCAGGGCGAGGACCCCGGGGTGCGCGCCCTCGACCGGGAGCGCGTGGCGCTCATCGGCTACATGCGCCGCCTGCTCGACACCTTCGCGGACAAGCAGGGGCCGTGGAGCGAGAGCCTGCTCGCGAACGCGAGCTCCGAGGAGATCGACCGCCTGGTCGGCGTGACGATGACCGTGCTCGCCCAGGAGGCCACCGGGCGGTGACCGCCGCCGGCCCCGCCGCGCGGGCCGCCGAGCTCCGCCGGCTCCTCGACCGCGCCAACCACGCCTACTACGTCCTCGACGCGCCCGAGATCCCGGACGCGGAGTACGACCGCCTCTTCCGGGAACTGCAGGCGCTCGAGGCGGCGCACCCCGAGCTCCGCGTCCCCGACAGCCCGACCGGGCGCGTCGGTGCCGCCCCCGCCTCCCAGCTCGCCAGGGTCACCCACGGCCGCCCGATGCTCTCGCTCGCGAACGCCTTCGACGAGGCGGAGCTCGCGGCGTGGGAGGAACGGAACGCGAAGCTCGCGGCGGAGACCCGGACCGCCGGCTACACCCTCGAGGTGAAGATCGACGGTGCCGCGATCTCGCTCACGTACGAGCACGGGCGCCTCGTGCGCGGCGCCACGCGCGGCAACGGCACCGTCGGCGAGGACGTGACCGCGAACCTGCGCACGATCCCCGACGTGCCGCTCGCGCTCCGCGGCGAGGGCCACCCGCCCCGCATGGAGGTCCGGGGCGAGGTGTACCTGCCCTTCCGGAACTTCGAGCGGGTGAACGCCGAACGCGAGCGCGACGGCGAGCCGCCCTTCGCCAACCCGCGCAACGCCGCCGCGGGGGGGCTCCGCCAGCTCGACCCCGCGCTCACGCGGAAGCGCCGGCTCCGGATGTTCGCCTACACGGTGGAGGCGCTCGAGGGGACGCTCCCGGTCCGCACGCAGTGGGAGCTCCTCGAGCTCCTCACGGCGTGGGGGTTCGAGGTCGAGCCGCACCGGACGCGGGTGGACGGCCTCGAGGCCGCGCACGCGCGCATCGCCGAGCTCGAGCGGCTCCTTCCCACCCTCCCGTTCGCCGCCGACGGGATCGTGGTGAAGGTGGACGCGCTCGCGCTGCAGGCCGAGCTCGGGACGGTGAGCGACCGCGAGCCCCGCTGGGCGGTGGCGCGCAAGTTCGCCCCCGAGGTCGCGGTGACGCGGCTCCGGCGGATCCACATCAACGTCGGCCGCACCGGCGCCCTCACCCCCTGGGCCGAACTCGAGCCGGTCGAGCTCGCCGGGGTCACCATCTCCTCGGCGACGCTCCACAACGAGGAGATCATCGCCCAGAAGGACATCCGCGAGGGTGACTGGGTCGAGGTGGTGCGCGCGGGCGAGGTCATCCCGCAGGTGCTCGGGCCGCTCCGCGAGCGCCGCGACGGGGGCGAGCGGCCGTTCACCATGCCCGACGCCTGCCCGGCGTGCGGGACGCCGGTCGAGCGGCCGGCCGGCGAGGTGGCGCGCTACTGCCCGAACGTCGCCTGCCCGGGGCGGGTGCTCGAGGGGATCGTGCACTTCGCCGCGCGCGACGCGATGGACATCCGCGGGCTCGGCTACGAGCGAGTGCGGCAGCTGCTCGACGCCGGGCTCATCCGGGACGTCGGCGACCTCTTCACCCTCCGCGCCGAGCAGCTCGTGGGGCTCGAGCGCTTCGCGGAACAGTCGGCCGGCCAGCTCGTCGCGGCGATCGCCGCCTCCCGCGAGCGCCCCCTCGCGACGCTGCTCTTCGGCCTCGGCATCCGGCACGTGGGCAAGGAGGTCGCGAAGTCCCTCGCCCGGCACTTCGGCACCCTCGACGCCCTCGCGCAGGCGACCCCCGAGGCGATCGAGGCCGTGCCGGGGATCGGCGCCGCGATCGCCGAGGCGGTGACGGCGTTCCTCGCGCAGCCGCGGAGCCGGGAGCTGGTCGAGCGCCTGCGGGCGGCCGGCGTGAACTTCACCGAGCCCGTGGCGGCGCCCGCCGGCGAGGGCGCGCTCGCCGGGCGCAGCTACGTCCTGACCGGCACGCTCGCCACGCTCACCCGCCCCGAGGCGACCAGGCTGCTCGAGGCGGCGGGCGCGCGCGTCACCGGGAGCGTGAGCAAGGCGACCAGCACCGTGGTGGCCGGCGCCGAGGCGGGCAGCAAGCTCGACAAGGCGCGCCAGCTCGGCATCGAGGTCATCGACGAGGCGGAACTCTTGCGGCGCCTCGGCCGCTCCGCCTAGACTCCAGAGCCGTGGATCATCCCATGACCGAGCCCCGCGCCACCGCCCCGGAGGGCTGCGTCGTCGTCGGACGCCGCCTCTTCCAGCAGCTCCGCCAGTCCCTCGAGCGGGACGCGGGGACGCAGGCGGCCGCCTACCTCCAGGAGGCGGGCTTCGCCGGCGGCACCGAGATGTACGAGGCGTTCGCCGGCTGGCTCCGGCGCACGCACGGCCTCGACGACCCGGGCGACCTCGACCAGCGCTACCTCGGCGAGGTGCTCACCGCCTTCTTCACGGAGACGGGGTGGGGCCCCCTCACCGCCGCGCCGCTCGGCGATGCCGTGCTCGCCCTCGACGCCGCGAGCTGGGCGGAAGCGGGCGAGGCCGGCACCAGCGACTATCCCTCCTGCCACGTCACCTCCGGCATGCTGGCCGAGTTCCTCGGCCGGCTCTCGGGCCAGGTGACGGCCGTCATGCAGGTGGAGTGCCCCTCGCGCGGCGACGCGCGGGCGCGCTTCCTCGCCGGCGCGCCCGAGACGATGGGCCTCGTGTACGAGCGGATGTCCCAGGGGATGAGCTACACCGAGGCGCTCGGCCTCGCTTGAGCCGCCCGCGCCCCCTGCTCGCTCACGGCGGCCCCGCGGGGCCGCCGTTCGTTTCCCTCCCCCACCCGTGCGTCCCATGATCCCGACCCCGCGCCCTCGCGCCGCCCGCGGCCTCGCCGCGCTGCTCGCGCTCCTCGCCGCACCATCGCTCCGCGCGCAGGAGCGCCCCGCGGACCTGCTCGTCGTCAACGCGCGGATCTACACCGCCGACGCCGCCCGCCCGACGGCGCGCGCCCTCGCCGTGCGCGACGGGCGCGTGCTCTTCGTCGGGTCGGAGCGGGAGGCGAGCCTCTACGCCGGCCCGGCGACGACGCGGCTCGACGCCGGCGGCCACACCGTCATCCCGGGCATGGTGGACGCGCACGCCCACCTCATGAACCTGGGGGCGATGCTCCGCGCGGTGGACCTGCGCGGCTCGCGCTCCTACGACGAGGTGATCGAGCGCGTCGTGGCGCGGGCGCGGACGGCGAAGCCGGGCGAGTGGATCCTGGGGCGCGCGTGGGACCAGAACCTCTGGGCCGACACCCGCTTCCCCACCCACGAGGCGCTCTCGCGCGCGGTGCCGGACCACCCGGTGTACCTCACGCGCGTGGACGGGCACGCCGCGCTCGTGAACCAGCGCGCGATGCAGCTCGCCGGGCTGGGCCCGCGCACCGCGGAACCCGCGGGGGGGCGCATCCTGCGGGACGCCCGCGGCGCCCCGACCGGGGTGCTCGTGGACCGGGCGATGGACCTCGTCGCCGGGGCGATCCCCGCGCCCTCCGCCGAGGAGCTCCGCGCGCAGGCGCGCGCCGCCATGGCCGAGGCGAACCGCTGGGGACTCACCGGCGTGCACGACGCCGGCGTGCGCGACGAGGAGCTGGCGGCGTACGAGTCGCTCGCCAGGGAGGGCGCGTTCTCGCTGCGGAACTACGTGATGATCCGCGCCTTCTCCGACTCCGACGCGATCCTCGACCGCACCCTGAGCGCCGGCCCGCGGCTAGGCCTCTACGACGGCCGGCTCTGGGTCCGCAGCATCAAGCTTGCCTTCGACGGCGCGCTCGGGAGCCGCGGCGCGGCCCTGCTCGAGCCGTACAGCGACGACCCGGGCAACACCGGGATCGTCCAGGTGCCCGGGCCGCAGGTGGAGCACGTCGCGGAGCGGTGCCTCCGGGCCGGCTTCCAGCTCAACGTACACGCGATCGGCGACCGCGCGAACCGCGAGACGCTCGACGCCTTCGAGGCGGCGTTCCGCCGGGTGCCCCGCCCCGACCACCGCTTCCGCATCGAGCACGCGCAGCTCCTCGCCCCCGCCGACCTCGCCCGCTTCGCGCCCCTCGGCGTGATCCCCTCCATGCAGGGGAGCCACCAGGCGAGCGACATGTACTGGGCCCCCAACCGGGTGGGCTTCGCGCGGCTCCTGGGCGCCTATGCGTGGCGCTCCCTTCTCGACGCGGGGTCCATCATCCCGAACGGCTCCGACTTCCCCGTCGAGCCGGTGAACCCGCTGCTCTCCTTCCACGCCTTCGTCTCGCGGCAGGACGCGGCGAACTGGCCGGCCGGCGGCTGGTTCCCCGCCCAGCGCACCACGCGGGAGGAAGCGCTCCTCGGCATGACGCTCTGGCCCGCCGTGGCGGCGTTCATGGAGCGGGAGACGGGGAGCCTCACCCCGGGCAAGTACGCCGACTTCGTGGTGCTGGACCAGGACATCATGAGCGTCCCGGCGGAGCGCATCCTCGAGACGCGCGTGCTGCGGACGGTGCTGGGCGGGGTGACGGTGTACGAGGCGAAGTAGGCGGCGGCCGGGCCCCGCGCGGAGCCCGGCCGCCGTGCGCTGCGAGGTGCCCTACTGCCGGAGCAGGCGGACCTGGCCGGAACCGCTGGCGATGCTGACCGTGCCGGTGCCGTCACCGACCGTGCCGCGGAACGCGTCCCGCCCCTCGCGCTGGACGTGCACCGGGAGGTCCGTCACCACGGCGCCGCCGGCGCTCGCGAGGGAGAGCCGCGCCCCGAGGTCGGCCGGCGCGCGCACGGTGACGTCGCCGGAGCCAGTCGTGACCGCGAGGTGCGCCGCACGATCCTCGACGTCCATCCGCACCGCCCCCGATCCCGTCGCGACCCGCAGGGCGCCGTGCGTCCGCGCCACCTCCACGTCCCCCGCGCCCACGTCGATCGCCCACTGCCCGCTCCCGTCGGCGAGCGAGACGTTGGCGGCGATCGCCTCGAGGCTCACCCTGCCGTCCACGTTCGACGCCAGCATCGCGCCCTGCGCGAGGTGCACCTCCACCGTCGCCCCCGCGGGCACGCCGATGCGGAGGTCGGCCCAGGCCTCGGTGCCCTGCCCCGCGCCGGCGATGCGGACGGCGCGGCGCCCCCGGCCGATCGCGCGGCCGAACGTCCCGTCGTTCGCGACCTCGAGCGTCGTCGAGCTCAGCGCGCCCATGGCGGGATAGACGACCCGATCGCTGGGCCAAGTGATGCGGAGGCCCTCGCCCCCGCGCCCGTCGCCGCGCTCGACGCGCAGTGCCGCTGCGTCGCGGCCGCCGCGCGTGACCTGCACGGCGACCGATCCGCCCGACAAGGGCTCGAGGGTGACGGTGCCCGCGAGGGCATAGATGGCCGCCGTGTTGCCGGTGAGAGTCACCGACTCGGCGCGCTGGGCCAGGGCGAGGGATGGAACCAGAGTGGCCACGGCGCCCACGAGCGCCGTCAGGCGATTCGTCCGCTGCATGTCGTCCTCCGGAAGGGGGTCACTGCCGCCCACATGCAGGATGACGGAGCTGGCAGCCGAATAGTTTCACTTCGAAACATCGAGCCCCCGCGGGACGGGCCCGGCGGGGGCTTCCCCTCCCGGATGCGGTCAGCGCTTGAGCAGCCGGACATCCCCCGAGCCGGCATCCACCGAGACGGCACCCGCACCGCTCCCGATCGTGCCGTGGAGTTCGTCCCGCGCGGTGCGCCTGGCCTGCACGGCGAAGTCCGTCTCGATGTGCCCGTTCGAGCTCTCGAGGTCCACCCTGGCGTTGAGGCTCGCCGGGGCGTGGATCGTCACGTCGCCGGAGCCGGTGTCGACCGAGAGTTGGTCGATGTCGGCGGCGAGGTCCACCGTCACGTTCCCGGAACCGGTGTCCACCTTCACGGTGCGGGCGGTCACGACGCGGAGCGCGACGTCGCCCGAGCCGGTGTCCACCGTCAGCTTCGGCGTGCGGAGCTCGCTCCCGCGCACGGCACCCGAGCCGGTGTCCACCGACAAGTCGTCGGCCTCGATGCGCCGGAGCTCCACGTCACCGGAGCCGGTGTCGAGGCGCAGCGTGCCGCGCATGTCGGTCGCCACGACGCGGCCCGATCCCACGTCCACCGTGTAGTCCCCGCGCCCGCCCGACACCGCCACGTCGGACGACATCCCGTCCAGCACGATCGTCCCGTCCACGTTCCGTGCGGACATCGTCCCGGCCGCGAGGTGCACCTGCACCGTGCGACCGGCGGGCACCGCGACGCGGAGGTCGGCCCATGCCTCGGCGCCGCTGCCGTCGCCCGAGATCCACATCCGGCGGAAGGCGCGCCCGCGCCCGTCGGTGAAGGTCCAGTCGTCGCCCACGCCGAACTCGCTCCGGCTCCCGCGACCCATGGCGGGATAGACGATGTGGTCGTCCGGGTAGACGACGCGAAGCGCGTCCGCGCCGCGGACCTCCCCGCGCTCGAGCCGGAGGCTCGACCCGGCCCGGCCGCCTCGGAGCACCGTCACCGCGACGGCGGCGCCGCTGCCCGGCTCCAGCGTGACGGTGCCGGCGATGTTCCAGACGGCCGCGACGCGCCCGGTCAGTTGGATGGTCTCGCCCTGCTGGGCGAGCGCGGGGGTGGCGAGGATGAGCGCGGCGACTGCCGCGCGGATGCCGTGCTGCATGGAGCCTCCCGATCGGGGACAGGGGTCACATGCAGGGTTGGACGGAAGAACGGCAGAAAAGGTTGCAGGACGGAACGGATGGCCCGGGACCGGGGGGATCGTCAGGCCGGGCCCACGACGATGCCATCGACGACGAGCGGCGGCGCGGCGACGGACCCGTGCCACGCGAGGTCGCGCCCGACGCCGATGAGCCGGGTGAGGACGTCGAAGACGTTGCCCAGGATGCCGGCATCCTCGACCCGCCCGGCGATCTCCCCCGCCTCGAGGCGCCAGCCCGCGAGCACGGGCAGCTGGAAGGCGCCGCTCGACGCGATCGAGGCGGTTCCTCCCACGGCATCCACGACGAGGCCGTCGTGCACGCGGTCGAGCAGCGCCTCGAACGACAGCTCCCCGGGCGCGACGACGAGGTTCGAGAAGGCCGTGCGCGGCTTGCCGAAGGTGCCGCGCCGCGCGTGGCCGGTGGCGGGGCGGCCGGCGTTCGCACCGGTCTCGAGGTCCCAGAGGAACCCGCGCACGACGCCGCCCTCGACGAGCGCCTGCGACCAGCACACGACCCCCTCGTCGTCCACGGGCCGCGACGCCGGCCGCCCGTCGAGGAGGGGCTCGTCCCGCAGGGTGAAGTCGGCGTGGAAGCGCCGCGTGCCGGCGGCCTCGCCGAGGGGCGAGGCGCCCGCGACCACGGTGCGGCCGAGGAGCGCCGCGCGCACCGGCGCGAGGAGCGCCGCGACGGCCCCCGGCAGGAGGAGCACCGGGACGCCTCCCCGCGGTGCCGCGGCGGTGCGCGCCGACCAGGCGGCGCGCCGCTCGAGGTCGAGGACCAGCGCCTCGAGCTCGGCGGGCGCGGGGAGGTCCGCGCCGGCGAGGTGCGCGACGAGGGGGCGCGGCGGGTCGTCGCCCGCCTGCGCGAGTTCGACCTCGAGCGCGACGCGGGTCACGTCGTAGCCGGCCTCGACGCCGCGCGAGTTCGCGAGGTGCACGCTGCCGACCGAGCGCTCGACCGTGACGCCCACCGAGCGGCCGCTCCGCGCGAGGCGCGCCGTCACGGTCGTCGCGAGGTCCTCGAGGTCGCGCACGTCGGCCGCGGCGGCGCGAGGGACGTGGGTGAGCACCCGGGGCAGCGGTGCGGGACCCGGAAGGAGGAGCTCGACGGGCTCGCCGACCGCCGCGGAGGCAAGGGCGAGCTCGACCAGGGTGGTGTCGTCGGCCTCGCTCGCGCCCGCCGTGCCCTGGCGTCCGCCCGCCACGACGCGCAGCGACGTCCCCGCCTCCTGCGAGGCCTCCGCGTGGACGACCCGGCCGTCCCGCACGCCAAGGACGAGCGTCTCGTCGGTGTGGAGGGTCGCGTCGGCGCGCTCGGCGCGGCGGGCGGCGGCCTCGACGAGGCGCCCGATCACGGCGCCTGCCCCCGCACTTCGGCGGCGCGCAGGCGGACGTGCGGGGCACCGGTGGTGACGGGCAGCGGCCCCTGCCCGTGGCGGGTGCATCCCCCGCCGCCCTCGATCCAGCGGAAGTCGGCCGCGATCGCGTCCACCGCGCCGAGCGTGGTGCCGAGCTCGCCCGCGACGGTGACGTGCTTGACCGGTTCGGCCAGTTCGCCGTTGCGGATCATGAAGCCGTAGCCGGCGGTGAGCGCGAACTCGCCGAGGCGCGTGCGGCTCGCGACGGCATCGCACGCGTAGACGCCGAGCTTCACGTCGCGGAGGAGGTCGGCGAACGTGCCGCTGCCGGCGGCGACGTAGGTGTTGGTGGGGCGCACGAGCGGCGGTCGGCGCCAGGAGACCGCGCGGGCGTTCCCCGTCGGCCGCTCCCCGGTGCGACCGGCGGTCTCGCGGGAGTGGAGGCGGCCGACGACGACGCCGTGCTGCACGAGCAGGGTGTTGCTGCTCGGCGTGCCCTCGTCGTCGAAGGCGAGCGTGCCCCGGAGGCCCGCGGCGCTGCCGTCGTCCCCGACGGTGAGGAGGGGGCTCCCGACTGTGCGCCCCGGCCACGCGCGGTGCGCCACCCGCGGGTCCTCGAGCTGTGCGTCGGCCTCGGCGAGGTGGCCGATGGTCTCGTGCACGAGGGTGGCCGCGAGGCGCGGGTCGAGCACGACGGGGAAGGTGCCGCTCCGCACGGGGTGCGCGCCGAGGAGCCCGACGGCACGCGCCGCCGCGGCACGGAAGAGGGCTTCCTGCTCCTGCACGCGCCGCCAGCCGGCCCGCGCGCCGAGCGACTCGACGGCGCGCTCGACCACGCCGCCCTCGCGCGCGACGGCGAGCGCGGCGAGGGTCACGTCGGGCCGCCGCTGGTGCAGCCGGGTGCCCTCGCTGTTCGCGTACCAGGCCTCGACCACCTCGTCCCGGTAGGCCGCCTGCGTGTCCACGATGCGGCGGTCGGCGCGCAGCATCTCGCCGTTGAGGTGCTCGAGGTAGCGGCGCTTCTCGGCGAGGGGGACGTCGCGCGGGTCGTCGGCCAGCGGCGGCGGGTCGGTGGCGACGTGCACCGCGACCGGCGCCAGCCGCACCGGCTCCGGCGGGCGGACGACGAGCGCGAGCTCGTGCGCGCGCCGCACGGCCGCATCGAGGTGGGCGAGGTCGCCGACGGTGACGCTGCCCCAGCCGCGCCCGTGGACGAGGCAGCGCACCGTGCCCCCGGCGTCGCGGCCCTCGGCGGCCCCCTCGAGGCGACGGCCGCGGAACGCGACGGTCGTCACCCACGACCGCTCCACCCGCACCTCGGTGAAGTCGGCCGGCGAGCGCGCCAGGGCCTCGAGGATCCGGTCGAGCACGGCGCGCCGCGTCAGCCGAGGCGCGCGGCGTAGTCGGGACGCACGACGATCTCGCCGTTCTGCACGATCTCGCGGTCCCAGGGCAGGATGATGAAGTTGTCGGTCTCGAAGGCGTGATAGTCGGGCCGGTAGGGCCCGGTCCGGAAGGAGACCGCGGTCCGCACCTCGGCGGGGCGCAGGGCGCGCACCTCGTTGAGGGCGAGCTTGAGGGTATGCCCGCTGTCGCAGGTCTCGTCCACGAGGAGGACGCGGCGGCCGCGGATGGAGGCCGGCGGGCCGCTCACGAGGACCGGCTCCTCGCCGGCGTGCCCCCGCGTCACCGCCATGGAGGCGAACTCGCGCTGCAGGATCGACGCGACGACGACGCCCGGGATGACCCCCGCCTTGGCGATGCCGAGGACGACCTCCGGCTCGTAGTCGCGCGCGACCTTGAGGGCGAGGGCACGGCAGATCTCGCCGAAGAAGGGCCAGTCGACGACGAGCGTGCCCTTGGGGCCGCCCGGGATGGTGCGCGAGGGCATGGTGCGGACTCCTGCACGGTGGTGCGTGCGAGGCGGGTGACTGCGGGGAAGGTACGGGGCCGCCAGCGCGCGGGCAACGGCGCGGCGTCGTTGCCTTGGCCCCCGCCCGCCCGCTATACTACGCCCGGCGGCGAACTTGCGCCGCAGCATCCACTTGCCCCGCTTCCACCCCGGAGCACCGATCTCGTCGATGGGCTTCTGGCGCCGGCTGTTCGGATCCGCGCGATCGGACGCGCTCCGCCCGCAGCGGCTGGACTACCTGAACGAGGCCCTCGCCCTCGAACGCCAGGGCGACTACGAGGCAGCGCTCACCTCCTATCGGCTCGCGCACCGGGACAACCCCAACGACGCGCGCATCCTCCTGAACATGGGCATCGCCTTCACCAAGACGGCGCAGCCCGAGGAGGCGATCCGCTGCTACCGGCGCGCGCTCGAGATCGACGGCGCGCTCGGCGGCGCGCACTACGGCCTCGCCTTCCTCCTGCTCAAGCGCGGGGAGGCCGCGGATGCGGCGGAGCACCTGCGGCAGTTCCTCGCCCGGCCGCCGCGGGGGGCCGACGCGGAGCGGTGGATCCGCCACGCCGAGGAGGCGCTGCGGAACCTGGACGGCGGCGGGGACGCGGCGGCGGAGCCGACGTGACCCGCCGCACCCTCGCGGCCCTGCTGGTGGCGGCGGCCGCGTGCACGAGCGCCACGGACGCCGGCAACGGGGTCGTGGCGCTCGAGGTGATCGCCCCGCAGCCCGCCGCGCTCGAGCTCGGCGACACCGTCCAGTTCCGGGCCCGGGCCCTCAACCGGGACGGCGACAGCATCGCGGCGACCATCGTCTGGCGCACCGCCGACACCCTCTTCATCCGGCTCGACTCCCTCACCGGCACCATCACCGGCCGCGACACCGCGAACGTGACGGCACGGGTGCAGGCCTTCGTGGGGAACCTCCGCTCGACGCTCGACACCCTCCGGATCGAGCCGCGCGCCGACACGCTCATCGTGGGGCCGCCCGACACGCTCACCGTCGCGACGACGGACCAGGCCTCGGCCGCACTGGTCGCCACCGTGCGCTCCTTCGCCCCCGACCTCGCGGTGGCGCAGCGCACGCTCATCTACACGATCGTCACGCCCGCGATCCCCGACCCGGCGCTCAGACCGGTGGAGCTGTCGAACGGGGCCGTCGCCGACACGGTGGTGACCGGGCTCGACGGCACGCCGGTGACGCCGGTGCTGGTGCGCCGCGTCGCGGGGCAGGCGGCGCCGGCGGTGGTCGAGGTCGAGGTGACCGGCACGCGCCGGCGCGGGACGCCGATCCCCGGCTCGGGGCAGCGGTTCACGATCCTCTTCCAGTAGTCCCGATGGCCAGCGACCTCGCCCCGCCCCGCACCCTCACGGAACTCTTCTTCGGCGCCGTCCGCCGGTTCGCGGACCGCCCGGCCGCGATGCGGTACCGGGTCGGCGACCGGTGGGTGGCGATCAGCCCGCGCGAGCTGCTGGAGCGGGTGCGCGCCGTGAGCCTCGGCCTGCTCGGGCTCGGGGTCCGGCGCGGCGACCGCGTGGCGCTGCTCTCGGAGAACCGGCCGGAGTGGGCGGTGGTGGACTACGCCGCGCTCGCCCTCGGCGCGGCGGACGTGCCGATCTACCCGACGCTCCCGGCCCGCCAGGCCGCCTACATCCTGCGCGACTCGGGCGCCACCGTCGTCGTCGTCTCGACCCAGACCCAGCTCGACAAGGTGCTCGAGGTCCGCGCCGCGCTGCCGGAGCTCCGGCACGTGATCGCGATGGACCCCGCGGCCCGCGGGGCCGCCGTGCTCACGCTGGACGCGCTGGCGCAGCAGGGCGCCGCGCTCGCGCCGACCTACCCGCACTGGGAGCGCGAGGCGCTCGAGGCGGCGCCGGACGACCTCGCGACGCTGGTCTACACCTCCGGCACCACGGGCGACCCGAAGGGCGTGATGCTCACGCACGGGAACATCACGTCGAACGTGGTGGCGTCGCTCCGGCGGCTCGAGGTCACGCCCGACGACGAGTGCCTCTCGTTCCTGCCGCTCTCGCACATCTTCGAGCGCATGGCCGGCCACTACCTGATGCTGCACGCGGGGTCGGTCGTCAACTACGCGACGAGCATCGACACCGTCTCGGCCGAGCTGGTGGAGGTCCGGCCGACGATCGTCTGCTCCGTGCCGCGGCTCTACGAGAAGATCTACGCCCGCGTGCTCGAGAACGCCCGGGCGGGCTCGGCCCTCAAGTGGCGGATCTTCCGCTGGGCGCGGAAGGTGGGCGAGCGCTGGGTGGACCTGCGGCTGGCCGGGCGGCCGGTGCCGGCGTCCCTCGCCCTGCAGCGCGCACTCGCCGACCGGCTGGTCTTCGCCAAGCTGCGCGCCCGCACCGGGGGCCGGCTGCGCTGCTTCATCTCGGGCGGCGCGCCGCTCAACCCCGAGATCGCGCGCTTCTTCCACGCGGCCGGGCTGGCGGTGCTCGAGGGCTACGGCCTCACGGAGACCTCGCCGGTCATCACGGTGAACACCTTCGGGGAGCTGCGCATCGGGACGGTCGGCCGGGTGATCCCGGGGGTGGAGGTGCGCATCGCCGAGGACGGGGAGATCCTGACGCGCGGCCCGAACGTGATGCAGGGCTACTACCACAAGCCGGAGGCGACGGCGGAGGTGCTGGACCCCGACGGCTGGTTCCACACCGGCGACGTCGGCGAGCTGGATGCGGACGGCTACCTGCGCATCACCGACCGGAAGAAGGACCTGATCGTGACCGCGGGCGGGAAGAACATCGCGCCGCAGCCGATCGAGAACCTGGTGAAGACGAGCACCTGGGTGACGAACGCGGTGATGCTCGGCGACCGGCGGAAGTTCCCGATCATGCTCGTGGTGCCGAACATGACGGCGCTCGCCGAGTGGGCGCGGCGGGAACAGCTGGTGTTCGGCTCCGAGGCGGAACTGCTGGCGCTCGAGGAGGCACGGCACAAGCTGGACCGCGAGGTGCGCCGGATGCTCCGCGACCTCGCGAAGTACGAGACGCCGCGGAAGTTCCTCTTCCTGCCGCGGGACTTCACGATCGAGGCGGGCGAGCTGACCCCGAAGCTCAGCGTCCGGCGCCGCGTCGTGGAGGAGCGCCACCGCGAGGCGATCGACGCGCTCTACGCCGAGACCCCGGCCGACGCGTGACCCTCAGCGGCGGGCCGCCGCCGCGACCGCCACCCACCAGCCGCCCGCTTCCGCCAGCAGCTCGAGCCCCGCCGCCACCGCCGCACCGGCCGCTCCCTCCCCCACGACGTGACGGCCGGGCAGCACCACCCGGGCCGCCTCCGCGAGCCACCACGGGTCCCCGCCCGCCGTCCCGCCCAGGATCACGCCACGCACGGAGCGGCGCTTGAGCGGGATCCGCGCCGAGCGCACGACGCTCACCGCCCCACCGTCGGCGGTGCCGGCCGGCGGGTTCACCGCCACGATCGCGACTCCCGGCAACGAGCCGGCCAGTGCGGCCGCCTCCGCCCCCACCCCTACGGCGGCCACATAGCCCCCGGGCCCGCCGAGGCCGAGGAGGGCGGCGAGCGCCTCGGCGCCGGGTGACGGCCCGGGCGCGGGCGGCGCCGGGGCGCCGCCCAGGTCGAGGATGCCGTCGGCGAGCGCCCACGTGCGGCCGCAGGCCGGGCAGCCGATCTCGCCGCGGCGGACGGAGCGCTGCACCACCTCGGTCGGGAGGAGGACGAGGTACTGCTCCTCGTGCTCCTCGGGGCAGCGGAGGTGGTCGGTCAGCTCGATGAACACGGGAGGGACACGGTCCCGGCGGGCGCGCCGCCGGTGGTCAGGCCGGGCCGAGGCGGAGCCAGTCGACGTGGACGTGCGGCGGGCGGGTCGCGAGCCAGAGCACCGCCTCCGCGACGTCGGCCGGACGCAGCATGGTGGCGCGGTCGGGCAGGTCGGGGCGCTGGTCGGGATGCACGGGGTCCCAGACGGCGGTGTCGGTCGGGCCGGGCGAGAGGAGCGCCAGCCGCACGCCGGAGCCGCGGTACTCGGCGACGAGCGTCTCGTGCAGCCCGCGCACGCCGAACTTCGAGGCGGCGTACGCGGCGTTCTCGGGGAAGCCCACGTGGTCGGCGACGCTGCCGAGGGTGATGAACGTGCCCCGGCCCGCGGCGCGCATGGCGGGCAGGAAGGCGCGCGCCACGGCGAAGGCGCCACGGAGGTTCACCGCGACCTGCAGCTCGAAGTCGTCGGCGGTGGTGGCCTCGAGCGACCGGAGCAGGAAGGCGCCGGCATTGCTCACGACGAGCTCCGGGGGGCCGTGCTCGAGGAGGATGGCCCGGGCGGCGCGCTCCCACGCCGCGGCGTCGGTGAGGTCGCAGGCGACGTCGTGGAAGCCGTCGTGGATCCCGGGGGCGAGCGTGCGCGCGACGCGCACCACGCGCGCCCCCGCCCCCCAGAGCGCCGCCGCGGTCGCGGCACCGATGCCGCGCGAGGCGCCGGTGACCACGGCGACCCGGCCCGCGAGCGGCCCCTGCGTCACAGGCGGAGTTCCGGGGCGTGGGCGAGCCGGAGGAACTCCTCGCGGGTTCGCGGGTCGCTCCGGAAGGTGCCGCGGAGGGCGCTCGTGACGGTCTTCGAGTTCTGCTTCTCGACGCCGCGCATCATCATGCAGAAATGCGCCGCCTCGATGACGACGCCGACGCCGCGCGGCTGCAGCGCGTCCATGAGCGCGTCGGCGATCTGGTCGGTGAGGCGTTCCTGCACCTGGAGCCGGCGCGCGAAGACGTCCACGATGCGCGCGAGCTTGGAGAGCCCGACGATGCGCCCGTGGGGGATGTACGCCACGTGCGCCCGCCCGAAGAACGGCAGCATGTGGTGCTCGCAGAGGGAGTAGAGCTCGATGTCCCGCACGAGGATCATGCTCTCGTGCCCCTCCTCGAAGAGCGCGTCGCCGATGACCGCCTCGACGGTCTGCCCGTACCCGCGCGTCAGGGAGCGGAGCGCCGCCTCGACGCGCTCGGGCGTCTTGAGGAGCCCCTCGCGCGCGGGGTCCTCGCCGAGGGCGGCGAGGATCGCGCGGACCTGCGGGGCGAACGAGCCGCCGTCAGGGCTGTCCGGCATAGTCGACATAGTTCCGGGGCGTCTCCCAGAGGCGCAGGCGGAGGGCCAGCGCCGGGGGCAGCGCGGCGCGCAGCTCGCGCCACGCGACGACCGCGATGTTCTCCGCCGTCGGGATCAGGTCGGCGAACCACGGCACGTCGAGGTTCAGGTTCCGGTGGTCGAGGTGGCGGAGCACGCGCTCCTCCACGAGCCCCTTGAGCTCCGTCAGGTCCATGACGTAGCCGGTCTCGGGGTCGATCTCGCCCTCCACGGTCACGTCCAGCTCGTAGTTGTGGCCGTGGTAGTTCGGGTTGTTGCACGGGCCGAAGGTGGCCCGGTTCCAGGCATCGTCTCGACGCGGGTTGTGGAGGCGGTGCGCGGCGTTAAAATGCACGCGCCGCGTCACGCTGCATCGCGGCATGGCCCATCCCGGGGTAGGTGACCGGAAGATGGAATCCCCGGGCGGGGATGCAAGTTCCCCGGCATCGGCGGAAAGCAGGACGCCGGCCCGCGAGGAGCCGGCGCCAGCAGACGGGGAGGGTCCTTCGAAGCCCGACCAGAATGTTCGGCGCCCTCATCACGGCTCCTGCCTTCCCCCGCGGGGCATGACATCGGCCACAACATGTGGGCCCTAGGTCAGACTTATCGGCTCGAGAACGTGTGTCCCCGCCGCCGCATCCAAGGTAGGATACCGGACACCGACCGTCAATCAGCCGCACCGGAGACCGCATGACGCCGACCGCCTCGCTGCTCGCCGGCCTCGCCTGCCTCGCGGCCTGGGTGGTGCTCGCCTTCGTGGTGCGGGTGCCCTCGGGCCTGGTCCACGCGCTCCTCGCCGCGGGCGCGGGCCTCCTCGTGCGCTGGCTCGCGCTGCGCGACACCCCGCCCGCCCCCCGCTAGATCTCCCAGTTCGACAGCACCACGCCCTCGCGGACCGGCGTCTCGGGCCGCTCCGCGAGGGTCATGCGCAGGTCGGTCCAGTGGACGCGGAAGCCGCGGCCGACGAGGTGCGCGTACGCCGCCTCGAAGGCGGTCTGGACGCGGAGCGAGACGCGCCGCGCACGCTCGGCGAGGGCCTCGCCCTGCAGGGCGTCCACCAGCTGCTCGAACGCCGCCGCGTCGCGCGCGGCGAGCTTGAGCACGCGCAGCTCGTCGCGGGCGCGCCCGGCGGCGAGCGGGGCGACGTGCCAGAGCGCGAAGCCGGCGAGCGCGCCGTCGCGGCGGAGCAGCGTGAGGTCACCGAGGCCGAGCTCGCGGGTGAGGAGGATCTCCCGGGCGAAGTCGGTGCCGGGCCGGAGCCGGCCGGCGAGCTCGGCGCACTCCGCGACGGCCGCCGGGAGGTCGCGCGCCGAGGGGCGTGCCGCCTCGCGCGGGGCGGCGCGGCCCGCCTCGCGCACGAGCGTCACGGTCAGGTGCCGCGGGATGAAGCCCAGCCGGCTGTAGAAGCCGATGTTGTCGATGGTGCGCGGCATCGTCTCGAGGCCGATCGTCGCGGCGCCCTGCTCGAGCAGCCACCCCACGGCCGCGCGCACCACCGTCGTGCCCACCCCGCTCCCCTGCCGGTCGGGGCGCACCGCGATCGGCCCCATCCAGCCCTCGGCGCCGGAGCGGTGCACCATGTTGAAGGCGACGAGCGAGCCGTCCGCGTCCCGCCAGAGCATCGCCCCGTCCCCCGCATCCTCGATGGCGTAGCGCCAGACGGCGGGATTGAGGTGCGGCACCCGCACGCCGGCGAGGCCGTCGCGGACGTAGCGGTCGGTGAACGCCTCGGCAAAGAGGCGGTTGAGCGGCTCGATGTCGCGCGCCGTGGCGCGCTCGGGCCCGCTGACGCCCCGGTCAGGCCGCCACATCGTGGCCCTCCCGCGGCTCGTCGGCCACCTGCGCGACGCCGCGGCGCGGGTCGAAGCTCACGCGGACGATGCGGTCGAAGCTGTCCCGCACCGCCTCGATGTGCGTGATGAGGATGACCTGCGGGAACCGGTCGGCGAGGCCGCGCAGGAGCTCGACGACGGCGTGGCGGCGGTCCTCGTCCAGCGAGCCGAAGACCTCGTCGAGGATGAGGAGCGAGAGCGGCTGCCCGGCGCGCTCGGCGATCATCTGGCTGATCGCCAGGCGGAGCGCCAGGTTCGCGACGTCCTCCTCGCCCCCCGAGATGACCCCCTTCGGCTCCCCGTCGTCGAGCAGGGTCGGGACGTACTCCTCGTCGAGCTCGAGGTCGGTGTAGCGCCCCTTCGTGAGCTCGGCGAGGAACCCGGAGGCGAGCTCCGAGAGGTCGGGCCGCAGCGTGGCGTTGAGGTCGGCGCGGAGGTCCTCGAGGGCACGGTCGAGCTCGTTGTGCAGCTGGAGGTCGAGCCGCACCGCCTCCGCCTCCGCGGCACGGCGCGCACGCTCCTCGCGGCGGGCCTCGACCGCCGCGACCG
Organism: Gemmatimonadales bacterium; assembly: GCA_037916975.1. GTDB lineage: Bacteria > Gemmatimonadota > Gemmatimonadetes > Gemmatimonadales > GWC2-71-9 > JAGGAG01. The sequence continues at coordinate 24,384 of JBAIWX010000166.1, forward strand.
CCTCGACGGCGCGGAGGCGCTCCCCGCCGGCCTGCACGCGTGCCAGCTCCGCCTCGCGGCGGCGCCCCTCCGCCTCGCGCTCGTCCGCGACGAGCGCCTGGTAGGCGGTCTCGTCGTGCGCGACCTCGTCGCGGCGCGCGCGGAGCCCCGCCATCCGCGCCGCCGCCT
>JBAIWX010000167.1:0-4270 GCA_037916975.1 Gemmatimonadales bacterium
GAAGGTCGGCACCTGAGACGAGTCGGCGAACGGCTCGTCGTAGATGTGCGGCAGGCGCGGGATCACGGCGCGCGCCTCGTCGGGCGTCACGTACAGCTCCGTGTGCTCCGTGCCGAGATGCGCCGCCACCGCCTTCGCGTGCTCCGCCTCGTTGTAGCCCGGCTCGCGGAAGCCGATCGTGAAGGTGCGCACCGGCCGCGCGCTCTCCGCCTGCATGAGCGCCACCACGGTGGTCGAGTCGATCCCGCCCGAGAGGAGCGCGCCCAGCGGCACGTCGGCCACCATCTCCTCTCGGATCGTCGCGCGGAGGCGCGCCTCGAGGAGGTCGGCGAGCTCCGCGTCGCTCCCCGCGAGCGGTGCTGCCATCCCCCGCTCCGCCACCTCGGCGAGCGACCAGTACGGCGCGGTCGTCACGCCGCCGTCCGCCCGCACCGTCGCGCGGTGCGCGGGGAGGAGCTTGCCGACCCCCTCGTGGATGGAGTGCGGCGCGGGCACGCAGTTGTAGCGGAGGTAGAGCGTGAGCGCGCCCCGGTCGAGCGGCGCCGCGAAGGCGGGATGCACGCGCAGCGCCTTGAGTTCCGAGCCGAACAGGAACGTGCGGCCCTGCCAGCCGTAGTAGAGCGGCTTCTCGCCGAATCGGTCACGTGCGAGGTGCAGCTCGCGCCGCTCGCGGTCCCAGAGCGCCAGGGCGAACATGCCCGCGCTCCGTTGGAGCGCGGGCACCAGCCCCCAGCGCGCGATCGCCTCGAGCAGCACCTCCGTGTCCGAGTGCCCGCGGAACCGGACGCCCGCCGCCTCGAGCGGCGTCCGGAGATCACCGAAGTTGTAGATCTCGCCGTTGAACACGAGCACCCAGCGCCCGTCCTGGGACACCATCGGCTGGTGACCTTCGGGCGTGAGGTCCAGGATCGAGAGTCGCCGGTGGCCCAGAGCGATGCCCGCCTCCGCATCGAGCCACTGACCTTCGTCATCCGGTCCGCGATGCCGGATTGCGTCGGTCATCCGGCGCAGCACGGCCGACGCCTCGGCGTCGAGGCCCGCTGGGTCCCAGAATCCGGCGATCCCGCACATGCGCTAAGTCCTTCTCCCGGCTTGAGCTGGCCGTCGGCGCGCGGTCCGGTGCCGACCGAGCGGAAATAAAGACGCCCTTGGGAGGCACGCAAAGGGCCGCGCGCCAGCCCGATCCGCGCAGCCGTCGGGCTCCGCGTGCCCCTTGCGGGCTACGGTACCAAGCCCTAACTTTGTGAAAGATTTCACATGGCGCCCCGCCGCCGGCGAGCGACGGGCGTGCCTCGTCTTCGTCGCCACGTCCACCGCCAACCGGAGTGCCCTGTGACGGCTACCGCCAATCCCCCCTCGCCCGTGGCGGGCAAGGTCCCCTACCCCGCCGGCGAGATCAGCAAGCTCCTCGCGCCGCCCGAGACCGAGAACCCCGCCGTCAAGCTCCGCCGCCTCCTCCACGAGGCGCGCGACAAGGGCAGCTTCCTGCACTCCGCCGGCGCCTACGACGCCTACACCGCCGCGCTCATGACCAAGCTCGGCTTCAAGGCCCTCTACGGCTCCGGCTGGCAGCTCGCGGCGACGTGGAACATGTATCCCGACATCGGCGTCTACCAGTCGCACCAGATGGCCGAACTCACCCTCATGCTCCGCAAGGGCATCGAGGGCGCCCGCCACACCCACTGGTACGACACCGAGGGCCAGGAGCTCCTCGAGATGCCGCCGATCTTCGTGGACATGGAGGCGGGCTTCGGCGGCCCCGGCCAGACCTTCACCCTGGCCTCCGAGCTCATCCGCGTCGGCGCCGCCGGCGTCCACCTCGAGAACCAGGATCCCTCCGACCGCACCTGCGGCCACATCGTGAACGTCGGCAAGGCGAAGCGCGACAAGGTGCTCGTCCCCCGCGACGCCTGGCTCGCCAAGCTCAAGGCGATCAAGGCCGCCTCCGACGCCGCCGGCCACCCGCTCGTCATCATCGCCCGGACCGACTCGGTGGACGGCGCCATCCCGGGCCAGGCGCAGGGCGGCATCAAGATGGCCATCGAGGACGCGTGGGAGGCCGCCGAGCTCGGCTGCGACGTGATCTGGGCCGAGTTCAACAACACCGAGATCGAGCAGCCGATCGCCTTCGCCGAGGGCGTGCGCAAGTACTACCCGAACCAGATGCTCGGCTTCAACCTCTCGCCGTCGCTCTACTGGGGCCGCGCGAAGAAGGCCGGCACGCTCATCACCAACCAGCAGCTCGCCGACCTGGGCTACACGCTCCAGTTCTCGACGCTCTTCAACTTCCGCACGGTGGGCCTCGCGCTCGACAAGGGCCTCCGGAAGTTCAAGGAGTCGGGCTTGAGCGCCCTCGCCGACCTCCAGAACGAGGAGGACGAGCACCCGACCGGCGCGCCGCTCACCAAGATGCACCAGAAGTTCGCCGGCATGAACCGCTGGCTCATCATGGAGCAGCTGCTGAGCGGGAAGTAGCCTCGGCTCGCTCCGGGTCGGGATGCGGGCGGGGCCGCCTCCGGAATCGGGGGCGGCCCCGCTAGTTTTCGGCCATGACCCGGTTCGCCCCGGACCAGCTGCCGCCCGAGATCTCGAAGATCGAGCACGAGCGGCTCCTCGCGATGTCGGCCGAGGAGAAGTTCTCCGTCGCCGCCGTGCTGTGGCGCTCGGCGCTCGAGCTCCGGCTGGCGGCGCTGCGCGCCCGCGCACCCGAGCGGAGCGAGGCCGAGCTGCGGGCCGGGCTCCTCGAGGAACTCGCGCGTGGAGGCTGACCCGCTCGAACTCTTCGCCCGGCCGCTCGAGGCGCTGGGCGTGGAGTACATGGTGACGGGGGGATGGGCGGTGGCATTCTGGGGTCGGCCCAGGGCAACGCTCGACCTCGACCTCGTACTGCGGCTCCGCGGCGATGAGGTGACGGCCCTCGCCTCACGGTTGCCCGCACCCGAGTACTACGTCCCGCCCCTCGAAACGCTCGCGGTCGAGGCGAACCGTCCCGAAGGCGGCCACGCAAACCTGCTGCACGTGGCCTCCCTCGCGCGCGCGGACCTGTACTTCGCCGGCGAGGACCCACTGCACGCCTGGGCCTTGCCCCGACGCGTGGCGCTCGAGCACCGCGGGGCCATCGTGCACGTCGCGCCAGCCGAATACGTCGTGCTGCGGAAACTGCAGTACCTCTCCGCCGGGGGCAGCGCCCGCCATGCGGAGGACATCGGGGAGATCCTCCGCCATTCGCCGCGCCCGCTCGACCGGGACTTCATCGGCCACTGGGCGAACCGCCTCGGCGTCGCCGAGCGCTGGGACGCTCTTTGCGGCGGCTGAAGACCCCCGCTCACACCCCGTAGAACTCCCGGTACCACGCCACGAACTTCCCCACCCCCTCCGCGATCGGCGTCGCCGGCCGGAACCCGACGTCCCGCGTCAGGTCGTCCACGTCCGCCCACGTCGCCGGCACGTCCCCCGGCTGGATGGGCAGCATGTGCTTCACCGCCTCGCGCCCCAGTGCCCGCTCGAGCGTCGCGATGAGCTCCATCAGTTCCACCGGGTTGTTGTTGCCGATGTTGTAGACGCGGTAGGGCGCCGAGCTGGTGCCGGGGTCCGGCGCGTCGCCCCGCCAGACGGGGTTCGGTGCCGCCACGTGGTCCGCGGTGCGGATCACCCCCTCGACGATGTCGTCGATGTAGGTGAAGTCCCGCCGCATCTTCCCGTGGTTGAAGACGTCGATCGGCCGCCCCTCGAGGATCGCCTTCGTGAACAGGAAGAGCGCCATGTCCGGCCGGCCCCACGGGCCGTACACGGTGAAGAAGCGGAGCCCCGTCGTCGGCAGCCCGTACAGGTGGCTGTAGGTGTGCGCCATGAGCTCGTTCGCCTTCTTGGTCGCGGCGTAGAGGCTCACGGGATGGTCCACGTTGTCGTGGACCGAGAAGGGCATGCGGGTGTTCCCGCCGTAGACGCTGCTCGAGGAGGCGTAGACGAGGTGCTTCACCCCGTGGTGCCGGCACCCCTCGAGGACGTTCATCGTCCCCGCCAGGTTCGCCTCGATGTAGGCGTGCGGGTTGGTGAGCGAGTAGCGGACTCCCGCCTGCGCCGCGAGGTGGATCACCACCTCGGGCCGGTGCTCGGCGAAGTAGCGCGCCATCCCCTCCCGGTCCGCCACGTCGAGCCTCGTGAACCGGTACCCCGGCTTCCCCTCGAGCCGCGCCATGCGGGCGTGCTTGAGGCGGACGTCGTAGTAGTCGTTCACGTTGTCGAGGCCCAGGACCTCGTCCCCGCGCGC
>JBAIWX010000168.1:0-14458 GCA_037916975.1 Gemmatimonadales bacterium
AGCCCGGCCGCGATCGGCTCCTCGCTCCGGTTGCCGCTCGTCATCACGAGCGGCCGTCCCACCGCGGCGGCGAGGAGCTCGTGGAGCGGCGTGGACGGGAGCATGAGCCCCACCGTGCCGAGCCCAGGCGCCACGGCGCGGGCGAGGCCGCTCCCCGCGCGCGCCGGCAGGAGCACGATCGGCCGCTCGGCCGAGACGAGGAGCGCCGCCGCCGCCTCGTCCACGAGGGCGAGCCCGCGTGCCTCCGCGAGCGTCCGCACCAGCACCGCGAAGGGCTTCGCGTCCCGGTGCTTCCGCTCGCGGAGCCGGGTGACGGCAGCCTCGTCGGTCGCGTCCACCGCGAGGTGGAAGCCGCCCATCCCCCGCACCGCCACGATCCCGCCCGCGCGGAGGAGCGCCGCCGCGGCGGCGAGGGCCGGTTCGGTGCCCGGCACGGCCGTGGCGCCCGCCTGGCCCGGCTCGAACCAGAGCCGCGGCCCGCACGCGGGGCAGCAGTTCGTCTCGGCGTGGTGGCGCCGGTCGCCCGGCGCCGCGTACTCCGCGGCGCACGCCGGGCACGGCGGGAAGGCCCGCATCGCCGTGCGCGCGCGGTCGTAGGGCAGCGCCTCGATGACGGAGTAGCGCGGCCCGCAGTCGGTGCAGGTGATGAAGGGGTGCCGGTAGCGCCGGTCGGCGGGGTCGGCGAGCTCGCGGGCGCAGGCGGCGCAGAGCGCGACGTCGGCAGGGACGGCGGGGCGGCGGGGCTCGGCGGTATCGCTCTCGGCGATGGCGAAGCCCTCGCGCCCCGCCGGGGCGAGCGGTGCCACCTCGACCGCCGAGATGCGCGCGAGCGGCGGCGCCTCCGCGCGAAGCGCCCGGGCGAAGGCGTCGAGCGCCTCGGCGGGTCCCTCCGCGTCGATCTCGACGTCGCCGCCCACGTTCCGCACGGCGCCGGCGAGCCCGAGCCGGAGCGCGAGGCGGTGCACGAACGGCCGGAACCCGACGCCCTGCACCACCCCGGTCACGCGGAGGCGCCGGGCGACGGGCCCCGCCGACGCGATCACGCCGGCGTCGCGGCGACCTGCGAGCGCAGGTAGTCGTACCATGCGTCCATCCCCTCGCCGGTGAGCGACGAGGTGCGGAAGATGGTGAGCTCGGGGTTCACCTCGCGCGCGAACGCGATCGCCCTCTCGACGTCGAAGGGCACGTAGGGCAGCAGGTCCACCTTCGTCAGCACCGCCGCCCGCGCCATCCGGAACATCTTCGGGTACTTGAGCGGCTTGTCCTCCCCCTCGGTGACGGAGAGGAGCACCACCTTGGCCCGCTCCCCGAGGTCCCAGCTCGCGGGGCAGACGAGGTTGCCGACGTTCTCCACGAAGAGGAGGTCGGTGTCGTCGAGGTCCACGGCATCGAGGGCCTCCATCACCTGGCGCGCATCCAGGTGGCAGGCGCCGCCCGTGACCACCGCCTGCACGAGGCGGTCGGTGCGCCGCGCGAGCCGGTCGGCGTCGTTCTGCGTCTGCACGTCGCCCGTCACCACCGCCAGGCGGAGCTCCCGGCCCAGCTCGTCCAGCGTGCGCTCGAGGAGCGCCGTCTTCCCCGACCCCGGGGAGGAGACGAGGTTGAGCGCCGGCACGCCGGCGGCGTCGAGGCGGCGGCGCACCTCGGCCGCCAGCTCGTCGTTCTTCGCCATCACCTTCTCGCGCACCTCAATGGTCCGGACGGCCATCGTCGAGCTCCAGGTAGTCGAGGCGGAGGGCGTCGCCGGGCTCGCGGAGGAGCACGGGCCGGGCGCCCGCGAAGGGGGGCTGGAGCAGCAGCTGCTCCAGGCAGAACGCCAGGCTCGAGGGCTCGACGCCGGCGTCGTCGCCGACCACGACCCCCACCGAGACGAGTTGCGCCGGCGGGGCCGGCGCGAGGCGTTCCTGGGCGATGCGGCAGATCTCGAGCGCGAGGCTCATCTCATGCACCGGCCGCCTCCCGCCGCCGGACGGCGTGCCCGAGCGCGCCGAGCCGCGCCGCGACCAGGTCGGCCACCTCGTCCACCCGCGCGGCCAGCGGGGGCGAGAGCTCGGTGGACATGTCGATGACCGCCGGCTGGGCGCCGAAGGCCTCCGTCACCTCGGGGAGCGTCCCCCGCAGCTCGCAGGCGGCGAGGACCTCCCGCAGGTCCACCTGGTGCGGGGAGAGCTTGAGCATGAAGTAGCGCGGCAGCTGGTCGCGCGCGATCACCGCGACCGCCCCCGGCTCGGCGCCGTGGTCGATGGCGTCGAGGAAGAGGACGTGGCGGCTGGCCTCGATGTCGGGGAGGAGGTTCATCCCCCACGTCCCGCCATCCACCAGCGCCACGTCCTCCGGCAGCTCCCACCGCGCCGCGAGGCGCTCCAGCGCCGCGAGCCCGAACCCGTCGTCCCCCATGATCGGGCTGCCGACCCCGATCACCCGCGTCGTCGGCTCGCCGGTCATTCGTCCTCGTAGTGGTGCTCGGCCTCGAAGAACCGGCCGCCCGTCACGATGGACGACACGGTCCCGCCCCCCTCGACCACGTCGGCGCGGAACGACAGGTACACGTGCGCCGGGATGAAGATGCAGAAGAACCAGGTGATCGCGTGGTGCAGGAAGCGCACGACCTGGATGCCGCCGAACCACGGCACCAGCCAGTACGTGAGCGAGTAGATCGTCCCCGTCGGCCACGCCATGCCGAACATGATGAACCCGGTCAGCACCTCGGTGAACGCCAGGAGGTACACCAGCGTGTAGTTGAGCTGCTGGAGCGGGTTGTGGCCGAGGTAGTGCGGCGCCTTCTCCGGCTGGATCATCAGGTAGAACTTCACCATCCGGAAGAGGTTCCCCAGGTCCCGCGGACGGACCGGGAAGAGCGCGGCGAGGCGCTCGAAGCGGTTCCCCGCGAAGAGCCAGTACATCCGCACGATCGCCGTCGTGGCGAGCGCCACCGCCGCGATGAAGTGCGCGAGGCGGAACTTCGACATCAGCAGGCCCGGCTCGAACCCGCCCACGAAGTACGGCCGGCCGATGTAGAGCCCCGTCACCACCAGCGCCGTGATCGAGAGCGCGGCGATCCAGTGCATCGCGCGGAGGGGGAGGCCCCAGAGGTACACCCACTTGTAGTCGCCCACGGGGCGCGGGATGCCGCGCCCCAGGAACGACGGGGTGTCGCTCAGCTGCTCGATCTTGCCCGTGGAGGTCATTGCACCTTCACCTCCGTGATCGTGTTCCCCTTCGTGTCCAGCACGTGCACGCCGCAGGCGAGGCACGGGTCGAAGGAGTGGATCGTGCGGATGATCTCGAGCGGCTGCTCGGGGTTCACCAGCGGGTGGTTGTCCATCAGCGAGGCCTCGTACGGCCCGTGCTGGCCCTTGGGGTCCTTCGGCGAGCAGTTCCAGGTGCTGGGCACCACCGCCTGGTAGCGGCTGAACTTGCCGTCCTCGATCTGCACCCAGTGGCCCAGCGCGCCCCGCGGCACGTCGGCGCGGCCGAAGCCCTGCGCCTTCCTCGGCCACGTGGACGGGTCCCACTTGTCGCGCGTGAAGGTGCTCGTGTCGCCGTTCCCGATCCGCTCGACGAGCTGGTCCATCCAGGTGTCGAGCATCCGGGCGAGGAGCACCGTCTCCATCCCGCGCGCCGCCGTCCGGCCCAGCGTCGAGAAGAGCGCCGCCGGCCCGACCTGCAGCCGGTCCATGACTTCCTTCGCGAGCTGCCGCACGTCGTCGTGCCCGTGCCCGTACGCCACGAGGATGCGGGCGAGCGGGCCCACCTGCATCGGCTTCCCGTCGTAGCGCGGCGCCTTCATCCAGGTGTACTTGTCGAGGCCCTGGAGGTAGTCCCACGGGGGCTTCGGGCCCGTGTACTTCGGGATCGTCTCCCCCTCGTACGGGTGGAGCCCCTCGGCGGGGGAGCCCTGCGGGTAGTCGTACCACGCGGCGTCGATCTGCTCGCGGATGAGCTTCTCGTCGAACTCGTGGACCTTCGTGAGGTCGTTGCCGAGGATGACGCCCGGCTTGAAGTAGTACGAGTTCGTGTCGCGGATGTCGACCGGGAACTCGCCGTAGACGAGGTAGTTCGGCACCCCGCCGCCGATGGCGCCCCAGTCCTTGTAGAAGCCCGCAATGGCGAGGAGGTCCGGCCAGTACACCTGGTCCACGATCTGCCGCGCCCGCGCGATGATGTCGCGGATCTCGGCGATGCGGGCGCCGTTGATCGTCGCGCGCGCGTCCACGTTGATCGCCGACGCCATCCCGCCCACCAGGAAGTTCGGGTGCGGGTTCTTGCCGCCGAAGATCGTGTGGAGCCGCACCGCGTCGCGCTGCCACTCGAGGGTCTCGAGGTAGTGCGCCACGCCGATCAGGTTCACCTCCGGCGGGAGCTTGTACGCCGGGTGGCCCCAGTAGCCGTTGGCGAAGATGCCGAGCTGGCCCGAGCCGACGAACTTCTTGAGCCGCTCCTGCACCGCCCGGAAGTGCGCCGCGTCGTTGTTGGGCCACGGGGAGATGGACGAGGCGATCTTCGCCGCCGCCACCGGGTCCGCCTTGAGCGCGCTCACCACGTCCACCCAGTCGAGGGCGTGGAGGTGGTAGAAGTGCATCACGTGGTCGTGCACGAACTGCATGCCGAGCACGAGGTTCCGGATGAGGTTCGCGCAGGGCGGGATGTGGATGTCGAGCGCGTCCTCCACCGCGCGGATGCTCGCGATCGCGTGCACCGTCGTGCACACCCCGCAGATCCGCTGCGCGTAGGCCCACCCGTCCCGCGGGTCGCGGTCCTTGAGCACCAGCTCGATGCCGCGGAACGCGGTCGCCGAGGCCCAGGCGTCCGCGATCTTCCCCGCCTCCGCCGCCACCTCGATGCGGAGGTGGCCCTCGATCCGCGTGATCGGATCGACGACGACTTTCGTGCGCGCCATGTTACGCCTCCCCGCCCGGCTGCGGGCGCGGCCCCGCGCCCGGGTTGGTCACGACCGGGAGCTCCCGCTTCCGGCGCATCTTGTCCACCGCCGTCCACGTCGCGTGCGCCGCGACGCCGGCCACCGTGAGCCCCGCGAGCGTCGCGCCGATCCGGTCCACGCTCTGCTCGATCCCCCAGCCGCCCACGTCCGGCAGCCGCTTGTAGAACGGCGCCATCGTGTCCCAGAAGTGGGGCTCGGTGCAGCCGATGCACGGATGCCCCGCGCCGATCGGCCAGCTCGTCTTCTCGTTCCACATGAAGATCGGGCACGGCGAGAAGGTCTGCGGCCCCTTGCACCCGACCTGGTACAGGCACCACCCCTCGCGCGCGCCCTTGTCGTCGAAGTTCTCGACGAACTGGCCCGCGTCGAAGTGGCCGCGCCGCGGGCACTGGTCGTGGATCCGCGCGCCGTACGCGAAGAGCGGGCGCCCCTCGCTGTCCGCCTTCGGCAGCTTGCCGAACGTCAGGAAGTGCACCACCGTCGCCGTGATCACGTCCGGCACCGGGGGGCACCCGGCGATGTTGATCACCGGCTTGTCCTTGATGATCTCCCGCACCCCCACCGCCCCCGTCGGGTTCGGCTTCGCCGCCTGCACGCTCCCCCAGTGGGCGCACGCGCCGAGGGCGATCACCGCCGCCGCCCCCTTGGCCGCCTCCTCGAGGATCTCCTTCGCCGTGCGGCCCGCCACCATCGTGTAGACCCCGCCCTCGTTGAGCGGCACCGAGCCCGTCACGATGAGGACGTAGCCGCCCGCCTTCATCGCGTCGTCCTTCCCCTTCTCCGCCTGGTGCCCGGCCGCGGCCATCAGGGTGTCGCTGTAATCGAGGGAGACGAGGTCGAGGACGAGGCTGCCGATGGTGGGATCGTTGGAGCGGGTGATGCTCTCGACGCAGCCGGTGCATTCCTGCAGCTCGAGCCAGATCACGGACGGGCGCTTCTGCGTCTCGAGCGCGTGCGCCACCTGCGGCGCCGCCGCCTCCGCGAGCCCGAGGACGATCGCCGTGTCGCGACAGAACGCCAGGAAGTCGCGCCGGCTCACGCCCTGGCTGGCGAGGTGTTCGCCGATCGACTCGCCGGGCGCCAGCTTCAGCGTGGGTGTGGGACCGAACATCGGGATGCTCCTCCCGAAGCGCTGGGGTGTGTGCGGCCTGCGGACGACGTGGATGGCGGCGCGGCCCGGGGAGGAACCAGCCAGGGGGGCGGCGGTCGGCGGTGGGTCCGGTGGGGGACCGGATCGGCCGCGGACGAGGGGACGCCCCTGCCAACCTCCGCCATAATACGGATCGCCCGGGAAGGTTGTAAAGCCGGAGAGACACCCTTCCTCAAGCCCTAACATCACGTTCACGAACGCTTTAGCCGGGAGGAAGCCCGAAAATTCCGGTCGGATTACGGCCTAAGTGTCAGGTTTGCAAGACGGTTACACCGGTACCACGCGCGGCGGCCGCCCCAGCAGCACGCTCGCCAGCCCGCCCCGCTGCGCCACGTTGATCACCTGCCGCTGCGAGGCGCGTGTCAGGACCGCGACGCCGTCCTCCGTCGGGGCGAAGCCGTACACCACATGGAACGGTGCATCGCCCACGGAGCCGTCGGCGTCGGCCACCGGGAACTCGTACACGGGGATCGTCGCGACCCGCTGCACCACCCAGCGGTCGTCGCGATCGGCGAGCGCCGCGTCGAGTGCCGTCTCCCACGTCGCCTGGTCCACCCCCGGGCCGACCACGACGCCCTCGCCGCCGTAGCCCCGGTTCGGCTTGAGCACGAGCGCCTCGCGGTAGCACCGCACCCACTCGAGCAGCTCGATCGGCCGGCCCGCCGGGTCCGTCGTCCGTCGGTCCGCGAGGAGCCGCGTCCAGAGCACGTGCCGCTGGAAGACGTGCCGCTCCTCGGGCGTGAAGTACCGCTCGGCGAGTTCGGGATCGGTGAACACCTCCCAGCAGGCCTTCTGGTCCACCTCCGCGCCGATCGAGCTCACCATCCGGTTCGTGCGGAAGAGCTCGCGCATCGGCGCGACGTCCACCCCCTCCTCGGCGAGGTCCACGAGGTCGCGCACGCCATAGTCCCGGTAGGCGACGTCCACCCGCACGTCGCCGCACCAGGCCTCCTCGCCCCGCAGGTGGAGCTCGGCGGGGTCGGCATGGACCACCGTGAGGCCGTAGCGGTCGCGGAAGTGCCGGGCGAGGGGCGCCTGGTCCTCCGGCCCGTCCCCCGCTCCGCGCGGCTCGACGAGGGCGATCGCCCCGCCGGGCCGGCCGATCCGCCGCAGGTGCCCGGCCAGCTCCTCGACGAGGAGCGCGCGCGGGTCGGCCACCGCCTCGAGGCCGAGCCCCGGATCCACCGCGTGGAGCACGGGCACGACCGCCGAGAGGACGCTCTCCATGGCGCTCGGCACCATGTGGAGCCCGCCCACCCCGTGCAGGTTGGGCTCGAGGAACTGGAGCGTGTCCTTCCAGAGCGGGACCCGGAAGTCGGCGAGGGCATCGAGGCGGCCGAAGACCGGGTTCGCCGCCTGGTGGGCCGGTCCCCAGCAGTCGCGGAGCCACGCCTCCTCCGCGTCGTCGAGGCGGAGGATGGCGCGCACCCGCTCGTCGGCCAGGTAGAGCCCGGTGAGGCGGAGGCAGGCGGTGAGGAGGGTCCGCGAGACGAGGTGGACGTAGCGGAGCTGCTCGCGCATCACCGCGATCGGCGCGGCGAGGACGCGCACCGTCTCCCGTACCCCCTCGGTGTAGTAGAACATCTCGCGCCGCTCTGCCTCCTCGGCGAGCCGCGCGACCAGCGTGGCGCGCGTGGCCGGGTCGAGCCGGTCCAGCGCGCGGCGTACCCGGCCGGCGAGCGCCTGGCCCGCGAGCCCGAGTTCTTCGGCGGGGGTGAGCATCTCCTACTATACTGTGCGACGGCCCGCCCTCGCTGAGGAGATCTTCACGTGACCCCCGAAGCCGCCTACCAGGAGCTCCGCCGCCGCGCGCGCGAGGAGGCGCTCCTCGCCTCGTGCGCCGACCTCCTCGAGTGGGACGAGGAGACCTACATGCCGCGCGGCGGCGTCGCGCACCGGAGCGACCAGCAGGCGCTCCTCGCGGGGCTCATGCACGAGCGCGGCACCGACCCGCGCTGGGGCGAGCTCCTCGACCTGCTCGAGGCCTCGCCCCTCGCCGCCGATCCCGGTGCGCCCGCGGCGGTCAACGTCCGCTGGCTCCGCCGCGAGTACGAGCGGGAGCGCCGGCTCCCGCGGGCGCTGGTGGAGGAGGACGCGCGCGTGACCACGCTCGCGCTCGAGGCGTGGGCCGAGGCGCGCGAGGACGACGACTTCGCGCGCTTCCTCCCCTGGCTCGAGCGGCTGGTGGTGCTCGCGCGCGAGACGGCCGCCGCGGTCGGCTACGCGGAGAGCCCGTACGACGCGCTCCTCGACGAGTACGAGCCCGGCCTCACCGTGCGCCGGCTCGAGCCCCTCTTCGCCTCGCTCCGCGCCGAGCTGGTGCCGCTCGTGCGGCGGATCGGCGAGGCCCCGCGCCGCCCCCCCGCGCACCTCCTCCACCGCGAGTTCCCGGTGGACCGGCAGAAGCTCTTCGGCGAGGCCGCCGCCGCCTGGCTCGGCTTCGACGTGGAGCGCGGCCGCCTCGACGTCTCGGCGCATCCCTTCTGCACCGCCATCGGCCCGGGCGACGTCCGCCTCACCTCGCGCTACGACGCGCACGACTTCGCGGAGGGCTTCCTCTGCGTCCTCCACGAGGTCGGGCACGGACTCTACGAGCAGGGGCTCGACCCCGAGGAGTTCGGCCTCCCGATGGGCGAGGCGGTCTCGCTCGGCGTGCACGAGTCGCAGAGCCGGCTCTGGGAGAACTTCGTCGGGCGGAGCCTCGCCTTCTGGGAGCACGTCTTCCCGCGGGCGCAGGCGGTCTTCCACGACGCGCTGCGCGATGTCCCGCTCGACGCGTTCCACTTCGCGCTCAACGCCGTGGCGCCCGGGCCCAACCGGGTGCGCGCCGACGAGGTCACGTACAACCTCCACGTCCTCGTGCGCTTCGAGCTCGAGCGGGCCCTCATCGAGGGGACGCTCGCGCCGGCAGACGTCCCGGCCGCCTGGCGGGACGCCTACCGGGAGGTCCTCGGCGTGGACCCGGGGAACGACGCGGAGGGATGCCTGCAGGACAGCCACTGGGCGGCGGGGCTCTTCGGCTACTTCCCCACCTACACGCTCGGCAACGTCTACGCCGCGCAGTTCGTCGCCGCGGCGCGCCGCGACCTGGGCGACCTCGAGTCGGGCTGGCGGCGCGGGCAGTTCGCGCCGCTCCTCGGCTGGCTGCGCGACCGGATCCACCGGCAGGGGCACCGCTGGCGCCCCGACGAGCTGGTGGAACGGGTGACCGGGGCGCCGCCCGACCACGGCCCCCTCGTGCAGTACCTCGCGGCCAAGTACGAGGCGCTCTACGAGCTCTAGCCAGGGCGCAGCGGGCCGGGAATGGACGAGGCGGGTGGCCCCGGGGAGGGACCACCCGCCTCGTTCCGCGGAAGCCCGGGCTTACTTCCGCAGCGCGTCGCGGATCTCGCGGAGGAGCACCACGTCCTCCGGCGGCGCGGGCGGCACGGCGGGCGCCGGCGGCGGCTCCGCCTTCATGCGGTTCATGAACTTCACCATCTGGAAGATGATGAACGCGAGGATGAGGAAATTGATCAGCACGGTGATGAAGCTGCCGTAGGCGAAGACCGGCGCCACCTTCTTCACGTCCGCCAGCACGTGCGGCGTACCCTCCGGCACGGTCCCGAGCGCCACGAACATGTTCGAGAAGTCGAGGCCGCCGGTGAACTTCCCGACGATCGGCATGATCAGGTCGTTCACCACCGAGTCCACGATCTTCCCGAAGGCCCCGCCGATGATGACGCCGACGGCGAGGTCCATCACGTTGCCCTTCATCGCGAAGTCCTTGAACTCCTGCATCATGCCCATCGGGGGCCTCCAGGGGGTGGGACGGGACCGGAGCGCGTCGCCGGAGTGGCGGGAGCATCTCGGATCGGCGGGAACGTGCCGGTTCGGTGCCGGCAGGGAGGTGGAGAGAATATGCGGCGGAGACGCGGGCGCCGAAAGCGTGGGGGGCCGCCCCTGGGCGGCCCCCCGACGCCTGCACCTTCGGATGGGCGTGATCAGCGCCCGAGCCACGTCGGCTCGTCCCCGCCGCCGAACGCCGGGCCCTCCGTGACGCGGCGCCGCACCGGTTCGTTCACGCGAGTCAGCATGACCTCGCCCGCGGCGTCCACGAAGGCGATCCACTGCCCGTCGGGCGACCAGGTCGGTGCACGGCCCTCCCCCGGGTAGTGGAGCAGGATGAGTTCCTGCCCGTCCGCCCTCAGCAGGACGATGTCGCTCGCGTCGGCGCCCACGGCACGTCGCTCGATCGCGATGGTGCGGCCGTCCGGCGAGAACGACGGCGCGTCGTCGCTGTAGCCGGGGCGATTGGTGAGGAACCGCAGGTCGCTGCCGTCCGGCCGCATGCTCAGGAGCCGGCGCGGCGACGAAGCGGCTTCGAGGTAGCCCTGCGAGAAGACGATCCGGCTCCCGTCGGGCGTCCACACCGGATGCGCACTCGCCGGGGATCCGAGCCGGTAGCCGATGTCGGTCAGGTTCACGGCATTCCCGCCGTCGGCATCCATCACCCAGATGTCCGGCAGGCCGGCGCGCGTGCTCCGGAAGGCGATGCGCGTGCCGTCCGGCGACCACGCCGGCTGGTCGTCGTCCCCGGGCGCCGCCGTCAGGCGCCGCAGCCCCGTCCCGTCCGTGTTGACCACGTACACGTCGCGATTGTCCCCGTCGCGCCCGACGAATGCGATTCGCGTCCCATCCGGCGAGACGGCCGGCTGCGTCGCATAGCGCCCGTCGGCGAAGACCGGCACGGGGAACTCCTCGCTCCCGGGGCGGTAGCGCCAGAGCGAGGGCCGGCCGCTGCGCGTGGCCTGGTACACCAGGTCGTGTGCGGGGCGCCCGAGGATCTCGAGCCGCGCCGTCCCGGTCACGCCGTCGATGGTGGCGCCGATCCGTGCCTCGCCCGACCCGACGGCCAGCACCAGACCCTGCTGGTCCACGAGCGCCACCGCGTCCCGGTCCGTCGACCAGGTCACCGCCCGACCGGCAATCGCGTGTCCCTCCGCGTCGCGCGCGATCGCGGTGAGCTGGAGCCGCTCGCCGCCCCAGAGCGGCCGCCCGCCCTCCACCTGCACGCTGGCCACGACGGCGCGAGCCGTCGCCACCGTCACCTCGACCCGTCCCGACACGTCGTCCACGGTCGCGGTCACCTCCGTGGCTCCCGCAGCGACCGCGGTCAGTTCCCCGGTCGCCGTGACCCGGACCACCGCCTCGTCGCCGCTCCGCCAGGTCACGGTCCGGCCCGTCACCTCGGAGCCGTCCCTCGCCTTGGGCTTCGCTTGCAGCTGGAACCGCGTGCCCGGCTCGAGGAGCGGCGCCGCCGGTCCGACCTCGACCGCCACCACCCGGACCGGCGGCGGGGGGGGATCGACCGGATCCACCGGCGCCGTGCCGCCGTCGCCGCACCCGATCAGGATGGGAGCGAAGCCGGCCAGCACGCGCAGCAGCAGCCGGGTGGGGCGCAGCGAGGGCCGCACGACGAGGCCGCTGAGGACGTCGAGGGTTCGGGTGGAGTCGGACATTGGTGGCCTCCTTTGAGGTGTGCGTCAGTGGTTCGCCAGGTAGCCGCCGCGTGCGGCCATCGAAGAACGCGAACAACTTGCAAGACAAGGAGTTACGCAGCCGTTCCACTCCCCGTTATCTTCGAGATAACGACTCAGGATTCCCCGGTTCCATGCTCCAGCTCCAGACACTCGGCGCCGTCGACCTCCGGCAGGATGGCGAGGAGCTGCGCCGTATCCTGTTGCAGCCCAAGCGCCTGGCGCTGCTCGCCTACCTCGCGACCGCGACCCCGCGCGGCTTCCACAGCCGGGACACCCTGCTTGGCCTCTTCTGGCCGGAGCTGGGTCCGGAGCGGGCGCGTAACGCGCTCCGGCAGGCGCTCCACTTCCTGCGCCGCGAACTCGGGGATGACACGCTGCCCGGACGGGGCGACCGCGAAGTCGGGATCGCGCCCGGCGCGCTCTGGTGCGACGCGGCGGCGTTCGACGAATTGCTGGCGGCCGGTCGGCTCGACGATGCGGTGACCCTCTACCGCGGCGACTTCCTCCCGGGGTTCTTCATCGAGGAGGCGCCGGAGGCCGAGCGCTGGCTGGAGGCGGAGCGGGAGCGACGGCGACAGGCGGTGCGGGAAGCGCTCGTCCGGCTGGGCGAGCGCGAGGAAGCGGCGGGCGACCTGCGGGCCGCGGCACTCTGGGCGCGCCGGGGCGTGGCGCTGGCCCCGGCCGACGAGGCGATCGCGCGTCGCCTCATGGCGACCCTCGATCGAGCCGGGCAGCCCGCCGGCGCACTCGAGGTCTATGACCAGCTCCTCCGGCGCCTGCGGGAAGAGTTCGGGGTGGCGCCGAGCGCCGAGACGATCGGGCTCGTCAAGGCGATCCGGGCTCGGACCGGGGCGAGCGGGCCCGGCCCGTCGGCGGAGGCGGCGACGACGACGACGGACGCGGAGGCGATCCTCGCGCCAGCGCCCGAACCTGCCGCGCACCAGGGCGTCGAACGCCCGGCGGAGGAGCCGGCCCTCCCGGCCACGCGCGCCGCGCCGAGGCCCGGGGCCTCGCGCCGCTGGGCGGCCGCGATCCTGGCGCTGGCACTGGCCTCGGCGGGCTGGTTCGCGGTCAGCCGGCCGGCCGCCCCAGCCCACGGGGCGGCACCGCGCGCCATCGCGGTGCTTCCGTTCCTCAACCTGAGTGGCACGGAGGAACTGGACTACCTGTCGGACGGGTTCGCCGAGGAGCTGCTCAACACCCTGGCGCGCGTGGATGGCCTGCGCGTCGCGGCGCGCACCTCGGCCTTCCGCTTCAAGGGCCAGCAGGTGCCCCCGGACTCCATCGGCCGGGCGCTCCGGGTGGGGCACGTGATCGAGGGCAGCGTCCGCCGTGACGGCGACCGGCTGCGGGTCACCGCGCAGCTGGTGGATGCGGCGAGCGGCTTCCAGGTGTGGAGCGAGAGCTACGACGGCCGCATGGGCGAACTCCTCGCGATGCAGGCGGTGATCGGCCGTGCCGTGGCGGCGCGACTCCGGGGCGAGGCACCGGTCGCGGCCGCCGGCGAGCCCGAATCGAGCGATCCGGAGGCGATCACGCTGCTGCTGCGGGCGCGCCAGCTGTCGCGCTCGTCGCGCTCGCCCTCCCGCGAGCAGGTCGCCCTGCTGGAGGAGGCCATCCGCCGCGACCCGCGCTACGCGCGGGCCCACGCGCAGCTCGGCGTGACCCTGGCGTTCCAGGCGTACTATCGCGAGGCATCAGCAGAGGACACCTACCGGCGCGCGCGGGACGAGGCGGAGCGGGCGCTCGCGCTGCGGGAGGTCCCGGAGGCCCACCTGGTGCTGGGCCGCCTCGCGGACGTGCGCGACCGGGACTATGCGGCCGCCGAGCGGCACTACGCGCAGGCCATCGCCCTCAATCCCTCCGGCGCGGGCGCGTACATGCTCCGTGCCCGGCTCCTGCTGCGGCTGCGCCGCCCCGACGAGGCCATCGCCGCCGCGCGCGCTGCCGTGGCGCTCGACCCGCTGAGCACCGGGGCGCATGCCACGCTGGCGAGCGTCTACGCGATGCTCGACCGCCATGCGGAGGCGCTTCCCGAGTACCGCGCCGCCCTGGCGCTCGCGCCGGGGGACCCCGTCATCCTCGGGAACTACTCCATGAGCCAGGCGGCGACGGGGGACCATCAGGGCGCGCTCGCGAGCATCACCGCGGCGCGGACGGCCCGGCCCGACCTGTCCTCCCTCGAGGCCTACGAGGCCTGGAACGACGCGAAGGCGGGGCGCCGCGCGGACGCCGAGGCGAAGCTCGCACGCCTCGACGCGGGCGGCCGAACCTCGAGGATGCTGCTCGCCTCGGTGCACGTCGTGCTCGGGAACCATGACGCCGCGCTCCGGCAGCTCGAGCGCGCGCTGGCGGAACGAGACGACTACCTCAACGACCTCGCCATCACGCCGGAGTTCGCGTCGCTCCGGGACGACGCGCGGTTCCAGCGCATCGTCGCCGCCTCGCAGCGGTAGCGGCGCGGCGCACCGGACGACGTGTCGAGGGCCGCCCTGCGAGGGCGGCCCTCGTTGCGTGACGTACCCTGTCCGTCAGCGCCTCACGGCGCAGCGGCCGGCTCCGGCAGGAGCGGCGTCTCCATCGTCCCGCGCGCCGGATGTCCCGGGTCGGGGCGGTAGCCCGCACGGTCCTCCACGCGCAGCACCACGACGCCCGCCACGTTGCCCGAGGCGTTGTCGCCCTGGCCGCGGATGCGCGTCGTCACGATCGTGCCGACGAGCAGGCCGAGCGTCGCGGGGGGGCGCATCGCGTTGCCGGGCGGGCTCATCCACAGCATCGCGTTGATCGGCATCGCGTAGCCCTTGAAGCTCGCGTTCCCCTCGAAGGCGCCGCCGGTGATCTCCT
>JBAIWX010000169.1:0-4016 GCA_037916975.1 Gemmatimonadales bacterium
CGTCCGTGCGGACGCCGCCCCCGTTCGCGTGCCGGGACCGGCCGGCGGTCAGGTCGTCGTGCCGGCCCGGGTCGCCGCCTCGAGCTCCTTGCGGTGGTCCTCGATCTTCGCGGCGTCGCGGAGGGCCTGGAGGTAGTTCCGCACCCGGCCATCGCGCACCTGGCGCAGGGTGCGGGCGCGGTACTGGTCGAGGTCCTTCGCGAAGGCCACGCTGTCCGCCGCCTGCCGCGCCACGGACTGCAGGATGTACAGGCCGTCCTTCGTGTCCAGCACGCCCGAGCGCTGGCCCGGCTGCAGCGCGAACGCCGCGCCGACCACCACCGGGTTCGTGAGCGGCGGGTTGGTCCGGGGGAAGGGCCCGAACTCCCGGTTCGGCAGCCCCATCGCCTTCGCGGCCTCGGCCATCGGCTCGCCGTTCTCGACCCGGCGGAGGTATTCCTTGGCGATGTCGCGGGCGCGCGCCCACTTCTTGTCGTCCCGCACCGCCTGCTCGACGGCGCCACGGATCTCCTCGAGCGGCGGGACCCCCGCGGCCTTGAGGCTGTCGAGGCGGAAGACGTAGAGCGCGTACTCGGTCTCGATGACGGGGCTGAGCTCCCCCGCCTTCGCCCGGAAGGCCCACACGCCGGCGTCCGGCACCACGACGTTGCCGGCGAGCACGCGCGTGCCCTCCTGCACCGGGCTCGAGTGGCCGACCGGCTCGCCGAGGGACTTCGCAACCTCCTCGAGCGCCTTCGGGTCCTTCCGCTCCGCCGAGAGCCGGTCGAGCGAGTCGGCCCGGGCGTCCACCTGGTCGCGGTGGGCGCCGCTCAGCTCGATGGGGATCAGGATGTGCCGGCCCTTGGCCTTCTCGCCGCTCCGGCTCTCCATCTGGATGATGTGGAAGCCGAACTGGGAGCGCACCGGCTCGGAGACCGCGCCGATCGGCAGCGCAAAGGCGGCGGAGTCAAAGGCCGGGTCCATCGAGCCCTTCTTCCACTCGCCGAGCTCGCCGCCCTGCTTGGCGGAGACGCTGTCGGACGACTCGCGCTTGGCCACCTCGGCGAACGGCGCGCCGCCGGTGATCTCCGCGCGCACCGCGCGGGCGCGCGTGAGCGCCGCCGCCGTGTCGGAGGCGTCGGGAAGCCGCGGGACGCTCACGTAGCTCAGGAACGCCGTGGCGGGGCGCTTGAAGTCGTCCTGGTGCGCCTTGTACCACGCGCTCGCCTCGGCGGGGGTGACCGCGATGGTCGAGTCGGGCACCGCGTTCCGCGGGATCACCGCGGTGAGCGAGACGGTGACCTTCTCGTTGTCGTCGCGGTAGTGCTGCCAGAGCGCGGCGTCCGACAGGAAGATGTCCGACGTGACCTGCGTCAGGAGCTTCACCCGGCGCAGCTGCTCGCGGTAGGAGGCCGCGAGGGCCTCCACGACCGGCGCGGCCCCGGGGGAGGTGAGCCAGCGCTGGTACTTCGCGAGGTCGAACTTGCCGTCGGTCTGGAACTCGGCCGCCCGCTGGGCCTCCGGCGGGGGCTCGTTGCGGACCGCCTGGATGACCTCCTCGTCCGAGACGGTGATCCGGTGCTTCTTGTACTGGGCCTCCAGCACCGCGGACTGGATGAACTGGTCCCAGACCTGGTCGCGCAGCTGCTGCTCGTCCTCGAGGCTCAGCCGGCCCGGGGACTGCCGCTGCTGGTTGTCGAGGGCCTGCCGGACGGCCGCCTCGTAGGTCCGGGCGTCCACCGACTGGCCGTCGATGCTGCCGGCGCTCGTCCGGGTGAAGATCGTCGGACCGCGGTTGTCGAAGATGCCGCTCAGCTGGATCACGAAGATCAGCATGAGGACGCCAAGGACGATCGCGATCAGCTTCGCGCTGTTCCGGAAGGTCTGCATCATGGGGCTGGAATCCTGCTCGCTCGGGGCCGCCCCCGCTGGGGCGGGGAAAAAGAGCGCTAAGATTAAGCGGGACAACGCCAAACCTCAAGCGCGACAACGCCTTCCGCCGTTGACACCCCTGCGGCGGCGCCTTAAGATACGACGTTCACCGGCAACAACTTAGCGCACGGACCCGGAATGGCCATCTCCGAGATCGAGAAGCTCGAGCGGCGCTGGGCGGAGAACCCGCAGGGCCTCACCTTCGCGCCCCTCGCCGAGGCCTACCGCAAGTCCGGCAATCCCGCCAAGGCGCTCGAGAAGCTCAAGCCCGGCCTCGAGCTGCACCCCGACTACATCCCCGCCAGCATCGTCCTGGGCCGCTGCCACCTGGACCTCGGGGACGACGCCGCGGCCGAGCAGGCCTTCTCGCACGTGCTGGCCCTCGACCCGGAGAACGTCATCGCCCTCAAGGCGCTGGCAGACGTCACCGAGCGCGCGGGCCGGCTCGCCGAGTCGGAGAAGTGGCTGCGGCTGCTGCTGACGGTGGACCGGAGCAACGAGGAGGCGCGTCTCCAGCTCGCGCGGGTGGTCGAGGCGGCGAGCCTCGCCCCGGCGGCGGACGAGGGAAAGCCGGTCGTGGAGAGCACCCTCGAGGTGTCGTCGGAGGTCGTGACGACGATCGAGCCGATCGAGCCGGTAGAGCTGCCGCCGCTCGAGCCGGTCGCCGACCCGGCGCATGCCGCCGCGGCGGCGCTCGGGCTCGACGGCGACCTCGGGCTGCCGCTCGCGGAGGTGCCGGCCGCCGAGCCCCCGCCGCCTGCCACGGACGCCGCCACGGTGGTGATGAACATGTCGTCGCTGCTCGGCGGGCTCGTCGGCCAGGTCCCTGCGACGAGCGCGCCTGAGCCGGCAGCTGCGCCCGCGGTGCCCGAACCGGCGCCGGAGGCGCCGCTCGGCTGGGTCTCGTCGGGCGTCGGCGAGGAGGCGACGCCGGCCGTCTTCGGCGAGCTCGAGTCGCTCGTCGAGGAGCCCCCGCCGTCGGCAGGTGCCGACGCGGGCATCGAGGTGCAGGCGATCGAGCCGGCACCGACGATCGAGATCCGCGGCTCCGAGGCGTCCGAGTTCCAGCTGCCCTCCGCGGCCGACGACTTCGCGGGGGGCATCGAGCTGCACGCAGGCGGCGCGTCGGAGTTCCAGCTGCCGTCGGCATCCGAGGACTTCGAGACCGGCGCGATCCGCGGCAGCTCCGCGAACGAGTTCCAGCTGCCCGACGCCTCGGCGGAGCTGATCGGGGCGTCTGCCGCCGCCGAGGCGCCGGCGAGCGACGAACCCGCGGCGATGCCTGAGGCCGAGCCGACGGTCGTCGGCGACGCGGCCACGCTCTTCGGCACTCCGCACGAGCCCGTCGAGACGGCGTCGCCCGCGGTCGAGCCGGCGCCCGCCGAGGTGCCGGCGTGGGACGGCGCGACGGTCACACCCAACCCCTGGGTCGCGTGGCCCTCCAGCGAGGCCGCCGCGGAGCCGCCGGCCGAACCGGAGCCACCGGTCGCGGCGGCGCCGTCCGCCGCGGAAGTTGCCGGGGCGGCGGAGCCCGCGGTCGAGCCCGCGGAGCCGGCGCCGCTGCCGGCCGCGGTCGAGCCGGTCGCCGCGGAGCCGCTGCCGGCGCTCGAGCCGGCGGTGGACACCTTCACGGCGTCCGTCGCTGCCGCCGCGTACCTCGAGGCGGGTGAGGAGGCCCGGCGCGAGGAGGCGCGCACCGCCGAGCCGGTGGAGGCCGAGCCCGCGCCCGACCTCGTGCTCACCGAGAGCATGGCGGAGCTCTTCGTGCGGCAGGGCCACCCGGGCGACGCACTGCGCATCTACCAGGAGCTGCTCGCCCGCCGGCCCGACGACCCCCGGCTCCGCGCGCGCGTCGCCGAACTGGAGGCGCACGTCGCGGCGGCGGCGCCGGCGACGAAGCCCTACGCCGCCCGCCTGACCGGCGGGACCTCCGTGCGCGAGATGCTCCGCACCGTGCTCGCCTCCCGCCCCGGCGTCCCCGGGGCGCCGGCCGCCGCTCCGGCGGCGCCGGTCGAGCACGGGGAGCCGACGCGCCCGGCGGAGACGCACCTCTCCCTCAGCGCCGTCTTCGGTGACGACAGCCCGCCCGCGCGGCCGGCGGTGCC
>JBAIWX010000170.1:0-20843 GCA_037916975.1 Gemmatimonadales bacterium
CTGGAAGGGCACCGACGAGCAGTGGCGCCATTACAGCCGGGCGTACCTGTACCTCGCGGCGCTCGCGACGCCCCTAGTGCTCTCGGTGCACTCGGTGGTGAGCTGGGACTTCGCGATGGGGATCATCCCGGGCTGGCACGGGACGATCTTCGCGCCGTACTTCGTGGCGGGCGCCATCTACTCGGGCGTCGGGATGGTCTTCACCCTGCTCATCCCGCTCCGCAAGGCGCTCAAGCTCGAGCACATGATCACGGACTACCACTTCGACAACCTGGGCAAGCTCACGCTCTTCGTCGGGTGCATCCTGTTCTACGCGTACGGGATGGAGTACTTCGTGGCGTGGTACTCGGGGAACACCTTCGAGCAGACGACCTTCTTCCGCCGGGCGTTCGGGCCGCAGTGGTGGGGCGGCTGGACGATGATCATCTGCAACGCCTTCGTGTCGCAGCTGCTCTGGTTCCGGAAGGTGCGCACGAACCTGACCGCGCTCTTCGTCATCTCGATCTTCATCAACATCGGGATGTGGTTCGAGCGCTACGTGATCATCCAGTCGCTCACGAACGACTACATCCCGTACGCGTGGGACCAGATGAACCCGACGTGGGCCGACTGGGGCATCCTCGCCGGCTCGTTCGGGTGGTTCGGCATGTGGTTCCTGCTCTTCGCCAAGACCTTCCCGATCGTGGCGATCCAGGAGATCAAGGAGTTCATCCCGATGCCGAGGCTGAAGGGCGGCCACGGGGGGCACCACTGATGGCGGACAAGCTCACGCCCGGCGTGCTCGCCTCGTTCGAGCACATCGACGCGGCCTGCGACACGATCCGCGCGCTGCGCGCCAAGGGCCACACGAAGCTCACGGTGTACTACTCGCACCCGAACCACGAGCTCGAGGAGGCGTGCGGGCACCACCAGAGCCCGGTGCGCCTCTTCACCCTGCTCGGCGGGCTCACCGGGGTCACCGCGGCCTTCTCCATGCAGATCTGGATGAACCGCGACTGGCCCCTCGTGGTGGGCGGCAAGCCGATCGTGGCGATCCCGGCCTTCACGATCATCGGCTTCGAGCTCACGGTGCTCGTCGGCGCCCTCTCGACGCTCTTCGGCGTCTTCATCCTCTCGGCGCTGCTGCGGAACAAGGGCGTCATCTACGACGGCCGCTACAGCGACGACCGCATCGGCGTCTTCGTGCCGGCGAGCGGCGCCCAGGTGGGCGAGCTCGAGCGGATGTTCAAGGCCGCGGGCGCCGTGGAGGTGACCCATGCCGCGTAAGGCCGTGCGGGCCCTGCTCCTCGCGCTCCCCCTGGTCCTCGGCGGGTGCGACTACTGGTACAACTCGGTGCCGTCGCCCGACCAGATCTGGTACCGGATCTCCTGGTTCGACCACATGCGCCACTCGGTGTCGGTGAGCCCGTACACCCGGGCCGACGTCCCGCGCTACGTGGTGAAGGGGAGCGTCCCGGTGCGCGGCGGCGAGGCGAGCTGGGAGACCGGCGACGCCGCGAGCCTCGCCTACGCCTTCGACCAGGCGGCCGCCGACAAGCTGCAGAACCCGACGAAGACGGGCGGCACCCCGGTCGCCGCAGGCGCGGAGCTGCCGCACCTCAAGGGTGACCTCGACGCCAAGGGCGACTCGCTCTACCAGAACTTCTGCAGCCCCTGCCACGGCGCTGCGGGTGCGGGCAACGGCCCGGTGAGCGCCAAGTTCGTCGGCATCCCGTCGCTCCTCACCGACCGGGCGCGCGGGTACACCGACGGCTACCTCTACAGCATGGTGCGGTACGGGCGCGGCCTCATGCCCAAGTACGGCGACAAGGTCAACAACCCGATCGACCGCTGGGCGATCGTGAACCACGTGCGCAAGCTGCAGGCGGCGGCGCCCGCGACCAAGGCCACGGGAGGGCAGGGCTGATGGCGGAGCAGAACCTGCGGTCGCGCCTGGTGGAGGCGTCCCTCGCCGGCCGCTACGAGGCCTTCCTCGGCCTGGGCGGCGGCCTCGCGCTGCTGGGCGCGGTCCTCTTCGCCCGCGCACTCGGCGGCGAGGACGCGCACCGGGCCTGGCACCTCTTCCACGTCGCGTGGCTCTACTTCACCGGCCTCACCATCGGGAGCCTCGCCGTCGCGGCCGTCCACAAGATCGTGAACGCCCGCTGGTCGGGGATGGTCCTCCGCTTCGCCGAGGCGTGCGTCTGGTTCGCCCCGGTGTCGCTCATCGGGCTGGTCCTGATCTTCACCCTGGGCTATGACGCCGTGTACGGGCACATGCAGGCCCAGCTGCACGCGCTGCCGCACGGGAAGCAGGTCTGGCTGTCGAAGCCGTTCATGTTCGGGCGGCTCTTCGTGGGCCTCTCGTGGCTCTACTGGCTGGGCTGGCAGATCATCCGGACCGACATGATCCCGGACCTGCACGCGGTGAAGGCCGCGGCCACCGGCGGCCGGCGTGCCCTCTTCGAGCGCTGGACCCGCGACTACGACGGCTCCGAGGGCGCGCTCGAGCGCGTGGAGCGGCGGCTCCGCACCCTCGCGCCGGTCTTCGCCGTCTCCTACGCCCTCGTCGGCACGCTGATCGCGTTCGACGGCATCATGGCGCTCCAGCCGCACTGGTTCTCGAACCTGCTCGGCGGCTTCTACTTCATGGGCTCCTTCCTCGGCGCCCACATGCTCCTGCAGGTCACGTCGAACTTCGGCGGCAGCCACCTCGGCGTGCAGGACCTCATCAGCCCCAAGCAGCGCCACGACCTCGGCAAGCTCTGCTTCGGCTTCTCGGTGTTCTGGACCTACCTCATGTGGGCCCAGTTCCTGGTCATCTGGTACGCCAACCTCCCCGAGGAGACCGGCTTCGTCTTCTCGCGGGTGTACGGCCCGTGGCTGCCCGTCGCCCGTAACGTCCTCCTCGGCATGTTCGTGATCCCCTTCTGCGGCCTGCTCTTCGTGGCGGCCAAGAAGTTCCGGCCCTGGGCGATCACCATGGCGGCGGTGAGCCTGACGGCGCTCTTCTGCGAGCGCTACCTGCTGGTCCTGCCGTCGGTCACCGAGCAGGCCGGCCCGGTCATCGGCCTCCCCGAGATCGGCCCGGTGGCCCTGCTCGGCGGCCTCTTCCTGCTCGCCTACGCCCTCTTCGCGCGGACCTTCCCGATGATCTCGCCGCGCCTCGCCGAGATCACGCTGGGCCGCGAGCTGCACCATTTCGAGGTCGAGCACTACGACGTGGACACCGACGAGGACTATGTCCACGAGGGCGACCTGCAGAAGAAGCCCAAGGCCTGACCGGGGGACCGGTCCCGCGGCTCGGGAAGCGCAACGAAACGACGAAGGGGCGACCGATGATGGTCGCCCCTTCGTGCGTTGCGGCTGGCGGGCCGGCCGGCGCCCTAGTGGAGCCGGCGCCCGAGCCGCATGCGCCGCATCAGGGCGCGCAGCGAGTCGGGTGGCAGCTGGCCCTGGATGGCCAGGAGCCGGTCATGCTCGGGGAGCGCCGCGACCGCGACCGTATCCTCGGCGGTCTCGACCGGGCTCGTGCCCCGGCGCGTGAAGAGCTTGGAGACGTCGGCGACCGGCCCCTCGATCGTGCGGATGACCTCGCCCGAGTGGAGCTGCTGGGCCACCACCATCAGCGGGCCCGAGTTCCCGCGGGACGGCTGCACCTGCACCTGGACCACGGGGAGGCCGTCGAGGCGCGG
The DNA here is from genome assembly GCA_037916975.1 of Gemmatimonadales bacterium. GTDB lineage: Bacteria > Gemmatimonadota > Gemmatimonadetes > Gemmatimonadales > GWC2-71-9 > JAGGAG01. Next base: position 3,675 of record JBAIWX010000170.1, read on the forward strand.
CGGGGTGACCCCGGTCTCCCTCTGCGCGTTGTCCCACGTGACCGTGCGCCAGACGCCCTCGGCGACGGGCTGCGGCTCGAGCGGGAGGGTGTCCGAGCCGAACTCGCTCATGGCCGTGCGGGCCATGACGGGGGCCGGCGGGACGAGCGCGAGCGACGCCCCGCCCCTGTGCGGTGTCGTTCGGGACGGCGCTGTGACTGGGGTGACGGGGACCGGGGCGACGGGTCGGGAGATAGTGCCGGTCGCTGCGGCCGGCGCCGGACTCGCGGCGATTCGCGCGTCACCGGCGCCTCCGTCCCTCGCCGCCGGCTGCGGACCGGGGCCCGCGGACTCCGATCCCCGCCAGGCGTACCCGATGCCGAGGGCGCCGACGAGGCTCGCCGCCCAAAGGGCCACGCGCAGCCGCTCGCGTCGCTGGGCACGCCGGCCGGCGGCCTGCGCCGCCAGCTCGGCGAAGGACGGCGGAATGCGCCGTGGGGGGGCGAGGGTCGTGAGGAGGAGCGTCGTCCGGTCGCGCAGCGCCGCGATGGCGTCGCGCTCCGCCGCGCAGGCGGGACAGGCGGCGAGGTGCGTCTCGATCTCGACGCACTGCCCCCGGCTCAGCGCCTGGTCGAGGTAGGCGTGGAGTTCGTCCTCAGGAATGTGCCGCATCGTCCACGCTGTCGAATTGCCGGTCGTGTGCCGCCACGAGGCGCTTCCGCGCCCGGGCGAGGGTCGTGCCGATGGCCCCGAGCGCGAGGCCGGTCTGGTCGGCGATCTCGGGGTAGCTGAGCCCGGCGTCCCAGAGCAGCAGCACCTCGCGGTCCCGCGGGGTGAGCTGCGCCAGCGCCGCCTGCACCTGCGCGTGCCGCTCGTCGTCCTCCACCGCCTGGTCGGCCGCGCGCGGCGCCGACGGCAGGACCGCGGGCTCCGACGCCATCAGCGTCAGGTGCTTCCTCCGTCGGATGGCCGAGCGCGCCTCGTCCCGCGCGAGGTTCGCCGCGACCGCGAAGACCCACGAGCGGGGCTTCTCGGGCCGGTGCGCGAAGGCGCGCAGGAAGACCTCCTGCGCGAGGTCCTCCGCCCGGTCCGCATCCCACACCTTCCGGTAGAGGAAGCGCACGACCGCCGTGTAGGTGGTCTGGTACAGCTCCTCGAGCTCGTCGGCCATGGCGCGGGGTCTCCGACCGCCGGGGGGCACGGGCCGGCCAGCCCATGCGAACTGCCCTGTAGACGCTTCCCCCGCCGCAACTTGCACAGGCGGCGCGGGAGGCGCTAGCGCCGGCGTCGGCGGAAGACGCAGCCCACGTGGAGCACCTGGGACGGGTCGCTGGGCGGCCACTCGAAGCAGAGGTCCGGCTTCGCGGTCCGGCCGTCGGGCCGGGCCCGCCCATGCAGGGTGCAGGCGACCCCGCCCGGCACGAGGTAGTCGCAGGCGGAGATCATCTCCGCCTCGAGGGAGTAGTCCCCGGCGCGCTCCACCTTGCAGAGGTAGGGCGCCTTCCGGCTCCGGACGAGCGCCTCGAGCCGCGCCTGGCGCTTCGTGCACATGATCTCGACCTGCAGGTCCCGGCAGCAGCCCGCGCCCCGCTTGTGGTCGGAGGTCTCGCAGGGGGCGCCCTCGCACGGGTTGTGGGAGAGCGGCCCCTCGACCACGGGCAGCGCCTTGCGGGGGTAGGGCAGCGTGCGGGTCGCACGCTGCATCCCCTCGACGATCGTGAACCGGTCGCCGCCCAGGCGGAGCGGCTGCGGCAGCCGGCGTCCCTCGCGCGGCATGCGTCCGCGGAAGCCGTGGGCGCGGCAGTGCGCCCGACCGTCCGCGGCCGCCTCGAGGTGCTTGCAGGGGACGTGCAGCACCGCGTCCACGTAGAGTTCGCCCTCGGCATCCCAGGGCGCGCCGAACGAGATCCGTTCGGTGTGGCCAAGGAGCCAGGTCGCCTCGTGGTCGAGCGAGGCCTCGCCCTCCTCGAGCGAGCCGATGCGGAGGAGCACCTTGAGCTCGCGGCACTGGCGGCCGAGGGCGGAGCAGGGGGGCGGTGCGCTCATGGGCGAGGGGCGGTCCGGACGGGCGGGGCGGGTCGGAAGGCGACTGGGCGAGGGGAAAGCTATCCGTAGGACCCCGCACTTGTGAAGCGGTTCACAAAGGCTATTTTTGGCGCCGTGCGGCGGGCGAGGGACCCGTCCACGCTGAGACACCCTTCGGGAGGTAGGACAGAGATGCGCGTTGCGACGATCGCCGCGGGCCTCGCGGTGGTGCTCGCCGCCTGCGGCGGCGAGAAGAAGGCGGAGGAGCAGCCGGCGGCCCAGCCGGCGGCGGAGGCGGCCCCGGCCGCGGCTCCGGCGGCCGCGCCGGCCGCTGCCCCGGCGGCGGCGCCGGCGGTGACGGTCGAGATGGTGCTCGAGGGCACCGCCTACAAGTACAACCCGAACGTCCTCAAGGTGAAGGCCGGCGACGTCATCGCGTTCAAGAACGTGAGCGGCGGCCCGCACAACGTGGCGTTCGACCCGGCCGGGATCCCCTCGGGCGCGGCGGCGGCGATCGACAACGCCTTCGGCGCGAACAAGATGGCGCCCCTCACCGGGAACCTGATCGTCGAGGCCAACGGCATCCTCTCGCTGAACACCGCGGGCTTCCCGAAGGGCAAGTACCAGTTCCACTGCACGCCGCACCAGGCGCTCGGCATGAAGGGCGAGCTCACCGTCGAGTGAGCCCCGCCTCCCGAGGCACGACGGCCCGCCGGACGCTGCGTCCGGCGGGCCGTTTCGCTTCGGGGCCACGTTCCCTCCCGTGGCATGCGTCAGGCCGAGAGGTCGGCGCCCTCGAGCCGTGCGGCGAGCGCGGGGACCGAGAGCCCGATCCCGATGCCGGCCAGCGCATCGACCGCATAGTGCATCTGGCAGTAGACCGTCGCGATGGGCATCAGCACCACCGGCGCGAGGAGGGCGAGCCCCAGGCGGCGGGAGCCGCGCCAGGCCGCGATGCCGGCCGCGGTGGTGGCCGCGACGTGGGAGGAGGGGAACGCGGCCCCGTAGGAGCTGCCCGAGGTGAGCGATGCGTACACCAGCTTCGCCGTGACGGTCTCGACGAAGGGTCCCGTGGGGCGTGCGAAGGTGTAGTACGGCCCGGCGACGGGCAGGAAGATGAAGACCAGGAAGCAGACGCAGAAGGTGGTCATCACCGCGCGCGTGAAGCCGCGCAGCGCGGGCCGGTCGCCCCGGGCGAGGAAGAAGAGCGCCGGGACCGCGAGGATGAGGTAGTAGCCGAAGTAGACGCCGTGCAGCACCGTGGACCAGAACCGGCTCGGATGGCGCTGCCACCAGTCGCGGGCGGGTTGCATCCCGAAGAGCCGCTCCTCCCACCCCAGCACCAGCGCGTCGTAGCTCCGGTGGTACGGGCCGGTGTGCAGCACGTCGAGCGCGGCGTAGAGGCCGAGGAGGAGGAGCAGGGGTGCCACGTCGCGGAGGGCGCGGCCCGTCGCGCTCGCCCCGGCGCGCGCGAGGAGCAGGACCAGCACCACCACGAGCGCGTGCGCGAGCGCGATGCCCCAGTTCCCCGGCGCGGCGGGGGCGCGGTCCAGCGCCACCGCGGTCACCACCGCGGCGTAGGCCATGAGCGCGAGCTCGACGGCGCGGTAGCGTGCCGTCAGAGCCACCCCGCCTCGCGGTACCAGGCCCAGGTCCGCGCCATCCCGCGCGCCAGGTCGTACGCGGGTGCCCACCCCGCCTCGCGCAGGAACGGCGTGGCGTCGCCGGTCCAGGCCGGCTGGTAGAACTCGTGGGCCTTGTCGGCACGGAGGATGGTCTTGCGCCCGAGCAGGCCCGCGATCCCCCCGGCCACGCCGAGTGCGACGCGCGCCATCCCGAAGGGGATCGGGACCACGCGCACCTCGCGCCCCATCAGGCGGCCCACGGTGCGCACCACGTCGGCGCTCGTGGCGACCTCGGGATGGTGCACGAACCAGGCACGCCCCTCGAGGCCGGGTGCGGTGCCGGCGAGGCGCAGCCCCTCGGCGAGGTCCTCCACCTGGACGAGCGACAGCTCCTGGTCGCCCGAGCCGAAAACCGGCACGATGCCGGCCCGCGCCAGGCGGAAGAGCGCGATGAAGTTGTCCCGGTCGCGCGGGCCGTAGACCGCGGGCGGCCGCGCGATCACCCAGCGGAGCCCGCTCGCGCGCACGACCTCCTCGGCGGCCTGCTTGCTGCGGCCGTACATCGTGACCGGCTGGACGGGCTCGTCCGCGGTGCGCGGGCGCCCGCGCCCCGCGGGACCCGCGGCGGCGAGCGAGCTCACGTGGACGAAGCGGGCGTCCGCCGCCACCGCGCGCACCGCCGCCACCAGGTTGGCGGTGCCGTCCCGGTTCGCCCGCATGAACGCCGCCTCGTCCACCGCTCCCACGAGCGCTGCGACGTGCCAGACGACGTCCTGGCCCCGCGCCGCCTCACGGAGGGCGTCGTGCGCCTCGAGGTCGCCCGCGACGAGTCGCACGCCCCGGGCGGCGAGGTCCGCCGCCTTCCCCGGCGATCGCACCAGCGCCGTGACCTCGGCGCCCTCGGCGAGGAGCCGGTCCACGAGGTGGCCGCCGACGAAGCCGGTGGCCCCGGTCACCAGCGCCTTCATAGGGGGCGGTCGTAGAACCGGTAGGTCTTGTAGACGCGGAAGGTCATCTTCTCGAGGCCCGCGTTCATCGCCGCGTTGTCCTCGAGGATCCAGCCGGCCTCGCCCCAGCGGTAGCCGAGGGCCTGGCCCTTCGACCAGATCCAGTGGTAGAGGAGCACGTCGAGGCCGCGGCCGCGGTACTCGGGAAGGAGGCCGAGGAGGAGGATGCGCAGGCGCCAGAGGGTGCGCCGGTTGAGCGCCCAGAGGATGCGGGCGACCCCGCCCAGCGTGCCGCCGTTGCGGTTGCCGTGCAGGACGCTGTTGAAGTCGGGGAGTGCCACGGCGAAGCCGATGGGCTCCCCGTCCTTGAGCAGGAACGGCACGAGCTCCGGGACCACGACCGGCTTGAACTGCGCCGCCAGGTGGTCCCACTCGTGGTCCGTCATGGGGATGAAGCCCCAGTTCTTCTCCCACGCCGCCGAGTAGATCGACTTGATCAGCCCGACGTCCCGCCGGATCTGCTTCACCTCGAGCGGGCGGATGGTGAGGCCGGGGTTCCGCCGGTGCACGATGTCCGCGCCGCGCGCGAGCCGGTCGAGGAGCGGCACGGGCCCCGGATCGAGGCGCCCCCCCTCGTACACGAGGAGGTTCTTCGCCACCGTGAACCCGGCGCGCTCCACCAGCGGGACGTAGTACCGCGGGTTGTGCGGCATCATGAACGAGGGCGGCGTGTCGAAGCCGTCCACGAGGAGGCCGCACTGGTCGTTCACCGAGAAGGAGGCGGGGCCGCGGAGCGTGTCGAGCCCGCGGGGCCGGAGCCACGCCGCCGCCTCCGCGAAGAGGGCGTCGGCCACCGCCTGGTCGTCCACGGACTCGAACCAGCCCCAGAAGCCGACGCGGTCCTGGTGCGTCTCGTTGTGGAGCCGGTTGTGCACGGCCGCGATGCGCCCCACCACCTCGCCGCCGCGCTCGGCCAGGAAGTACTCGGCCTCGGCGTGCTCGAAGAAGGGGTTCTTCGTGCGGGAGAGCGTGGTGTTGACGTCCAGCCGGAGCGGCGGGACCCAGACGGGGTCCCGCGCGAAGAGGCGGTAGGGCAGGTCGACGAACGCCTTCAGGTCCCGGCCCGACCGGACCGGGCGGACCGAGACCGCGGTCAGATGACCCCCAGCTCCCGGCCGATCTTCCCGAACTGTTCGAGGGCGAAGTCGATCTGGTCGAAGGTGTGCGTCGCCATCAGGCTCGTGCGGAGCCGGCACTGCGAGGGCGGCACCGCCGGCGGCGCCACGGGGTTCGTGAACACCCCGGCGTCGAACAGCTTCCGCCACATGACGAAGGTCTTCTCGAGCGGCCCGATGAGCACCGGGACGATCGGCGTCTCGGTCGGGCCGATGTCGAAGCCCAGCTGCCGGAAGCCCTCGTGGAGGCGCTTGGTGTTGGCCCAGAGCCGCTCGCGCCGCTCCGGCTCCGCCTTGAGGACCTCGAGCGCCGCCAGCACGCCCGCGGTGTTGGCCGGCGGGAGCGAGGCGGTGAAGATGAGCGGGCGGCTGTGGTGGCGGAGGTAGTGGATGACGTTCTCCGACGCCGCGACGAACCCGCCGATCGAGGCGAGCGACTTCGAGAAGGTGCCGGCGATGAGGTCCACCTCGTCGGTCATGCCGAAGTGCGCCGCCGTCCCCTCGCCGCGGGGCCCGAGGACGCCGATCGAGTGGGCGTCGTCCACCGCGAGCGCGGCACCGTGGCGGTGCGCCACCTTCACGAGCGCGGGCACGTCGGCGATGTCGCCTTCCATCGAGTAGACGCCGTCCACGACGATCATCGTCGCGACGCCCGGCTTCTGGCGCTCGAGCTTCCGCTCGAGGCCGGCGAGGTCGCCGTGGTTGAAGCGCTCGGTCTCCCCGTAGCTCATCTTGGCGCCGTCCACGATGGAGGCGTGGTCGAGCTTGTCGAGGTAGACCACGTCGCCCCGGCCGATGAGGCCGGAGATCATGCCGAGGTTCGCCTGGTAGCCGGTCGAGAAGACGAGGCACGCCTCCTTGCCGAGGAACTCGGCCAGCGCATGCTCGAGCTGCTCGTGGAGGTCCAGCGTGCCGTTCAGGAAGCGGCTGCCCGTGCACCCGGAGCCGTAGCGCGAGAGGGCACGCTGCGCGGCCTCGAGCACCTTCGGGTGGTGCGTGAGGCCGAGGTAGTTGTTCGAGCCGAGCATGATGCGCCGCTGTCCCTCGATGATGACAACGGTGTCCTCGGACTCGGAGATCGGCTTGAAGTACGGGTAGAGCCCGGCGGCCTGGATCTCACGTGCCTTGGTGAACTGTCGGCACTTCTCGAACAGGGCAACCTGTTGCAGCGTCTCGGAGTCCACGGCGCCTCGCCTGCGGTCTGTGTGGGTGGAAATCCGCGCCCATCCAGCATTTAGACGACTAAAGATAGGAAGCGGCCACCCTGCCGACAAGGCGCGTCGGCACGTCGCGGAGGGGTGGAGCTTCCCGGGAATGCCCGCGTGCCGGGGGCAAGTCACGTTCCGTCGGCGGACGCCACCCGAGGGGCACCCGCCGATGGCGTCGGCCCGTGCTCAGGGCTCGGCGGCGACGGCGACGACGCGGTCCTCGCGCAGCCGGCAGCGGAGCGTCGCGCCGATGTCGGGGGGCGGCCCGTCGTCCGGCTGCCGCGCCTCGAGCGCGTGGCCGGCGACCTCCAGTCGCATCGTGATGCCGGCGGCCCGCGCATGCACCGAGCGGACGATACCCGCGAGTGGGCCCTCGGGGTCCGGGAGCAGCGCCTCCGGCCGGAACACGAGCGTCACGGCCCCGGGCGCTGCGAAGGCGGCCCCGGGCCGGAGCGTGCCGAGCGGTCCCTCGGCGGTGCCGTCCGCACGGAGCGAGGCCGGCACCGCGTTGGGGATGCCCGTGAGCCGGGCGACCGCGAGGGAGCGTGGCCGCGCGAACAGCTCCGCGGGCGCCGCGACCTGGGCGAGGCCGCCCTCGTGGAGGACGCCGATCCGGTCGCCGACGAACGCCGCGTCGTCGAGGTCGTGCGTGACCAGCACCAGCGCGGACCGGTGGGTCGCCTGCAGGGCGACGAGCGCCTCACGGACCTCCTGCCGGAGCGCGGGATCGAGCCCGGTGAACGGCTCGTCGAGCAGCAGCACCGCGGGGCGGGCCACCAGCGCCCGCGCGAGCGCGGCACGCTGCCGCTGCCCGCCGCTGAGTTCGTGCGGTCGCCGCCCCGCGAGCTCCGCCAGGCGCACCGCGTCGAGCGCGGCGTGCACCCGCGCCACGCGCTCCGCAGCCGGGACGCGCCGCACCTCGAGCGGGAACGCGACGTTCCCCGCCACCGACAGGTGGGGGAAGAGCAGCGGCGCCTGGTGCAGGTAGACGACGCCGCGCGCCTCGGGCGGTTCGTGCGTCACGTCGCGTCCCGCGACCACGACCCGCCCCGCGTCGAGGGGCCCGAGCCCCGCGATCGCGCGGAGCAGCGAGCTCTTCCCCGAGCCCGACGCGCCGAGGAGCGCCAGCTGCCCCCCGGGCGGCACCTCGAGCGCGATGCCGGCGAGGCCCGGCCGCGTGCCGAACGGCACGGCGACCCCGTCGAGCACGAGGGCCGCGGTCACGGCGGCGGCACCTCGAGCGCGCGCGTCAGGCGCCCGGCGGCGAGGAGCAGGAGCATCGGCGGCAGCGTGAGCAGCAGGGCGCCCGCCGCGGCGTCGCGATCCTGCCCGGCCAGCACGTAGGCCACCACCTCGAGGGGCAGGGAGCGCACCGCGCCCCCGCCGATGAGGAGGGTGAGCGGCACCTGTGCCCAGGAGACGAGGAAGGCGAGGACGAACGCGTCCACGATCGGCCGGCGGAGCAGGGGCAACTCCACGCGCCACCAGGCCTGGCGCGCCGTGGCGCCGAGGGAGCGCGCCTCGAGCACGACGCGGCGGTCCAGCACCGCGAAGGTGCCGGTGAAGAACAGTGTCGCGTAGCCCGCGGCGGGCACCGCGTGCGCGAGGAGCACGCCTCCCGGCGTCCCGCCGAGCCCGAGGCGGAGCAGGGTGTAGTGCAGCCCGGTAGCGAGCGCGATCGGCGGGGCGGCGACGGGGAGGAAGGCCAGCGCGGCGCCCGCGTGCCGCGGCCAGCCGCGGAGCCGGGCGAGCGCGTCCCCGGCGGGCAGCCCCACCGCCACCGCGAGCGCCGCGGCTCCGCCGGCGAGCAGGGCGCTCGTCACCAGCGCGGGACCGAGGCGGCCGCCCGCGGCGAACGCCGGACGCCAGGCGGCAGTGGTCCACGCCCCGGGCAGGAGCGCCGGGTAGTGCCACGTCGCGGCGAGCGACGCGACGACGAGCAGGGCGAGCGGCAGCACGGCCGACGCGCCCAGCACGAGGACCAGGAGCCGGCGCGCCGTCACTCGAGGTCGTCCCGGCGCCGCGCTGCCCACTCGTGGAGCGCCACCGCCGCGCCCGCGAGCGCGAGCGCCACGACGGCGAGCACGAACGCGTCGGCGCGGCGCGCGAGGTCGGGGTCGGTGTACCGCTCGTACGTGAGGAGCGAGAGGTGGAGCGGGGCGCTCGGCGCGAGGAGGCGGGGCGCCTCCCAGGAGCCGACGACGAAGGCGAAGACGGCGACGACGGCGGGGGCGAGTCCCCGGCGGAGCACGGGCCACGTCACGCGCCGGAAGGCCTGCGCCGGCGTGGCGCCGAGCGTACGGGCGGCCTCCTCGAGCCGGGCGCCGCGGGTGGCGAGGACGCTCGACGCGACGAGCGCGAGGTACGGGAACTCCTTCCAGGCGAGGGCGAGCACGAGGCCGATGCCGGCGCGATCGTAGACGAGCGCGGGCATGTCAGCCGGCCCGGAGACGAGCCCCAGCGCTGCGCCGAGCCGGGCGAGGAGGCCGGCCTGCCCGAGCACGAGGAGCGCGGTCGCGGCCGCGACCAGGTGCGGGACCGGGAGGGGCAGGGTCGCGAGGGTGCGCCCGAGGCGGTCGAGGCGCGCGCGGCCGCGGAGCGCGACGCTCGTCGCGACCGCCGCCCCGGTGGCGAGCAGGGTGCTCGCGAGCGCCGTCGCGAGCGTCCACCCGACGCTGGCGTGCACCGCCGGCTCCGCCAGGACGCGGGCGACGCGCCCTGGGCCGGGCGCGCCGCCGCCGAAGCCGGTGAGGCCGAACGCCGCCATGAGCGAGTAGGCGAGGCCCGCCAGCACCGGTGCGGCGACGACGAGGGGGAGGAGGAGCGCGCGGAGGGGCGCCGGGCGGGTCACGGGCGCTCCCGGATCCGCACGCGCCAGTCGGCGGCGAGGCGCTCGCCGTAGCGCGGGTCCACCTCGGGGCGTGCGTAGCGCGCGAGCGAGTCGGCCGGGAGCGCGTTCGCGACCCGCGCAAGCGAGTCGAAGCGCGCCCGCCACGCCGGCCCGAGGCGGCCGGGGGCGAGCACGCTCCCGTCGGCCCAGACCTCGGGCCGCAGCTTCTCGAACTGCGCCGCCGGCGAGAGGAGGAAGTCGGCGACCACCATGGCGCCCCACGGGTTGGGAGCGCCGGCCGGGATGCCGAGGAAGTGCGCGTTGGCGATCGTGCCGTCGCGCAGCAGGAGCGCGCGCGCGGAGGCGGGAAGGATCCCCTGCCGCACCTTCGTCACCACCTCGTTCTGGTTGAACGACATGCTGAAGTCCACCTCGCCGTTGGCGAAGAGGCGGTGGAGGTCGGCGACGTCGGCGGGCCAGGTGCGTCCGCCGCGCCAGAATGCCTCGCGATGCCGGTCGAGCCAGGCCCAGACCCGGGCCGCCCCCGCGGCGTAGCGCGTCGAGTCGAAGCCGCCGGCGAACGGCGCCGGGCCGCCGTTGAGCGCGTAGAGCAGGATCTTGAGGAACGCCGTCCCCGTGAACCCCTGGTCGTGGGTGAAGCGCCCCGGGTGCCGGTCGATCCATGCCGCGAGTTCGGCCACCGAGCGGGGCGGGTCGGGGGTGCGGAGCGTGTCGAAGATGAGCGCGAACTGCACGCGGCCCCACGGCGACTCGTCGCCCTCCGTCGGCTGCGCGAAGTCGCTGGTGAGCGTCGGGTCGGCGCTGTCCACCGCAATCGCCGCCGGGAGCCGCGCCGCCCAGTGGCGGGCCAGCAGTCCCGCCCGGCGCAGGTTGTGGAAGGTCTCGCCGTTGAGCCAGAGGAGGTCCGTCGTCCCCCGCGCACCGGCGTCCCGCTCGACGAGGAGCTGGTTCACCATGACGGGGCCCTGGCCCTCGACGGCGCGCAGCGTGATGCCGTAGGTGGCCGCGAGCCGAGGCGCCACCCAGCCGTCCACGAACGCGTTGACCGACGGATCGCCGCGCCACATCCGCCACGTGACGGTCGAGCCCCGCGCGCGCGCCACGACCGTGTCCCACGGAACGGCGGCGAGGTCGGCTGCGCCGGGCGGCGCCCGGTGCCCGCACGCCGTGGCGAGGAGGAGCGCGGCGGCGACGGCGGCGCGGGCGGGCCGGGGGCGGCGCTGCGGCTGGCGGTCGGCGCGTGCGTGCATCACGCTCAGAACAGGTACCGCGCGGAGAGCTGCACCTGGCGCGGCCGGCCGGGGCTCCGCAGGACGATCGGGTCGCCGGGTCGCCCGACCTGCGTGCGGCTCCCGCCCCCCGGGATCCCGTTCGCGAAGCCGCCCCACTCGGTGCCGTTCAGCACGTTGAACACGTCGCCCCGCACCTCGAGCGCCTGCGCGCCGAGGGGCACGCGCCACGCCGCGCTGGCGGAGAGCTCGAAGAAGGCGGGCAGCCGCTCGCCGTTCCGCGGCACCCCGGCGAAGCGGTCCTGGTTGCCGACGAAGCCGTTGCCGAAGATCGGGCCCGAGCCGTCCAGGTCGCGGAAGAAGGCGACGCGGTTGACGGGCTGGCCGGTCTGGAGGTCCGCGATCACCGCGAGCGCGAGGCGGCGCGGCAGCGCCCAGAGCGCGCGGAGGGTCACCTTGTGGCGGCGGTCGTTGATCGCGTCCGCCCACTCGTCGCTCGTGCACGGCTGGCCGGTGACGGCGTCCCGGCGGTCGCGCGCGAAGCAGTTCCCCTGGGTCGCGTTGAAGTTGATGTCCTCCGTGTCGTCCTGCGCGTGCGACCAGGTCCAGTTCGCGTCCACCGACCACGCCGGGGAGAGCTGGCGCCGGAGCGCGACGTACAGCGCGCGATAGCGCGCGCGGCCGCCCGTCTCCGTCGTGGTGAGCCGCCGGTAGCTCCCGGCCACGGGCCGCACCGGCCGGAGGGTGTCGCCGAACGTGGCCGGGCGGTCCACGCTGTCGGCGGGCGTGAGGCGATAGCCGATCGGGTTGAGGTCCACCGAGCGGGGCAGGTGACGGGTCTCGTTCCACACCGCGTCCACCGCGAGCGCCCACCGGTCGCCCAGCTGCACCTGCCAGCCGAGCGTCGCCTGCAGGCTCCACGGCTGCTCGAGCCCGAGCGCGAAGGTCCGCCGGATCTCGCGCGGGGGGAGCCGGTCCCGCTCCGCCTGCAGCTGCGCCGGCGTCTTCCCCTGCAGGTAGGCGGGGGCGCTGTCGCCCTCGAAGCGCACGGTCGCGTTCCCCTGCGGGCCGAACTGCACCGCGTCGGAGTAGATCGTGTACGGGAACTTGCCCGTGAAGGCGCCGAGGCTGCCGCGCAGGACGCTCCGGCCCGACAGGAGCCAGTTGAACGCCAGCCGGGGCTGGACGTTGTCGAGGTCGGGCCGGCTCTCGCCCCGGCTCGTGATGTCGTCGTAGTCCCAGCGGAGCCCCGCGGTGACCGTGAGCCGCGCGGAGGGGCGCCAGCGGTCCTCGACGAACGCGCCCACGACCGTCTGCCGCAGGTTCACCTGCTGGGGCGAGGCGTCGATCGTGTAGCTCTTCACGCGGACGTCGGCGGGGATGTCCGCGATGGAGAGGAAGCGCCCCGCCGCGACGATGTTGCCGTCGTCGTACACCTCGTACGCGCCGTTCGGGTTGGTCTGCGAGCCGCGGAGCCGGAACCAGGCCGTCACGACGTCCGCGCCGGCGGCGAGGACGTGCCCTCGGCCGAGGTCCGCCTCGACGACGTCGCGGAGCTGGAGCTGCGTCTCCGACTCGTCGAAGACGAAGTTGCTCGATCCCACCACCGCCTCGACGGTCGTGCCGTCGGGGGCGAGCACCGTCACCTGCGGCCGGGAGAAGTCGCTCCGGGTGGGCGGGAAGAACCACCGGAAGGTGCCGAGCTGCGCCGCGGCGGTGTTGCTGCCGCGCCCGCCGGCGAGCCGCGAGCGGTGCAGGAGGGCCGTGAGCGAGCCGATCCGGCGGGTGGTGATGTCCGCCTCCGGGACGACGACGCCCGTCCCCTGGCCGGCCCGGCGCACGTCGCTCACGGCGACGCGGAGGGTCGTGGTCTGGCCGGGGCTCCAGCCGTGGTCGAGCCGGCCCGCGAGCTTCACCGTCTCGCGGCGCTCGGTGCCCACGAAGGCGGTCTGCGCCGTCGAGCCGATCCGGTCCTCGTTCTCGCTGGTGTACTCCGCCGCCACGTGGGCGAAGGTGCGCCCAGTTGCGAGCGGGCCGCCGGCGCCCCCGCCCAGCTGGACGCGGCGGAAGCCCTCGGGGTCGGTCCCGGGCGGGGTGAGCTTCGGCCGCGCGTCGAGCGGGATCCCGGGCCGCCAGTAGCCGAAGACCTCGCCCGACCAGCGCGGCCCGCCGGCCCGCGACGCCAGGTTCACGACGCCGGTCGGGCTCCGCCCGAGTGCGGCGGAGTAGCCGTTCACCGCGACGTCCAGTCGCTCCAGCGCGCCCAGGGGGAACTCGACGCGCGGGCCGCCGAGGAACCCCTCGTTGTCGTCGAGGCCGTCGAGGGTGTACTGCGTGTAGAGGCTGTTGCCGCCATTGAGCGAGAGCGGTGGGGCGTCGCCGAAGAAGCCGGTCGCCTGGGCGACCCCGGGCACGTTGCTGGCGAGGCTGAGCGGGTTCCGCTGGTCGGTGGGGAGCGCCTCGAGCTCGGCGCGCTCGAGCGCACCGCCGGTCGTCGCCCCGCGCGCGTCGAGCAGCGGGCGGGCACGGCTCGCCGTCACGCTCAGGGCGTCGAGTTCGCGTGCGGGGACGAGCGTCACCACCACCTCGCGCGGGCCGGGGAGCCGCGCGCGCTCGGGCCCGTACCCCGCCGCGCCGACCACGAGGAGGGTGTCCCCGGTGACCTCGAGTGCGAAGCGGCCCGCCGAATCGGTGGCGGCGCGGCGACCCGAGGGCTCCGCGCGCGCGAGGGCGCCGGCGATCGGCGCGCCCTCCTGGCTCCGCACCACGCCGCGGAGCGGCACCTGCTGCGCGACGAGCGGCTGCGCCCCTGCCAGGCTCGCGGTCAGGAGGAGGCCGGCGGCGAGGAGCCGCCCGCTGGCGCGCGGGGCACGTGGCGTCACGGACGTTCCGGGGCTCGCAGGGAGTTCGGGCGGCAAGATGCCGGAAGCTAACGCCCCCGCTCGGGGCGGCGGACCGGGCGGCACGCGCTCCCTCGCTTGACGCCCTGCCGGGCGCGGGCCCAACTTCGGGGAGACGCCGGAGGGGCGCCAGCCGCCCCGTGGAGGCACCGCATGCCGCTCGACCCCACGCCACGCCGCGGGTTCATCAAGCAGGGTGTCGCGCTCGGCCTGGCCGCCGCGTCGGGCTCGGCGCTGGGCCTGCCCGCGCGGCTCCTCGCGCAGGGCCCCGACGACCCCGAGGTGCCGAATGAGGAGGTCGCGCGCATCCTGCGCGAGATCTCCGGCGGCCGCCCGATCCAGCGCGGCCACGTCAGCCTCGACATGCCGGTCGTCGCCGAGGACGGGCGTGTCGTCCCGGTGGTCATCGAGGCCGACCTCCCGATGACCGCGGACGAGCACGTGCGCGCGGTCCACCTCGTGGTGGACCACAATCCCGACGCCCACCTCGCCGCGTTCGAGCTCTCGCCCGCCATGGGGCGCGTCTACCTGCAGACGCGCATCAAGATGAAGCGTACCACGTGGGTGCGCGCCATCGCGGTCACCTCGAAGGGCGACGCCTGGGCCGACTACGCGAAGGTCAGCGTCTCCCTCAACGGATGCGGCTGATGCGCCACGACATCGGCGATGCCCGGATCCGCGTGCCCGCCCGGATCCAGCAGGGCGACACGATCCTCGTCCACTCCATCGTCTCGCACCCGATGGACACCGGCTTCTTCCGCACGCCCGAGGGCGAGCCCATCCCGGCGTGGTTCATCAGGGACGTGACCGTGACGTACGCGGGGACGCAGGTCGCGCGCTTCACCTGGACTTCCGGCATCAGCCGGGACCCGGTGATGAGCTTCCACCTCGTCGCCGACCGTGAAGGGCCGCTCACGATGCGCTGGACCGACAGCAAGGGCGCCGTCTTCGAGCAGTCCGTCCAGATCGCCTTCGCCGCCACCTGACCGCCGGCCCGGGACACCCCTCCCGGGCCGTCCGTTTCCGACGCTCGCCATGCCCGTTCGCCCTCCGCGCGCCCTCCTCGCCGCGGCGCTCGCGCTCGCCGCCGTCGCGCCGCGTGCCGGCGCGCAGGTGAAGCTCCGCCCGCGCGCCTTCTCGAAGACGACCGCCACGACCCTCTACCCGGTCCGCCGCCTCGGCGCGGGGGTCTACGCGGTACTGGGCGACACGGGGAAGGGCGTCGAGGGCCGGCCGAACGCCGGCTTCGTCGTCACGAAGGAGGGGGTGCTGGTGATCGGCGGGCTCGCGAGCCCGGCGCAGGGGGAGGCGGTGGTGCGGAGCATCCGCACGGTGACGAAGGCGCCGCTCCGCTGGCTCGCGCTCTACGCGCACCATCCCGACATGGTCTTCGGCGCCATCGCGGTGAAGCGCCGCGGGGCGCAGGTGATCGCGCACCCCGACACGCGCGTCCTCGCGAACGAAGGCGGGCTCGACGCCGAGATGGCGGACTGGGTCGGCGTGGTGGGGCTCGAGGAGCTGCAGGGCTTCGCGCCCGCCGACGTGCCGGACCGGCCCGTCACCGGTCTCGATACCCTCACCGTCGGCGGGACCCGCGTCGTGTTCTGGCATCCGGGCCCGGCGCACTCGGCCGGCGACCTGATGGTCTGGCTCCCCGGGCCGGGCGTCCTCTTCGCCGGCGACGTCCTGGTGGAGGACGGCGTCACCATGGTGGCCGACGGTGACAGCCGCGTGCTCCTGCGCACCCTCGACGCGATCACGGCGCTCGGCCCGCGCGTCATCGTCCCGGGCCACGGGCGCATCCCGGACGATCCCGCGGCGCTCGTGGACTCGACGCGCCGCTACGTCGCGGCGCTGCGGACGCGGCTCGGACGCGCCGTGGAGGACGGGACGCCGATGAAGCAGGCGCTGGCCGACCTGCCCCCCGCCGATGAGCGCCGGCCGGTGGCGCTCGCGAGCCGGCTCCGCCGGAACGGCGCGCGCGTCTACGTCGAGCTCGAGCGCGACGTCATGGGGGTCGCGGGGTCCGAGGAGGTCTCGAACCGCCCCGCGCTGCCCGCCCCGCTCCCGGCGCCTCGGCCGGTGCCACCGTCGGCGGTGCCGCGCCTCCTCGCCACCGATTCCCTGGCGGCATGGCTCGCGCGCGGCCAGCCCGTGCGTCTCCTCGACGTCCGCCTCGACATCTGGACGTACCTCAAGGGCCACCTCCCGGAGGCGCAATACCTCAGCGTCGAGACGCTGCGTGCGAGCCGCGGCGGGCTCCCGGTGCAGCCGCTCGACCCGCCGGCCCTCCGCGCGCTCTGCGTGCGCCTCGGGCTCGATCCCGCCCTGCCGGTCGTGATCTATTCGGCGGGGGAGACCCTCAACATCGACGCGACGTACGCGGCGTGGCTCCTCGCCGGGTTCGGCCACCCGCGCGTGTTCGTGCTGGACGGTGGCTACTTCAAGTGGGAGCTCGAGCACCGCGCGGTGACGCAGCGGTACCCGCGCGTGCCGCCCGCGCCGGCGGCCTGGTGGCGGTCGCGACCGTGGAGCGCGGACACGGCGGGGCGGGCGGAGGTGGAGAATGCGGCGCGCGGCGGGGGGGCGCTGCTCGTGGACGCCCGACCGCCGGAGCAGTTCGCCGGGGAGGCGGGGGCGCAGCTCCGACGCGGGCACATCCCGGGGGCGGTCAACCACTGGTGGCAGCGCGACCTCGAGCAGCAGGGCTTCGGCCGCGTCTTCCGCCCCGCCGATTCCCTGCGCGCGGCGTACCTGGCGCAGGGCATCGAGCCCGGGCGGGACATCATCCTGTACTGCAACAGCGCCACCGAGGCGAGCCACCTCTACTTCGTGCTCAAGTGGCTCCTGGGCTACCCGCGCGTGCGCGTCTACCTCGGGTCGTGGACGGAGTGGGCGGAGCGCAGCGAGCTTCCGGTGGAGACGGGGCCGGGCCGCTGAGCCGGCACCCGCGGCGCCCGCCCCGGCGCCGGCGTCAGCGCTGCCAGAGCCAGAGGCCGTAGAGGCCGATCACGGCGCCGCTGATCATGATCACCGTGCCCGCATCGTCCCCGATGATCGCGCCGGCGATGAGCGCGGCTCCGCCGACGATCGCGAGGGCGCGCCCCTCCCGCCGGCCGGCCCGCCGCACCGAAGCCGTCACCTCGCGGGACGCCGGCGCGGCGGCGGGGCGCCACCCGACCTGCAGCGCGTCCCATGTCGGGCCGGCCGCGGGCGCCGGCTCGGGGGTG
>JBAIWX010000171.1:0-2979 GCA_037916975.1 Gemmatimonadales bacterium
GGGGCGATCCGCTCCAGGATGAAGCCGATGTTCACCGCCTCTGCGCCTCTCTGGGACTGGAGCGGAATTCTCTTCCTGAGCTCATTGAGCTTTCTCCGCCGCTCCCGTACCTCCTCGAGCATCTCCCGGTAGCGCTCGGCAGCTTCAGGGGAAAAGTCGTCGAGATAGAACAGGCCTGCATCCTTGAGGCGCATGGCGTGGTCGCACGCGGGACACTCGCAGTAGAACCCCCCTTGGTTCAGTGCGGTGATCAGCTCCTGCGCCTTCTTTCTCTGGGTCATGGGACCTGCTGGGCGTGGCGTCCGGGTTGGTTGGTGTATAGCAACTTACTCCTCTCCCGTGACACCACTATTCAATTTTGTGCGCTCCCCCCGCTGACCCCTCCTCTCCCCACCACATCCCCACTCTTGCCCCACCCCCGGCCAACACGTATTCTGGTACTTCGGTATTTGTTCGGTATCCGTTGAGCCCAAGAAACCCCACCAAGCCTAGACCACGCAACCCCATAAACAACAGATACTTGCCACCATAGCACCCGAACCCATCCATGCCCTCCCCCCTCCTCGCCCGCCTCGCCCTCGTCGTCGCCCCGCCGCCCGCGGCCGCCGACGCCCTCCCTACCGGGCTCGGTGACCTCGATGCCGCCCTGGGGGGCGGGCTCCCCCGCGGCCGGCTCACCGAGGTCGTCGGCCCCCTGGGCGCCGGCAAGACCACCCTCGCCCGCCTCCTCGTCCAGGCCGCCCTCGCCCGCGGGCTCGGCGTCGCCTGGGTGGATGCCGCCCGCACCCTCCATCCCGGCGACTGGGCCCCCCTGGGCGAGGGCCCCCTCCGCGTCGTCCGCCCCGCCGATCCCGGCCGCGGCCCCTGGTGCGCCGACGTCCTCCTCCGGAGCGGCGCCTTCGGCCTCGTCCTCCTCGACGGCGCCCCCCAGCTCCCGCGCCCCATCGCCCTCCGGCTCCTGGGCCTCGCCCGCGAGAAGGACGCCGCCCTCGTCCTCCTCGGCGAGGAGACCCCCTCGCGCCTGGGCGGCGCCGTCCGCCTCGCCGTCCGCCGCCCCGCCGACGACGGCCCCCGCTGGCGCGCCCGGCCCGCGCGCGTCGCGTATCCCGCCGCGACCTTCGCCCCCGCGGGACGGATCGAGGTGCTCGTCGAGCGCGGCGGCGCCCGCGCCCGCGTGGAGGTGCAGCATGACGGACCCGCAGCGGGTGGCCTGCCTGCGCATCCCGAGGTTCCCGATCGCCGCGGCGTGGCGGGAGGACCATCCGCCCCGCCCGGCGCCCCGCGGCGCTGGAAGGGCGCCCGGAACGGCGGACGGAACCCCCCGCGCTGACGCCGCCGGCCCCCTCGCCCCGCACTGGGACACGCGGCTCCTCGCCGTCACCGCCCCCGCACGCCCCGACCGCATCGCGCAGGCGACCCGCGCGGCGCAGGACCTGGGCGTGCTCCCGGGCCTCACCCTCCCCGCCGCACGCGCCCTCGCCGCGGCGCTCGAGGTGCGCCCCGCCGATCCCGTGCGCGTGGCGCGCGCGGTGAACGAGGTGACCGCCGCCTGCCTCCGCTGGAGCCCGCAGGTGACGCCCGCCGCCCCCGGCACCTGGTGGGTCGGCGCCGCGGGGCTCGACGGGCTGGGCGGCGAACAGCGGCTCGCCGAGCGGCTCCTCCGCGTGGCGCGCGCCTGGCACCCCGATGCGCGCGTCGCCGTCGCCGGGAGCTGCGTCGCCGCGCGCGCCGCGACCTGGCTCGACGGCCCGATGCCGCGCTCCGTCCCGCCGGGCCGCGACCGCGCCCTCCTCGCGCGCGCGCCGCTCGCCCTCGTCCCCATGCCCGCCGAGCTGCGCGACACGCTCTCGGCGCTGGGGCTCGAGACCGCCGGCGCCCTCGCCGCCCTCGCCGCCGCCGACGTCGAGCGCCGCTGGGGCGCCGAGGGACTCGCCGCGTGGCGCCTGGCGCAGGGAGTGGACGACCGCCGCGCCGCGCTCGCCCGGCCCCCCGAGCGCCTGGAGGTCACCGCCGAGCTGCCGTCGCCGTCGGAGACGCTCGAGCCGGTGCTCTTCCTCGTGCGCGCCGCACTCGACCGGCTGGTGCGCGAGGTGGCGCGCGCCGGCCGCGCGATCGCGGTGCTCGAGCTCGACCTCCACCTCGATGCCGCCGCGCGCGCGGGGGAAGGGGTCGCGGTGGCGCCGGTGCGCACCGCGCGCGTCGCCCCCGCGCGGGCGGTGGCGCGGGTCGAGCCGCTCCTCGAGCAGGGCCGCGCGGCGCTCGAGGCGGTCACCCTCGACGCGCCGGTGACGGGGGTCGCGGTGCGCGTGGTCGAGGTCGCCGAGCCCGCGGGGGAGCAGGGGGACCTGCTCCGCACGGGATGGCGCGATCCCGCCGCCGCTGCCGCCGCGTTCGCCCGGCTCCGCGCGGCGCTGGGGCCGATGAGTGTCGTCCGGCCCGTCGCGCGCGACGCGCACGCCGTCGAGCGCACCGGCGCGTGGGAGGAGGCGGGGGAGACGGTGGCGCACGTCGCCGAGCCGGTGGTGCGGCCGGGGGCACCGGCGCCGGCGGTGCCCCCGCTCCGGCTCCTCGAGCGCGCCGAGGCGGTGACGCTCGAGCGGGGGGAACGTCCGGCGTTCGCGTGGCGCGGCGCCCGCTGGCCGGTGGACCGGCTCACCGGCCCCGAGCGCCGCTCGGGGGAGTGGGGGCAGTCGCCCTTCGCGCGCTACTACGGGCGCGCGACGAGCGGTGCGACGGAATTCCTGCTCTACCGGACCCCGGAAGGGGAGTGGTACCTGCAGGGGTGGTACGACTGAGGAGTGATGACCGATGATTGACGGGGCCCGCCCCGGGAGACCGCATGACCGCTGACGACCGCCCGCGCTGCCCGTGGCCGCGCACCCCGCTCGACGTCGCCTACCACGACGAGGAGTGGGGCGTGCCGGTGCACGACGACCGCACGCTCTTCGAGTTCCTCACCCTCGAGGGGGCGCAGGCGGG
>JBAIWX010000172.1:0-7962 GCA_037916975.1 Gemmatimonadales bacterium
GTGTACCCCTCGACGCCGGTGAGCTGCCCCGCGAAGAAGAGGAGGTCGTCGTCCTTCGCCGCGAGGCCGGGGCCCAGGCCCGCGGGGCTGTTCACGTACGAGTTCCGGTGGATGCTGCCGAAGCGGAGGAACTCCGCCGCCTCGAGCCCCGGGATCATCCGGAACACCCGCTGCTGCTCCGGGATGCGGAGCCGGGTCTGGAAGCCGACCAGGTTCCACATCTGGCCCGCGCGGTCCTCGCGGCGGAGCTGCACCACCGCCCACGGATCCCGGCCGGAGCGCGGGTCGGGGAGGCCCACCGGCTTCATCGGGCCGAAGCGGAGCGTCTCGCGCCCGCGGCGCGCCATCTCCTCGACGGGGAGGCACCCCTCGAAGTACGGCACCCGGTCGAAGTCGTGGCCGTGGAACTGGTCGGCCGCGAGGAGCGCGTCGAGGAAGGCCTCATACCCGTCGCGGTCCATCGGGGCGTTGAGGTAGTCGTCCCCCTCGCCCTTCCCCCAGCGGGACTTCGCGTAGAGCCGGTCGAGGTCGAGCGACTCGCGGCTCACGATCGGCGCGATGGCGTCGTAGAAGGCGAGCGCCTCCTGCCCGAGGCGCGCGCGGATGGCGGCGGCGAGCGCGTCGGAGGTGAGCGGCCCCGTGGCCACGACGCCGGGGCTCGGGAGTGCCGTCACCTCGCCCCGCACGACGGTGACGTTCGGGTGCGCCGTCACCCGCGCATGCACCTCGCGCGAGAACGCGTCGCGGTCCACCGCGAGCGCGGCCCCGCCCGGCACGCGCGCCAGGTCGGCGCACGGGAGGAGCAGGCTCCCGAGGTCGCGGAGCTCCTGCTTGAGCAGCCCGTGGGCGTTCCCGAGCTCCACCGACTTGAAGGAGTTGGAGCAGACCAGCTCGGCGAGGCGGTCGGTCTGGTGGGCGGCGGTCCGCGCGAGCGGCCGCATCTCGTGGAGGGTCACCCGGACGCCGCGTTCGGCGAGCGCCCAGGCGGCCTCACAGCCCGCCAGGCCGCCGCCGACCACGGTCACGGTCACGTCGCGGCGGCCTTCCGTCCGGTGCGGGCGCCGCGCCGCTTGCCCCGGCCCTTCCCCGAGGCGCGCTTCGCGGCGAGGAGCTCGACCGCCTCCGCGAGCGTGACGCTCGCCGGGTCGGCGCCGCGCGGGAGCGAGGCGCTCACGTCGCCGTGCTTCACGTACGGGCCGTACTGGCCGTCGTAGAGCCCGACGGGCTGGTCGTCGTCCTTGTGGTTGCCGAGGATGCGGATCGGCACGGGGGCGGCGCGGCGGCCGCGCCCCTGCTTCGGCTGGGCGAGGAGCTCGAGCGCCCGTTCGAGGGTCACGGTCAGGACGTCGTCGCCCGCCTTGAGGGAGCGGTAGTCCTTCCCGTCCTTGCCGCGGTCGTGCACGACGTACGGCCCGAAGCGCCCGAGCCCCGCCTGCACCTTCCCGCCCACCACCGGGTGCTCGCCGAGCGTGCGCGGGAGCGAGAGCAGGCCGACGGCGAGGTCGAGGGTGACCTGGTCGGGGGCGACGCCCTTGGGAAGCGAGGCGCGCTTGGGCTTGGGCTCGCCGTCCTTCACCTCGCCCAGCTGCACGTAGGGCCCGTACTGGCCGGTGAGGACGAAGATCGGCTCCCCCGTCTCCGGGTGGCGGCCGAGCTGGTCGGGGCCCGCGATCTTCTGGCGGAGGATCTGCTCCACCTGCGCGGCGTCGAGGTCGGCGGGCGCGGCGTCCTTCGGCACGGAGGCGCGGACCACCTCGCCGTCGCGCTGCACCTCCACGTACGGCCCGAACTTCCCGATCTTCACGCTCGCCTCGAGCCCCGCGAGCTTCACCGTCCGCGCGTCGGCAGGGTCGATCCGCTTCTCGTGGAGCTGGACCTGCTGCTGGAGGCCGTCGGGCCCGAGGTAGAACTCGCGCAGGTACGGCAGCCACTCCGCCTTCCCCTCGGCGATCTCGTCGAGCTGGTCCTCCATGCGCGCGGTGAACTTCTCGTCCACCAGGTGCTCGAAGTGCTGCTCGAGGAGGTCGGTGACGGCGAACGCGGTGAAGGTCGGCACGAGCGCCTGGCCCTGCCGCTCGCAGTAGCCGCGCTCGAGGATCGTCCCGATGATGCTCGCGTAGGTGCTCGGCCGGCCCACGCCGTCGGCCTCGAGCGCCTTGACCAGCGTCGCCTCGGTGAAGCGCGCGGGAGGCTGGGTCTCGTGGCGGAGGGCGTCGAGCGCCTCGCAGGCCGGCCGGTCGCCCACGGCGAGCGGCGGGAGGATGATCTCCTGGTCCTCGAGCGCCGCGTCGGGGTCGTCGGAGCCCTCGACGTAGGCGCGGAGGAAGCCGGCGAAGTCGATGCGCTTCCCGCTCGCGCGGAAGGTGGCGTCGGCGGCGTCGATCACGACGGCGAGCTGCGTGATGCGCGCGTCGGCCATCTGGCTCGCGACGGTGCGCTTCCAGATGAGGTCGTAGAGCGCGAGCTCGCGCCCCTCGAGCCCCGTCTCCGCGGGGTGGCGGAAGGTGGCGCCGGCGGGACGGATCGCCTCGTGCGCCTCCTGCGCGCTCGCGCTCTTCGTGCTGTAGCGCCGGGGCTCCGCCGGGAGGAACTCCGTCCCGTAGAGCTCCGTCACCGCCGAGCGCGCGGCCTTGATGGCCTGCTCGGAGAGGGTGACGGAGTCGGTGCGCATGTAGGTGATGAAGCCGCGCTCGTAGAGGCCCTGCGCGGTCCGCATCGCGTCGCGCGCGCTGAGCCGGAGCTTGCGGTTCGCCTCCTGCTGGAGGGTCGAGGTCGTGAACGGCGCCCACGGCCGGCGGATCGTGGGCTTCTCCTCGGTGGAGGCCACCGTCCACGGCGCGGCGAGCAGCCGGTCGCGGAGCGCCGCCGCCTCGCGCTCACCCAGGAGGACCACGTCCTTCCCCGCCTGGAGCTTGCCGGTGCGCTCGTCGAAGTCCTTGCCGCTCGCGACGCGCTTCCCGCCCAAAGTCGCGAGCTCGGCCTTGAACCCCTGGCCCGCGTGGCGGAGCTGGGCGACGAGGTCCCAGTACACGCCGGCGCGGAAGGCGCGGCGCTCGCGCTCGCGCAGCACGAGGAGCCGCATCGCGACCGACTGCACGCGCCCGGCGGAGAGGCCCCAGGCGATCTTCTTCCAGAGGAGCGGCGAGAGGGTGTAGCCGACGAGCCGGTCGAGGATGCGCCGCGTCTCCTGCGCGCGCACGAGCCGGTCGTCCACCTCGCGCGTGTGCTCGAGCGCCTCCTGGATCGCCTCGCGGGTGATCTCGTGGAAGACCATCCGGCGCACCGGCACCTTCGGCTGCAGGAGCTCGGCCAGGTGCCACGAGATGCTCTCCCCCTCGCGGTCCTCGTCGGTCGCGAGGAGGAGCTCGTCGGCCTCCGCCAGCGCGTCCTTGAGGCCCTTCACCACCGCCTTCTTGTCGGCGGGGACGACGTAGAGGGGCTCGAAGTCCTGCTCGACGTTCACGCCGAGGCGCGCCCACTCCACGTCCTTGTACTTGGCGGGGATCGCCTTCGCGTCGCCGGGGAGGTCGCGCACGTGGCCCATCGAGGCCTCGACGCGGTAGCCGGGCGGGAGGAAGTTGCGGATCGTGCGCGCCTTGGTGGGCGACTCCACGATGACGAGCGACGTGCCCTTGCGCGGCGCACGCGCGCTCCGCGACGTGCCCGCCGCCTTCGGGGCCGCCGGCTTCGCCGCGGCCTTCGGCTTGGGGCTCGCCGCCTTCGCTTCCTTGCCGCGCTTGGCCGCGCCCGCGGCCTTCCGCTTCGTCGTCGCCATGCTCCCTTTCGCCTAGCTGCGCGGCCGGCGGGGTACCGGCTCGGGGCCATAAGAAACGGCGGGGAACCGCCCCGCGCAAGCACGCTCAACGCAAGTGACTGTCGTCACTGCACTTGCCACCCGGCCCGCTCCCGCGCGAGCTGCGCCACCTCGTCGGCGACCTGGGCCGGGGCGCGGGGCGGGTCGTTCCGCACCTCCGCGTCGGCGCGCAGGTAGAACGGTTCGCGCACCGCCAGCAGCTCCTTCATCCGGGCCACGGGGTCGGTGCCCACCAGGAGCGGCCGGTTGGCGTCGCGATCGGTGCGCTTCGCCGCCGTCGCGAGGAGGCAGCGGAGGTAGACGACGAACGCCCGGCCCGCCACGGCCTCGAGGTTGCCGGGCTGCGCCGCCCAGCCGCCGCCGGGCGCCACGACCCCGGGCTCCTGCGCCATCGCCTGCTCCATCGCCTCGCGCTCGAAGCGGCGGAATCCCGACTCACCGAACTCGCCGAAGATGCGCGGCACCGGCATCTGTGCCCGGCGGACGATGATCGCGTCGAGGTCGGTGAAGGCGCACCCGAGGCGCTGCGCGACGAGCCGGCCCACCGTCGTCTTCCCGGCGCCGGGGAGCCCCACGAGGACGACGTGGCGCCTCACGAGCCGGCGCCGTCCTCCGCCGCCCGGCGGAGCTCGCGCCAGCGATGGCCGAGCGCCTCCACGTAGCCCCGGACGTTGTGCCGCATCTCGGCGAGCGAGTCGCCGCCGAACTTCTCGAGCATCGCGTCCGCGAGCACGATGCAGGTGAGCGCCTCGGCGATGACGCCCATCGCCGGCACGGCGGTCACGTCGGAGCGCTCGCTTGCCGCGTTGGCGGGGGCGCCCTGCTCGAGCTCCACGGTGCGGAGCGGGGACATGAGCGTCGCGATCGGCTTCATCGCCACGCGGAGCACGAGCGGCTCGCCGGTGGTCATCCCCGCCTCGAGGCCGCCGGCGTTGTTGGTGGCGCGGCGGAAGCCGCCCCGCGGGTCGCCGCCCCGCGGTGCCTCGCCCGGCGGCTCGGCGTCGATCGGGTCGTGCACGGCGGAGCCGGGGCGGCGCGCCATCTCGGCGCCCAGGCCCACCTCCACCGCCTTCACCGCGGGGATGGACATGAGCATCCCGGCCAGGCGGCCGTCCAGCTTCCGGTCCCAGCTCACGTGGCTCCCGAGCCCGACGACCAGGCCGCGCGCCACGACCTCGATCTCGCCGCCCAGCGTGTCGCCCGCCTTCTTCGCGGCGTCGATCGCGGCGACCATGCGCGCCTCCGCCTCGGGATCGAGGCAGCGCACCGGCGAGCGGTCGGCGTGCTCGTCGAGCGGCGCCGGCAGCGGGTCGGGGACCTGCGCCCGGACGCCGCCCAGCGACACGACGTGGCTCCCGACCTCCACCCCGAACTCGGCGAGGAGGCGGCGGGCGACGGCGCCGGCGGCGACCCGCATCGTCGTCTCGCGCGCGCTCGCGCGCTCGAGGATGTCGCGCGCGTCGAGGCGGTCGTACTTGAGCACCCCGACGAGGTCGGCGTGGCCGGGGCGCGGGCGGGTGACCCGCCGGCGCCGGAGCTCGCCATGGCCCTCGGCGGCCATGACGTCCTCCCAGTGCTCCCAGTCCCGGTTCGGGACCAGCATGGCGACGGGGCTGCCGAGGGTCTCGCCGGCACGGACGCCGCTCAGCCACTCGACGCGGTCGCGCTCGATCTTCATCCGTGCGCCGCGGCCGTAGCCGGCCTGCCGGCGCGCGAGGTCCCGGTCCACCCACTCCGCGTCGAGGGGCAGGCCCGCCGGGAGCCCCTCGACGATGGCGACGAGGGCCTTCCCGTGGGACTCCCCGGCCGTGGCGAACCTGAAGTGCACCGCTCCTCCCGAGTTCCCGCAAACGAGCGAGCCCGGCGGTCGCCGGGCTCGCAGGGACGGCCGGGTCGGGCCCCCTCAGTTCGAGGCGGGCTGCCCGTCGTCGATGATCCGGGGCGTCACGAGGATAATGAGGTCGCGCCGGTTCTCGCTATCGGTCGAGAAGCTGAAGAGCTTGCCGACCAGCGGCAGGCCGCCGAGGAGCGGGATGCCGGAGCGGGTCTTCTTGACCTCGGTGACGGTCAGGCCGCCGATCACCGCCGTCTCGCCGTCGCCGACGAGGAGCTGGTTGGTCGCGACCTGCTTCTGGAAGACGAAGCCGAGGTCCGCCGCCTGGAGGGGCTGGATCGCCGAGCGCTCGGTCTTGAGCTGCATCAGGATCTGGCGGTTCGCCGTCACGTGCGGGGTGACGGTGAGCCGGATGCCGGTCTCGCGGAACTGCACGGTGGCGCGCGGCGGGGCGCCCGCGCCGGTGGCGGAGGACACGTCGATCACGCGCAGCGGCGTCTCCTCGCCGACGAGGATGTCGGCGGCGCGGTTGTCGAGGGTCGAGATGACCGGCTCGGCCTGCACGTCGGAGAGCTGTACCTGCTCGAGGGCGCTCAGGAACGAGGTGAGCGAGAAGCCGCCGAGCACCGTCGTGAAGGCGAGGTCGAGCGCCGAGCCCGAGATGATCGCGTCCGCGTTCGCGATCGCCGCGAGCGAGTTGCCGCTCAGGTCGATCACGTTCTGGGTGCCCTTGTAGGGCTGGCCCGTGGACGGGTCGGTGCGCTGGATGATCTTGTTGAAGAACTGGGTCTTGCTGCCCAGGTCGTACTTGAAGCCGAGCTGCTCGATGTTCGTGCGATCCACGAAGACGAGCTTCGCCTGGATGGAGATCTGTGGCGTGCGGATGTCGAGGCCGCGGACGAAGTCGGCGACGCTCCCGATCCGGCTCTTGGTGTCGGTGATGATGAGCGCGTTGGTCGCGGTGTCGGCGATGACGCGGCCGCGGCCCTTGGTCAGGATCGTCTCGACCGTCTTCGAGAGCGACGAGGCCTGGGCGTAGTTGACGCGCACCACGCTCGTCTCGAGGGGCTCGAGCGAGTCGAGCGCGGCGAGCACCGACGGGGCGTCCACGCGGATGATGCCGCCCGGCATCTCCTGGGCGGTGAGGCCCTGCGTGGCGAGCACCGCCTGGAAGGCCTGCGGCCAGGGCTGGTTCTTGATCTCGGCCGTGACCTCGCCCTTGATGTCCTTGCCGAGGATGATCGTGCGGCCGCTGAAGGCGGCGAAGCCCGCCACGACGTCGGCGATGCTCGCGCGGTCCCAGGTCACCGTGATCCGGGGCTCCTGCGCCGCGCCGCGCGACACCGGGGCCCGCTCGAACGCGACCGGCACCTCGGGGCCCTGGTCGGCCACCGGGCGCGGCGCCGCCGCGGCCCGCGGGAGCGGGACCTCGGCCGAGGCGCGCGCGACGCGCACGTCCTGGTCGGCGTCGCTCCAGTTCTCCACCGCGACGTCGCTGTCGAAGGAGACGCGCACGGTGCCGTCGGCCCGCTCGACCTTGTAGGCCCGGGGGCCGTCGAGCGTGAGCACCACGCGGACGACCTCGGGCCGGAACTGCGAGTAGCGGACGTTGAGGATGCCGCCGCGGTTCCGCCCGTCGTAGAGCTTCACCGCGCCAGTCCCGAGCCGCGCCCCCTGCAGGTCGAGCACGAGGCGATCCGGGTCGGCGAGCAGGAAGTCGTTCACCTGCACGTCGCCGCGGACCTTGAGCACGAAGTCCACCCGGCCGGGCGCGCCGACGATGCTCACCGCGGTGAGCTCGCCCGAGGGCGGGGTCGCCGCCCGGGCCGTCGGCGCGGCGCCCAGCACCAGGGCGGCCGCAAGGATTCCACCGAACACGCGCGTCATGGGGTCACGTCCTCCTGCTTGCGGAGCGAGAGAGTTTCCTGCCGCTCGAACCCGAAGTCCTCGACGGTGAAGACCACGTCCTTGGCGCGGATCTGCGCGACGCGCAGCCGCCCGATCTGGTCGCCGGGCCGCAGCTTGTGCCGCTTCCCGCTCTGGCGCTCGCGCAGCACCGCCACGCTGTTCTGGGACGAGCGCAAGTCCTCGTAGATGCCCACGAGCTGCAGGTCGGCGAGCTCGGGGCCGGTGCTCTTGGTGTCGATGAGCGACACGTAGGGGTCGCGGGTGCCGCCCTGGTACGCGAACGCCTCGCGCACCACCGCCATCTCGTCCTTCGGCCCGGCCGGCGCCGGGGCCGCGGTGGCCGCCTGCTGCGCCTGGTGCTCCGCCGGGGCGGGGGCCGCCGGGGGCTTCGCCGCCGCCTGCGCGC
>JBAIWX010000173.1:0-20979 GCA_037916975.1 Gemmatimonadales bacterium
GGCGGGACGAGCTGGTCCGCGCGCGCGCGGCCGAGGCCGCGATCGTCCTCCTGCTCGGCCTCGTCGCGTGGCTCGCGCTCGGCCGGCAGGGGCGCCTCGCCGAGGCGGTCGCCGAGCGCACGGAGTCCCTCCGCGCCGCGAACGAGGACCTGCGGGTGCAGATCGGGCGGCGCGAGGCGGCGGAGGCGCGCGTCCTCGAGCTGCAGAAGATGGAGAGCCTCGGCCGCCTCGCCGGCGGGCTCGCGCACGACTTCAACAACCTGCTGACCGGCATCCTGGGCGGCATCGACCTCGCACGGGCCGACCTTCCGCTCGGCAGCGCGGCGCGCGGCGACCTGGACGACGCGGAGCGCGGCGTCCGCCGCGCCGCGGCGCTCACGCGCCAGCTCCTCACCTTCGCGCGCCGGCAGGCGACGTCCCCGGTCATCCTCGACCTCAACGACATCCTGCGGGACCTCGAGGGCCTCCTCCGCCCGATGGTGGGCGAGCGGGTGGTGCTCACCCTCGCCCTCGACCCCGAGCTCTGGCCCGTCCGGGCCGACCGGACCCAGCTCGAGCAGGTGGTCACGAACCTGGCGGTCAACGCGCGGGACGCCATGCCGGAGGGGGGCGCCCTCGCGATCGAGACGGCGAACGTCGTCGTCGATGCGGAGTACGGCGCCGCCGAGGGGACGCCGCCGGGCGACTACGTCCGGCTCCGCGTGACCGATGCCGGCGTCGGCATGGACCGGGCGACGCTGGCGCGGGTCTTCGAGCCCTTCTTCACGACCAAGGAGTCGGGGCGCGGCACGGGACTCGGGCTCGCCATCTGCTACGGCATCGTGCACCAGGCCGGCGGGCACATCGCGCTCGCGAGCGAGCCCGGGCGGGGCACCGTCGTGACCGTCCTCCTGCCGCGGACCCACGGGGTCGCGGTGACGGCGGTCCGCGGCACCCACGAGACCGGCCGCGTGGAGGGGACCGAACGGGTCCTGCTCGCGGAGGACGAGGCCACCGTGCGGGGCTTCGCCGTCCGGGCGCTCGAGGGGCGGGGCTACCGGGTCCTCGCCGCGCGGGATGGGCAGGAGGCACTGGCGCTGGCCGCCCGGGAGGCCCGGATCGACCTGCTCGTGTCGGACGTCGTGATGCCCGGCGTCGGCGGCCGCGAGCTCGCCGAGCGCCTGCGGCGCGCCCGCCCCGAGCTGCCGGTCCTGTTCATCTCCGGTTTCGTGGACGACCCCGCGGTGCTGCAGGCGGTGCGCGGCCAGCGCTCCCGCTTCCTCGCCAAGCCCTTCTCGGCCGAGGAGCTGGCCGGGGCGGTGCGCCGGGCGCTCGACGAGGCCGCCCGGGAGGGGTAGCCGGGCGGGGGGCGGATTCTGGCACCGCGGCGCCGGGACGGTGTACATTCCGGCGTACCTGCCGACGCCCCAAGGAGATAGCATGGCGCCGTCCCTCGATCCCGGCCGCCTTCGCGACCCCGCCCTCCGTCCCATCGCCGAGAAGGTCCTCGCCGGCCAGCGGCTCCAGGCGGACGACGCGCGGGCCCTCTACGCCACCAGCGACCTGATCGGCCTCGGCTTCCTCGCCGACTTCGCGAACCGGCGCGTCAATGGCGACCGTGTCTTCTTCTCGGCCAACCAGCACATCAACCCGACCAACGTCTGCATCCTGCGGAACACGTGCGTGTTCTGCTCGTTCGCGCGGATGCCGAAGGAGGACGGGGCATACACCCGCTCGCTCGAGGAGGTGTTCGCGGAGGCCGAGCAGGCGCGCGGCGCGCCGACCCGCGAGTTCCACGTCGTGGGCGGGCTGCACCCGAAGCTCCGGCTCTCGTACTACACGGACCTGATCCGGGGGCTCAAGGCGCGCTTCCCGCACGTGCACGTCAAGGCGCTCACGGCGGTCGAGATCGCGCACCTCGCGCGGATCGAGAAGACCTCGGAGCGCGAGGTGCTGCTCGCGCTCAGGGAGGCGGGGCTCACGAGCCTGCCGGGCGGCGGTGCCGAGGTCTTCAGCACCGCGGTCCGGGCGACGATCGCGGAGCGGAAGCTCACCGGCGAGGAGTGGCTCCGCGTGCACCGCGTGGCGCACGAGCTGGGCATCCCGACCAACTGCACGATGCTCTACGGCCACGTCGAGACCGCCGACGACCGGATCGAGCACCTGGGCATGCTCCGGGGCCTGCAGGACGAGACCGGCGGCTTCCTCACGTACATCCCGCTCGCCTACCACCCCGAGAACAACGAGCTCGGGGAGGAGCTGGGCCGCGTGGGGTCGGCGACGACGGCGTACGAGGACCTCAAGAACATCGCCATCGGGCGGCTCTTCCTCGACAACATCCCGCACGTGAAGACGCACTGGCCGATGGTGACGCCGTTCCTCTCCCAGGTGGCGCTCGCCTTCGGGTGCGACGACGTCGAGGGGACGGTCGTCTACGAGCGGATCTACCACGAGGCGGGCGCCACGACGGCGATGCACATGCCGTACGGGCAGCTGGTGGAGCTCATCCGCGGGGCGGGGCGGCGCCCGGTCGAGCGCAACAGTCTCTACGAGGCGGTGCGGACCGAGTTCGACGGGCCGCTCCCCGAGCCCGCGCTCCGGGCCGCGAGCGCCCCGGCGGTGCACGCGGCGTGAGGTACGGCCGGCTCCGCTGGATCAACTGCTACCCGGTCTACGGGGCGATCGACCGCGGGCACGTGCGGGTACCCGCGGAGGCCGTCACGGGCACGGCGGCGGAGCTCAACGACCTGCTCGCCGCCGGCGAGCTCGACCTGAGCGCGGTCTCGGCGGTCGAGTACGCGCGGAACGCGGCGGCGTACCACCTCCTCCCGGACCTCGCCATCAGCTGCGACGGCCCGGTCCACAGCGTGAAGCTCTTCAGCCGCCGGCCGGTTTCGGCGCTCGACGGCGCCACGGTGCTCCGCACCGCCTCGTCCCGGACATCGGTGCTGCTCCTCGAGCTCCTGTGCCGGCACCGCTGGCACGTCGCGCCGAGGTTCGCCACCGTGCGCGCTGAGGCGGCCGACCTGGACGCGCTGGCGGGGTTCCCGCACGACGCGGTGCTCGTGATCGGCGACGCGGCACTCATGCTCGACGCGCGCGGCAGCTACCCGCACCGGGTGGACCTCGGGGCGGAGTGGCAGGCGTGGACGGGGCTCCCGTTCGTCTTCGCCGTCTGGGCGGCGCGGCGGACCGCGGACCAGGGGCTGGTGCGCGAGGTGCACGCCCGGCTCCTCGAGTCCCGCGCGTGGGGGCTCGCGCACCTCGACCTCCTCGCCGACCAGGCGTGGGCGACGACGGGCATCGCCCGGGAGACCTGCCGCGCGTACCTCGGCGACCTGGACTACGGCTTCTCCTACCGGCACCTCGCCGGGCTCACCGACTTCTTCCGCCGGCTCGCGCAGGACGGTGCGGTGCCGGACGGTTCGCTCTCGTTCATCACGGCGGCGTAGGATCCGACCCATGAGCACCATCGACCGCACCTCCGGCGAGTTCCGCGACGCGCTCGAGCTCTACGAGCGGGCGTCCCTCCTCGAGCTGGGCGCCCTGGCGGAGGCCGCGCGCTGGCGCCACCACCCGGACCCGGTGGTGACCTACATCATCGACCGGAACATCAACTACACGAACGTCTGCGTGGCCGACTGCGGGTTCTGCGCCTTCTACCGGCGCCCGCGGAACCTGGAGGGCTACGTGCTGAGCTACGAGCAGATCGGCGCGAAGATCGACGAGTGCAAGGCGCTCGGCGGCGTGCAGATCCTGCTGCAGGGCGGGCACAACCCCTACATCCCGTTCGAGTGGTACCTCGAGCTCCTGCGCTACATCAAGCGGCACCACCCGATCCACGTCCACGGCTTCTCGCCCTCCGAGGTGATCTTCTTCGCGGAGCGCTTCGGCCTCACCGTGCCGGACGTCGTGCGCGAGCTGCGCGCGGCGGGGCTCGACTCCATCCCGGGCGGCGGGGGCGAGATCCTCGTGGACGGCGTGCGCAAGCGCGTCGCGCCGAAGAAGGCGATGACCGACGAGTGGCTCGGCGTGCAGGAGGAGGCCCACCGGCAGGGGATGCGGACCTCGGTGACGATGATGTACGGGATGGACGAGTCGCCGGCGGACCGGATCGAGCACCTCTTCCGCGTCCGCGAGGTGCAGCGCCGCACCGGCGGGTTCACCGCGTTCATCTGCTGGCCCCTCCAGCCGGAGGGGACCCCCGAGATGTCGCACCTGCGGAAGACGGACGCCGTGACCTACCTGCGGACCCTCGCCGTGAGCCGGATCCTCCTCGAGGAGGTGCCGAACCTCCAGTCGTCGTGGGTCACCATGGGCCACAAGGTGGGGCAGGTGGCGCTCCGCTTCGGCGCCAACGACTACGGCTCGCTCATGATGGAGGAGAACGTCGTCTCCGCCGCGGGCACGACGTTCCGCACCACGATCAACGAGATCGAGCGCCTGATCGCGGATGCCGGCTTCACGCCGCGCCGCCGCCGGCAGGACTACTCCCTCCTCGAGGCGGCCGCCCCGGCCGCCGCCTGATCCCGGTCCCCGGGGCGCGGCGCCACGCCGCGCCCCCTCCCGCCCGCGCTCCCGCTCCCGGCACCCCGACATGGCCACGCGCACCGGCATCGGCTACGACTCGCACCGCTTCGCTCCCGGCCGCCCGCTCATCCTGGGCGGCGTCACCATCCCGCACCCGGTGGGGCTCGCCGGGCACTCCGACGCCGACGCGGTCGCCCACGCGCTCACCGACGCGATCCTCGGCGCCGCGGCGGCGGGAAGCATCGGCCAGCTCTTCCCCGACACCGACCCGCGCTGGAAGGGTGCCGACTCGATGGTCCTGCTGCACGAGGCGTGGCAGGCGGTGCGGGCGCGCGGCTTCCGGTTCGTCAACGCCGACGTGACCGTCATCTGCGAGGCGCCGAAGGTCGGGCCCCACGCCGCCGCCATGGCCGCGCGGCTCGCCGAGATCCTCGAGGTGGCGCCGGGGGCCATCGGCATCAAGGGCAAGACGAACGAGGGCATGGGCTGGATCGGCCGGGGGGAGGGGATCGCGACGATCGCGGTCGCGACCCTGGAGGCGCCCTGAGCGGGCTGCTCGAGTGGCTGACGGGGCTCCCGCCGGGCGCGGTGTACCTCGCGCTCGGCGTCCTCTCCTTCTTCGAGAACTTCCTCCCGCCGCTCCCCGCCGACGCGGCGGTGGCCGTCGGCGCGTTCCTGTCCCACGAGGGACTCACGGCGCCCGTGCCGGTGTTCCTCGTGGTCTGGCTCACGAACGTGGCGGGGGCCACGGCGGTCTACTACCTCTCCCGGTACGCCGGGCGCGCCTTCTTCGAGTCCCGGCTCGGCCGGCGGCTGCTCGCGCCCGGCGCGCTCGCGGTGATCGAGCGCGACTACCTGCGCTACGGCGCCATCGGGATCTTCATCGCGCGATTCCTTCCCGGCATCCGCGCCGTGGTGCCGCCGTTCGCCGGCCTCGTCGGGATCCCGGTGTGGCGGAGCATCCCGCCGCTCGCGCTCGCGTCCGGGATCTGGTACGGCGCCGTCACGGCCGTCGGTGCCTACCTCGGGACCGAGTGGGACCGGATCGCGGTCCTGCTCGGCGACCTCAACCGCGCCTTCGCCATCGTCGGGCTGCTCGTGGCGACGGCGGTGGCGATCGTGCTCTGGGTGCGCCGCCGCCGGCGCGAGGACCCGGTGCTCGCGGCCGCGAGGGCGGCGCTCGGCAGTCCGGAGGGGGAACTGCCCGCCTCGGTGGACCCGCGGGCCGCCGCCCGGCTGCTCCTCGAGCTCGCCTACGCGGAACGCGGGCTCACCGTCGCGCAGCGGGAGGCGGTCGAGGCGCACCTGCGCGCCCGCTGGGGGCTCGAGGCGCCCGGCACGGTGCCGGAGCGGCACGCGCCGGGGCGGCTCCGTCAGCTCGGAGAACGCCTTCGGGGCCAGTTCGGCGAGGCGCAGCGGCTCGCGCTCGTCGAGCAGATGTGGCAGTCGGCGTTCGCCGGGGGCACGCTCGACCCCGAGGCCGAGGAGTGGCTGATGCGCCGGGCCGGTGAGCTGCTCGAACTCGGCCCCGACGAGGTCTCGGCGGTGCGGGAGCGGCTCCGTGGCGCGTGAGCGGGTGCCGGCCGCGCCGCCGGTCGAGGACCTGGCGAGCCAGGTGACGCGCGACTTCTGGCTCGAGGGCTTTCGCGACTTCCTCGCCCTCGAGGCGGGCCACAGCGGGCACACCATCGCCGCCTACCTGCGCGACCTGCGCCGCCTGGGCGAGTTCGCGCGGACGAAGCAGGTCCGCGACCCGGCGGCGGTGACGCCGGCGCTCCTCCGCGACCACGTCTACCTGCTCAAGGACCTCGGGCTGAGCCCGGCCTCGATCCGCCGGGCGATCTCCGCGATCCGGACCTACTATCGCTTCCTCGCCGGCGAGGGGCGCGTCGCCGACGACCCGAGCGACCGGCTCGAGAGCCCCGCACGCTGGCGCAAGCTGCCCGAGACCCTCACCGTGGCCGAGGTGGAGGCGATGCTCGCGGCGCCGCAGGTGGACGAGCCGCTCGCCTGGCGGGACCGGGCGCTCCTCGAGCTCGGCTACGGCGCCGGCCTCCGCGTCTCGGAGCTCTGCGGCCTCGCGCTGCGGGACCTGCTCCTCGAGGAGGGCCTCGTGCGCGTCTTCGGCAAGGGCGGGAAGGAGCGCCTCGTCCCCCTCGGCCGGCAGACCATCGGCGCCGTGAGCGTCTACCTGCACACGCTCCGCCCGGAGCTCGACCGCGGGCGGAGCGCCGGGCGGGTGCTGCTCAACGCGCGCGGGGCGCCGCTCTCGCGGGTCGGGGCGTGGGGCATCGTGAAGCGCGCCGCCGCGCGGGCCGGCATCACCCGGCGGGTCACGCCCCATACGCTGCGGCACTCCTTCGCGACGCACCTGCTCGAGGGCGGCGCCGACCTGCGCGCGGTGCAGGAGATGCTGGGCCACGCCGATCTCTCGACCACCCAGATCTACACGCACGTGGACCGGGAGTACCTGCGCACCGTGCACCGCCAGTTCCACCCCCGCGCATGAACCGACGCGCCGTCGTCCCCGTGCTCGCCCTGCTCGCGGGCGCGTGCGCCCGCTACCGGCCTGCGCCGCTCGTCCCCGAGCGGGCCGCCGCAGCCTACGCAACGCGGACGCTGGCCGACCGCGGGCTCGATTCGGCGCTCGGCACCGCCGGGGCGGGCAGCGAGGCATGGGACGCCCGGCGCCTCGCCCTCGCCGCGTGGTATTTCCGTCCCGAGCTCGCCGTGGCCCGGCGCGCGTGGCGCGAGGCGCAGGCGGGTGAGCGCACCGCAGGCGCGCGGCCGCAGCCGGGCGTGACCGCGGGTGTCGAGCGCGCGACGGACACGGGCCCCTTCGAGGCGCCGTGGACGGTCAGCCTGGGCGCGGTGCTGCGCGTCGAGCTTGGCGGGAAGCGCGGGGCCCGGCTCGCCATCGCGCGCGCACGCACGCTGGCCGCCGAGCTGGCGCTCCGGCAGGTCGCGCAGCGGCTCGCGCTCGAGGTGCGCTCGGCGCTCGTGGCGGTCGCGCAGGCCGACTCGGCCACGGCGGGCTGGACCGCGCGCGCGCGGGCGGCCCGCGCGCTCCTCGACGCCACGCAGGCGCGCGTCGCCGAGGGGGCGCTCGCCCGGGCCGATGCCGAACAGGCGGCGGCCGAGCTCGCGCGGGCGGAGCGGGAGCTGGCCGCGGTGCAGGGTGCGGGCGCGGAGGCACGCGCCGCGCTCGCACGGGCGATCGGCCTCCCGCCCGAGGCACTGCGTGGCCAGCCGCTCGCCCTCGGGGAAGCCGGGGGCTGCCGCACGGCCACGGTGCCGGGGCTCGACTCGCTCCGCGTCGCCGCACTGCGGTCGCGCTACGAACTCGGCTCGGCGCTCGCCGCCTACGCCGGGGCGGAGGGACGGCTGCGGCTCGCCGTCGCGGAGGCGCGGCCGGACCTCGAGCTCGCGCCCGGCTATGCGTGGGACCAGGGGCTCCATCGGTGGATCCTCGGCCTCGCGCTGCCGGCGCTCCCGCTCAACCGCAACCGCAGGCCGATCGCCGAGGCCGAAGCGGCACGCGCACGCGCCGCCGCCGAGGTGGAGGCGGTGCAGCAGGCACTGCTGGGCGAGGTCGAGACGGCATGGGTCGCGTGCGGGGCCGCGGAGGGCGAGGTGGCCGCGGCAAGCCGCCTCGTGGAGGCGCTCGCCGCGCGCGAGGCGACCGAGCGCGCGGCCTGGGCGCGCGGCGAGGTCTCGGCGGTGCAGGGCTTCGCGCTCCGGCTGGCCGGCGCGGAGGCCGAGGCCTCACGGCGCGACGCGCTGCTGCGCGAGGCGGTCGCGGCGGCCCGGCTCGCGGCGGCCGCGGGGCGCGGTACCGACGCGGCGGCGCTGGGCGCCGATCCGCTCACGTTCCCGTCGGCGACCGGGCTCGCCGGGGAGGAGGCGCGATGAGGATGGTGCGCTGGCTGGTGGCGGGCGTGCTCGCCGTGGTGCTCGCCGTGGTGCTGGTCCGGGCGTACCAGCGCGGGAAGCTCGAGCACGAGGGCGCAGTCCGGCGCGACGAACCGGTCGTGGCGCCGAGCCGCGTCGTCGAGGCGCAGGGGGAGGCGATCGTCGTCATCGACACGGCCGACGTCGCCTCGCTCGCCCTCGAGTTCACCGCCGCCCGGCGGGTCGCCTCGCGCCCGACCGTGCCGCTTCCCGGCGAGCTCGTCGCCGACTCGGCGCGGGTGGCACAGGTGCGCGCGCCCGTGGCGGGTCGCGTGGCGCCCGCACCCGGAGCCCCGTGGCCGGCGCTTGGCGCGCGCGTGACCGCGGGCTCGGCCGTGGCGCAGGTGGCCGACGCCAGGCCGCTGGAGGCCCCGCTGTCCGGCGTGGTCACCGCGGTCGCGGCGCGGCCCGGCGAGCTGGTGCAGGCGGGCCAGCTGCTCCTCGCCATCACCGACCGTGCCGAGCCCCTCGCACGGATCGCGTGGCAGGAGGGAGCGCCCGCCGAGCCGCCGGCAACGCTCCCGGTGCGCGCGCTCGAGGGCGGGGACGCCGTGCCGGCGCGTCTCGTCGGTCCCGCGCCGGAGGCGGATCCCGAGACCCGCCGGCCCGCATTCCTCTACCGGCTCGCGCGCCGCTGGCCGGGCGCGATCCCGGGCGTCGCGGTCGTCGCGGAGGCGCCGGCCGGTCCGGTCGTGCCGGCGGTGCTCGTCCCGGCGTCGGCGACGGTCCAGTGGGAGGGGCTCGTCTGGGCCTACGTGGAGCGCGGCCGCGGCCGCTTCGCGCGCGTGCGCATCCCCACCGACCGCCCGGAGGGAGCCGGTTGGGCGGTGACGGCGGGCATCGCCCCCGGCGACCGGCTCGTCACGCGCGGCGCGGAGCAGATCCTGTCGGAGGAGTTCCGCGCGCAGGTGCGCGTGGGCGACGAGGTGGCGGAGTGAACGGGCGTCCCCGCTGATGCTCGCGCAGCTCGTCCGGTTCTCGGTCCGCCATCCCGGCCTCGTGGTCGGGCTCGCCGGGGCGCTCGTCGTGTACGGGGCGTCACGCCTCGTCCAGGCGCCGCTCGACGTGTTCCCCGAGTTCGCGCCGCCCCAAGTGTCCATCCAGACCGAGGCGCCGGGCTTCGCCGCGGAGGAGGTCGAGGTCCTCGTCACCAAGCCGATCGAGGACGTGATCAACGGCGTCGCCGGGATCGCCACCGTGCGCTCCCAGTCCATCCAGGGTCTCTCGGTCATCACGGCCGTGCTCGCGCCGGGCACGGACATCTTCCGCGCCCGGCAGGCGCTCGCCGAGCGGCTCGTCGAGGCGGTGCCGAGGCTCCCGGCGACCGTCCCGCCGCCCGTCATCAGCCCGCTCACTTCCTCGTCGAGCACCGTGCTCGTCGTGGGCTTCACCTCGCGGACGCGCTCCCTGCTCGAGCAGCGCACGGTCGTGGACTGGGTCGTGAAGCCGAGGCTCCTCGCGACCCCCGGGGTCGCGAAGGTGGCGGCGTTCGGCGGCGAGGTGCGGCAGCTCCAGGTGCAGCTCGACCCGCGCCGGCTCCGCGCCCGGGGCGTCTCCCTCGTTGAGGCCACGGAGGCGGCGCGCCGCGCCACCGGCGTCCGCGGGGGCGGCGTGCTCGACGACGCGAACCAGCGGATCGTGGTCCGGGCGGAGGGGCAGTCCCTCACCCCGGAGGCGCTCGGTGCGGTCGTGCTCCGCGAGCGCCACGGGGCGATCCTCCGTCTCCGCGACGTGGCGACCGTCCGCGAGGCGGGCGCGCCCCGCTTCGGCGAGGGGAGCGTCAACGGGGAGCGCGGTATCGTCGTCGTGGTGTCCGCGCAGCTGGGCGGGAACACGAAGGTGGTGGCGCAGCAAGTGGAGCGGGCCCTCGACGCGCTCCGGCCTGCCCTCGAGAAGCAGGGGATCACCCTCCACCCGGAGCTCTTCCGGCCGGCGACCTTCATCGACCTCGCGCTCCGGAACATCGTCACCTCGCTCCTCCTGGGCGCGGTGCTGGTGGCGGCGATCCTCCTCCTCTTCCTGGCCGACGCGCGGAGCGCCGCGATCTCCCTCACCGCGATCCCGCTCTCGCTCCTCTCGGCGACGCTGCTGCTCGAGCTCTTCGGCTTCTCGATCAACACCCTCACGCTCGGCGGGCTCGCGATCGCCCTCGGCGAGGTGGTGGACGACGCGATCATCGACGTCGAGAACATCGCCCGGCGGCTCCGCCTCGCCGGCGAGGGCCTCGCGGGCCGCGCCGTCGGGGAGGTCGTGGTCGAGGCCTCGCTCGAGGTGCGGGGCAGCGTGGTCTACGCCACCTTCGTGGTGGCCCTCGTCTTCCTCCCGGTGCTCGCGCTCTCCGGCGTGCAGGGGGCGCTGTTCCGGCCGCTCGCGCTCGCGTACGTCTTCGCGACGCTCGCCTCGCTGCTGGTGGCCCTCACCGTCACGCCGGCGCTCGCGCTCCTCCTGCTGCACCGCCGGACCGAGGGGAGCCACGAATCGGTGGTGCTGCGCGGCCTCAAGACGGGCTACCGCCGCCTCCTCGCCGTCCTGCTCGCGCGCCCGGGCGCCGTCGCCGCGGGCACGGCGCTGATCGCCCTCGGCGCGGTGGCCACGCTGCCCGTCTTCGGCGTCACCTTCCTGCCCGAGTTCCGCGAGGGGCACTACCTGATCCACATGTCGGCGGTGCCGGGGACGAGCCTCGACGAGTCGCTGCGGCTCGGCGACATCGTCACGGCGAGGCTCCGGGGCGACCCGCGCGTCCGCTCGGTGGCGCAGCGGGCCGGCCGCGCGGAACTGTCCGAGGATACCTGGGGCACCCACTACACCGAGTTCGAGGTGGACCTCGTGCCCCTCTCGGGCCGCGCCGCCGAGACGGTGCAGGACGACCTGCGCCGGCTGCTCGAGCGGATCCCGGGGGTCAACTTCGCGGTGCGCGGGTTCCTCGCCGAGCGCGTCGAGGAGACGCTCACCGGGTCCACCGCCGAGGTCGTCGTGAAGCTCTTCGGCGACGACCTCGACAGCCTCGACGTGGCGGCCCGGCGCGTCGCGGAGCTGACGGGGCGGGTGCGCGGGGCCGCCGACGTGCAGTACGAGCCGCCGCCGGTGACCCCCGAGGTGCTCGTGCGGGTGGAGCCCGGGGCGGCCGCGACGCGCGGGCTCCGGCCCGACGAGGTGCTCGCCGCCGTGGAGACGGCGACGCGCGGGACCGTGGTGGGCCAGACGTTCGAGGGCAACCGCGCGACCGACGTCGTGGCGATCCTCGCCCCCGAGGCTCGGCGGAGCCCCGAGGCGCTCCGCGCCCTGCCGCTCGCCTCCGTGTCGGGGACGAGCGTCCCCCTCGGCGCCGTGGCGACGGTCGCGCGCACCACGGGGCGCTACCAGGTGGCGCACCAGGGGACGCGCCGGGTGCAGACGGTGACGGCGAACGTGCGGGGGCGCGACGTCGGCGGCTTCGCGGCGGAGCTGGAACGCCGGGTACGGCGCGAGGTGCGGCTGCCGGCCGGCGTCTACGTGGAGTTCGGCGGGACGGCGCAGGCGCAGCGACAGGCCCAGCGCGAGCTCCTCCTCAACGGGCTCCTCGCGGCGGCGGGGATCGTCATGCTGCTCTGGCTCGCGTTCGGGACGGCGGGGCGGCTGGCCCTCGTCGTCGCGAACCTGCCGTTCGCGCTCGTGGGCGGCGTGCTCGCGGTCTTCGCGTCGGGCGGGGTGCTCTCGCTCGGTTCGCTGGTGGGATTCGTGACGCTCTTCGGCATCGCCACGCGCAACGCGGTGATGCTCCTCTCGCACTACGACCACCTGGTGCAGGTGGAGGGTGCGGCCTGGGACCGGGAGACGGCGATCCGTGGCGCGCTCGAGCGGCTGGGACCGATCCTCATGACGGCGCTCGTCACCGCGATCGGCCTGCTCCCCCTCGCGCTCGGCAGCGGCGACCCGGGGCGCGAGATCGAGGGCCCGATGGCGATCGTGATCCTGGGCGGGCTCCTCACCTCGACGGTGCTGAGCCTCGCGGTGCTCCCGGTGTTCGCGCACCGCCTCGTGCGGATGGAGCCGCGGCCGGACGCCTAGCCGGGGTCGACGTCGCCCGGCTCGAGCCGCTCGAACCGCCGGCCGAGCCACCCCGCCAGCAGGCGCGCCTCGCCCAGCGCCACCAGCACGCCCGCCGCCTCCGCCAGGCAGAGCGCCGGCGCGGCGCCCCCGCCCGCGAGCGTGACGCCCGCCCACGCCGCACCCACGCCCAGCCCGACCGGCAGCAGCAGCCCCGCCACCAGCGCGAGCGACACGACCCCCGTCAGCAGGTTCGTCCCCAGCACCGCGGTGCCGCCGCCCGCGCGCGCCGGCCGGACCCAGGCCGGGAAGAGGATCGCACCCCCGTTCTGGACCAGCGCCTGCAGCAGCGCCAGCGCCAGCGCAGCCGGCGCGGCGAGGAGCAGGTAAAGCGCCGCAGGGAGGGCCGGCAGGCCGAGCGATGCCCGCGCCCCGCCGACGGCGGCCACGCCCGCGAGCGCGAGGTAGCCGGCGGCCAGCACGAGCGCCGACGCGGCGGCCGACGCGCCCACGATCGTCCGGCCGCGGAGCGGGAGGACGCGGAGGAGCGACAGGTGGGCCAGGTCCTCGCGCAGGTCGTTCCGCACGAGCTGCGGCCCGACGATCGCCAGCAGCGCGAGCCACGCGAGCGCGAAGCCGGACGCCGTCTCGCCGACGGGGAGGTCGGTGAATGCCGGTGCCTGCGCGATCGCCACGATCAGCAGCAGCCAGGCGCCGAGCGCGAGCAGCGCGCCCCGCCGGCGCGTCACGGACGCGAGGTGCCGCCATGCGATCGCCGCGGCGGGACTCCGGGCGGCCGCGAGCGGCAGGAGCGGAGCCCGCGCCCCGCGGGCCGGGAGCGGGCGCGCGGATTGCCCGCGCGGTGCCTGCGCGAGCTGGTCGAGCGCATGCGCCGCGACCGCCTCCTCGAACGCCCGGTCGGCGCGGACGATCCACAGGTAGTGCGCGCCCAGCAGCAGGACCACCGGTCCCATCGCCGCGAGCCAGGCGGCCGGATCGCCCGCGAAGAGCGGGCGCAAGGGGAGGGTGAAGGGCCAGAGCAGGGCCGCGAAGGGCGGGCGCGCGAGCACCTCGGCGAGCACCGCGAACGGTCCTGCCACGGCGGCGACGTTCCCGCCGGCCACCCCGCCCAGCCCCGCGAGGAGCGCGAAGGCGAAGAGCACGAGCCCCGCCAGGGGGAGGATGCGGCGGAGCCCCGCGCGTCCGGTGGAGGTCGCTCCCTTCCGCAGGAGCGCCGCCGCCGTGCGGTGCAACGCCAGCACGCTCAGGAGCGCCCAGATCGCGAGCGCCCGGCGCCATGGCGCGGCGCCGAGCCCGGGACGCCACGTGAGCGCGGTCCAGAGGAGGGCGTTGAGGAGCACGACGCCCTGCGCGCGCGCGAGCTTGAGGTGGAGGAGCTGGCGGCGCGTGAGCGGCGCCGGGAACAGCCACGCCACCTCCGCCGGCGAGAAGGCGAGCACCCGGCCCGCGTCCGCCGCGACCCACCCCCAGGCCACCAGCACCGCGAGCCCCAGCGCCCCGACCGGGAGCGCGATGCCCGGGACGGGGGCCGCACCGCGGGCCGAGGAGCCGGAGCCGAAGACGACCGCGAGGTAGGCGATGCCCGCCAGCACCGCGAGGGCGTGGCTGGGGCGACGGAGCCGGCGCAGCGTGAGGCGAGCGCGGTTCCGGAGCGACCGCGCGAGGAGGAAGCCGAGCGCTTTGCTCACGCCGCTCCCGGCGCCGGGTCGTCCACGAGGGCGAGGAAGACGTCCTCGAGCGAGCGCCCCGCCAGGCCGGGACGCCCGGCCACGATCTCCGCG
This sequence comes from Gemmatimonadales bacterium, assembly GCA_037916975.1. Taxonomy (GTDB): domain Bacteria; phylum Gemmatimonadota; class Gemmatimonadetes; order Gemmatimonadales; family GWC2-71-9; genus JAGGAG01. The sequence continues at coordinate 14,289 of JBAIWX010000173.1, forward strand.
ATCGTCCCCATGGCGATCCGCTCGCCGGCCCGCAGCACGACGACGCGGTCGCACAGCTCCTCGACGACGTGGAGCAGGTGCGAGCTCAGGAGCACGGCGTGGCCGGCATCGGCCCAGCCGCGGATCGTCTCCTTCATGCGGCGGATGGCCACGGGGTCGAGGCCCGTGAGCGGCTCGTCGAGGAGCAGGGCATCGGGCTCGTGCACGAGCGCGGCCGCGATGACGAGCTTCTGCCGCATGCCGCGCGAGAGTTCGGCGGGGAGCGCGTCGCGCCGGTCGGCGAGGCCGAACTCCGCGAGGAGCCGGGCCGCCCGTGCCGCGGCGTCCGGCACGCCGTAGAGCCGGCCGCTGAGCTCGAGGTGCTCCGCCGACGTGAGGTAGTCGAAGAGGTGCGGCTCGTCGGGGACGAACGCGAGGCGGCGCTTCGCCTCGAGCGGCGCCGCCGCGAGGTCGTGGCCGGCCACCTGCACCCGGCCGGCGGTGGGCGCCAGGATGCCGGCCAGGGTCCGCAATGTCGTCGTCTTGCCCGCGCCGTTCGGTCCCACGAGCCCCACCACCTCGCCGGCGCGGACCGTGAACGACAGCGCCCGCACGGCTACCCGGCCGTCGAAGACCTTCGACAGGCCGTCCACCTCGATCAGCTCCTGTTGCACCGCTCGGGCTCGTGGGTCGGGGAGCGTAGATTCTAGCGGGAGAAGGGGCTGCACGGCTCCGGGGCCGCCGGCCGGCCTTGCGAAACCGGGGGCGATCCGGTTACGTCTCTACTTGAAACGTCCATCGGCTTCCCCGAACGGGCAGGTGCGCATGAGCGGCTACTGGGTCAGGATCGCGATCAGGGCGCTGGTGATCTTCGGCATCGGGATGCTCGTCTGGACCGGGGTGCGCCGCGGCAAGGCGAAGGTGGAGTCCATCGCCAACTCGGCGGACCCGCTCCGCATCCCGCTCGCCTTCATCTCGTTCAAGCTGGACGGGCGGGACCTCGGGACGCTGAACCGGCTCGAGATCCTGCGCACGAGTCCGAAGAAGGTCCGCGCGGTCAACTTCCGCGTGAAGCTCGCCAATCCTGCGGACAGCGCGACGCTCGCGCAGTGCCTCCTCGTGGCGCAGGGGGATGTCCGTCGCCGGAAGGACAACGTGACGATCGAGGGGAATACCGTCTCGTTCAACTGCGCCCAGGCGGGGGACACGGCCGGGAGGCACCTGGTGCCCCTCGGCGCGCTCGAGACGACGACGGGTGGCACCTTCACCCTCCTCGCGCCCCGCGAGGTGCTGACGAGCTTCGACTTCTCGACCGACGCCGCCGCCGACTCCGCCAGGGAGGCGGCCCAGGCGCTCGCCGACTCGATCACGGATGCGGCCGACAGCACGGCGAGCGCGATGCAGGCCGAGGTCGAGGCGAAGGCCGACTCGCTGCGGGCGCAGGCCGAGCGGCGCGCCGATTCCGTGCGCGCCGCGGCGCGGGCCCAGGCCGAGGCGGTGCGGAACGGCGAGGCGGCCACCCCGAAGGCCGGGGCCAGGGCCGGCGGCACCGGCGCGAAGGCCACGGCCAGCGGACGTCGCGCCACGACGAGCGTGGGGAACTGAGGGCGATGCTCCTCGTCATCGACAACTACGACAGCTTCACCTACAACATCGTCCAGTACGTCGGCGAGCTCGGCGTCGAGCCGGACGTCCGGCGGAACGACGTGCTCACCGTGGACGAGGCACTCGCGCTCGCGCCCCGCGCGATCGTCCTCTCCCCGGGGCCCTGCACGCCCAGGGAGGCCGGCATCTCCGTCCCGCTCATCCGCGCGGCCGCCGGGCGTGGCATCCCGGTGCTCGGGGTCTGCCTCGGCCACCAGGCGATCGGCGAGGCGTTCGGCGGGGAGGTCGTGCGGGCCGACCGGTTGATGCACGGGAAGACCACCGACGTCGTCCACGAGGGGGCCGGCGTCTTTTCGGGGCTCCCGTCCCCCCTCACCGTGATGCGGTACCATTCGCTCGTCATCCGGCCGTCCAGCCTTCCGGCCGACCTGGAGGTCACCGCCTGGTCCGGGGACCGGCCTGCCGGGGCAGAAATCATGGGCGTCCGCCATCGGACCCTGCCGGTCGAAGGGGTCCAGTTCCACCCCGAATCGGTCGGCACCAGCCACGGCCACCGGATGCTGGCCACCTTCCTTCGCGCGGCCGGGTTTTCGGTCCGGGACGCTGCCGGCGCCGCCGCGTAAGCTTTCCAGCCACAAGACGATACGATTTGTCAAGAGCCGTACCGGATTCCCGGCACGACTTTTGACTGCGCGGCGCGACTCCATTAGCATTGGGCGATGCCCGTCCTCGGCGTCGTCCCGGCCCGCCTCGCCTCGACGCGCCTGCCGCGCAAGCCGCTGCAGATGCTGGGCGGAGTGCCCCTCGTCGTCCGGGTGCTCGACCGGGTCCGGGAGGCCGGGGTGATGGACCGGGTCGTCGTGGCCACGGATGCGCCCGAGGTGGCGGCGGCGGTCACGGCGGCGCGGGGCGAGGCGGTGCTCACGAGCCCCGACCACGAGAGCGGCACCGACCGGGTGGCCGAAGTGGCGGGGCTCGCGCCGTTCGCGGGGTACGACGTCATCGTGAACGTCCAGGGCGACGAACCCTTCGTCACCGCGGACGCGCTCCGCGGCGCCATCGCGCGGGTGACGGCGTACGGCGACGACATCGGGACGGCGGCGGCGCCACTCTGGTCGCACGACGTGGCCGACCCGGCGCGGGTGAAGGTGGTCTGCGACGCACGCGGGCGGGCGCTCTACTTCTCGCGCTCCCCGATCCCATACTGGCGCAACCCGGGCCCCCCACCGGAGGGGCTCTACTGGCAGCACATCGGGCTGTACGCCTTCGCCCGGCCGGCGCTCGCGCGCTGGACGGCGCTGGCGCCCAGCCCGCTCGAGGGGGCGGAGCGGCTGGAGCAGCTGCGCGCGCTCGAGGACGGGCTCACGATCGGGGTGGCGCGGTTGCTCGAGGCGGCGATGCCGGGCATCGACACGCCGGAGGACCTGCAGCGCGCCGAGGCACACCTGACAGCCACCGCACGGGAGGGGCGATGACCGCACCGAAGACCACGAAGTTCCTGTTCGTCACCGGCGGCGTCGTGTCGTCGCTCGGCAAGGGCATCGCCGCCGCCTCGCTCGGCCGGCTCCTCGTCGAGCGCGGCCTCAGCGTGACGATGCAGAAGTTCGACCCCTACATCAACGTGGACCCGGGCACGATGTCGCCGTTCCAGCACGGCGAGGTCTTCGTGACGGACGACGGCGCGGAGACCGACCTCGACCTCGGCCACTACGAGCGCTACATCGACCGCTCGCTCTCCCAGCAGAACAACATCACCACCGGGCGCATCTACCAGACGGTGATCAACAAGGAGCGCCGGGGCGAGTACCTGGGCTCCACGGTGCAGGTGATCCCGCACATCACCGACGAGATCAAGAACGCGATCCGCCGGAGCGCGCCGGGGCACGACGTGGTGATCACGGAGATCGGCGGCACGGTGGGCGACATCGAGTCGCTGCCCTTCCTCGAGGCCATCCGCCAGTTCCGCCAGGAGGTCGGGCGGGACAACTCGCTGTTCATCCACCTGACGCTGGTGCCCTTCATCGCGGCGACCGGCGAGCTGAAGACCAAGCCGACCCAGCACTCGGTACGCGAGCTGATGGAGATCGGGATCCAGCCGGACATCCTGATCGCCCGCGGGGAGCAGCCCCTGCCGGAGGAGCTGCGGCGCAAGATCGCGCTGTTCTGCAACGTGGACTTCGGGTGCGTGGTGGAGTCGCCCGACGTGGCCACGATCTACGAGGTGCCGCTGCGGCTGCACGAGCAGGGCCTCGACCGCGAGGTCTGCCAGCGCCTGCGCCTCGACACGCCGGAGCCGGACCTCCGGTCGTGGCGCGAGATGGTCGAGAAGGTCCTGCGGCCGACCGACCGCGTGAAGATCGCGATCGTGGGCAAGTACACGCAGCTGGTGGACGCGTACAAGTCGGTGCAGGAGGCGCTCATCCACGGCGGGATCGCCAACAACGTCGGCGTGACCATGGAATGGGTGCCGTCCGACCGTTTCACCGACCTGGAGACCGCGCAGAAGCTCCTGGCGCCCTACGACGCGCTGCTGATCCCCGGCGGCTTCGGGATCCGCGGGATCGAGGGGATGGTGCAGGCGGTGGAGGCGGCGCGGACGCGGCGGATGCCGTTCTTCGGGATCTGCCTGGGGATGCAGGTGGCCATCATCGAGTTCGCGCGGAACGCCTGCAAGATCCCGGACGCCAACTCGTCGGAGTTCGAGGCCGAGTGCGGCAACCCGGTGATCTCGCTCCTCCCGTCGCAGCGCAACGTGCAGGACCTGGGCGGCACCATGCGGCTGGGGGCCTACACCTGCAAGCTGCGAGCGGGCTCCCAGCTCGCGCACATCTACGGGGTGTCGGAGATCTCCGAGCGGCACCGCCACCGCTACGAGGTGGACAACGGCTATCGCGACCAGTTCGCCGAGCACGGGATGCGGCTCACCGGCCTCTCGCCCGACGGCTCGCTGGTCGAGATGCTCGAGCTGCCGGAGCACCCGTGGTTCATCGGCTGCCAGTTCCACCCGGAGCTGAAGTCGCGGCCGACGCGCCCCCATCCGCTGTTCGCGAGCTTCATCGCGGCCGCGTACGACGCACGGCGGCGCCGGGGTGAGGCGGGCGCGGCGACGCCCGCATCGGTGGCCGCGGTCACGAGGTAGGATGCCCGCCGCGCCGTTCGGACCCGGTCCGTTCCTCCTGGCGGGCCCCTGTGTTGTCGAAGACGACCGGCTCAACCTCCAGGTGGGCGAGCGGCTGGCCGACCTGGCGCGGCGCCTGAAGATCCCGGTCACCTACAAGGCCTCCTACGACAAGGCGAATCGCGCGCGGCTCGCGGCGGCCCGCGGCCCCGGCATGGAAGCGGGGCTGGCCGCGCTGGAGCGGGTGCGGGCGGCGACCGGGCTGCCCGTGCTGACCGACGTGCACGAGGTGGCCCAGGTGCAGGCGGCCGCCGCGGTGGCGGACGTGCTCCAGGTGCCGGCGTTCCTGTGCCGGCAGACCGATCTCCTGGTGGCCGCCGGGGGCGCCGGCCGGCCGGTCAACGTGAAGAAGGGTCAGTGGATGAGCCCGGAGGGCATGGCCGGCTCGCTCGAGAAGGTGCGGAGCGGCGGCGCCGCGACCGTGGCGGTCACCGAGCGCGGCACGTTCTTCGGGTACGGGGACCTGGTGGTGGACATGCGCAACTTCGCGCGGCTGAAGGCCGCCTGCGCCTGTCCGGTGGTGTTCGACGGGACGCACAGCGTCCAGCAGCCGGGGCAGGGCAAGGGGGGCGCGAGCGGCGGCCTCCGCGAGCACATCCCGGCCCTGCTGTGCGCCGCGGCGGCGGCGGGCGCCGACGGCTTCTTCGTCGAGACGCACCCCGACCCCGACCGCGCGCCGTCCGACGGCCCCAACATGATCCGCCTCGACGCCCTCTACGACGTCATCGCCCGCACGCTCGACGTCTGGCACGCGGCGCGCGGCAAGGGGGCCCGCCCATGATCGAGCCCGCGGTCGCGAAGCGGATCCGGATCATCGGCTTCGACGTGGACGGGACGATGACCGACGGCGGGCTGTACATCGGCACCGCCGGCGGCCAGAGCGTGGAGCTCAAGCGGTTCGACATCCAGGACGGCCTGGGCGTGCACCTGCTGCGCGCGGCCGGCCTCGTGGTCGTGGTGGTGACCGGGCGCGCCGGCGACGCGGCCCGCCTCCGGGCCGAGGAGCTGCAGGTGGACGAGTTCGCGGCCGACGCGGGGGCGCGGAAGCTCGCGCTGTTCGAGGGGATGCTGCTCCGGCGCCAGCTGCGGTGGGAGGAAGCCTGCTTCATCGGCGACGACCTCCCCGACCTGCCGATCCTGCGGCGCGTGGCCCTGCCGGTCGGCGTCGCCAACGCCTGCGCCGAGGTGGCGGAGGCCGTGCGGTTCACCACCGCGCGGATGGGCGGGCGCGGCGCCCTGCGCGAGTTCGCCGAGGCCTTCCTGAAGGCCCGCGGCGTCTGGAACGACGTGGTCCGCAGCTACCTGCGGGAGCGGGGCGATGTCCTCGCGCACTGACGGTCGGGAGCTGGTGCAGCTCGGGCGGCGCGTGCTGGAGCAGGAGGCCGGCGCCGTGGCGGCGCTCGCCGGGCGCCTCGACGAGCGCTTCGCGGACGCGGTGCGTCTGCTGCTCGCCTGCCAGGGGCGGATCGTCGTCTCCGGGATCGGGAAGTCCGGCGTGATCGCCCGCAAGATCGCCGCGACGCTCACCTCCACCGGCACGCCCGCCGTGTTCCTCCACGCCGTGGACAGCATGCACGGGGACCTGGGCATCGTGGGCCGGGACGACGCCGCGATCCTCATCTCCAAGAGCGGCGAGACGGACGAGCTGTTCGGCCTGGTCGCGTTCCTGAAGCGGCTGGGCGTCAAGCTGGTCGCCATCACGGGGAACGCGGACTCCACGCTGGCGAAGCACGCGGACGTCGTGCTCGACGCGGCGGTCCCGGCCGAAGCCTGCCCGCTGGACCTGGCCCCCACGACCAGCACCACCGTCGCGCTCGCCCTGGGCGACGCGCTCGCCATCGCGCTGTTCGAGGCCAAGGGGTTCCAGCCCGACGATTTCGCGCGGCTCCACCCCGGCGGGTCCCTCGGCCGGCGTCTGCTGCTGCTGGT
>JBAIWX010000174.1:0-1519 GCA_037916975.1 Gemmatimonadales bacterium
GGTGCCCGCCCACATCACGTAGGGGACGCTCGTGTCGGGATGGGCCCCCTTCGGGTACTGGTCGAGGAAGGCCTGGTCGGTCCCGGCGATCATCACGTGGGGGCCGGTGGTGACCCACTTCCCGTCGGCCGGCTTCGACACGCTCGGGTCGGTGTTGCTGGCGTCGCTGCCGCCGGCCAGCATGTACATGAGCCCGACGTGGCCCGCCGGCGGCGCCGCATGCTTCATGAGCGCGTCGAGCCACGCCATGGACGCCTTGTCCGCGCACATCGGGTCGGGGCCCGGGGTGCCCGGGTCGTCAGGCATGCAGGTCCAGCCGTTGGTCCCCTGCTTGAGCGTGCGCATCCCGCCCTTGCCGTCCGGCGCCACGACCGTCGCTCCCTTGCGCAGCCCCATGGGCAGCGCCGACAGCGCGCTCTTGACGAGCACCGCGTCGGGGGGGCCGTGCCGAGTGACGTGCGCCGGCGCGGTCTCGCTCGCGACCGGCAGCGTCACCAGGGTACCCATGAGCAGCAGTGCGGACATTCCCTTCATCGTGACCTCCGTCGGGGGTGTGGGGTGAGGGTCGGAACGCGAACGCAGGAGGTACTGGGGGCGGTGGGGAACCGCCCGGCCCGGTCCGGTCGAAGATACCGCGGGCATGCGGGGACGACCAGACGCATCATCGACGGCTCGGTGCCCGGCATCGCACGATGGCTGAGGGTGCGGGAAGGGCACGGCGGCTACCTTGCACGATCGGGCGGTGCCGCCCAGTGGAACGGGACGGTAGCGCACACCGGGTCGCAGGGATGCACCACGCCACCCGTCCGACCCACCAGGAGGGTCGCGTGCACGTCAGGAATCCGACCGCGGTCGCCGCCACGCTCCTCGCTGTGGCAGGGGGCGGGACGCTGGCCGTCGCTGCCCTGCCCCGGCTCTATTCCGTGCAGCTCGCCGCCTTCGCCGCCATCGCGTACGCCATCACCTGCTGGGTGCTCCTCCTGCAGGCCCGCGACGACGCGGGAACGCTGCGCGCGCCGATGCGCTTCCGTGCGCCTGCACTCGCCCTGTTGGGCCTTGCACTCCTTCCGCTGCTCTGGCGGGCCGGAACCAGCGTCGGCGACCGGATCTTCCGCGGGCAGATGACGCGCATCGCCGATGCGCTGGGCGCGGGCGGCATCGCTGCCGACCTCCGCGCACCGGACCCGGCCGTACTCCCGCTGCTCGCCCGGCTCGGCGTGCGACAGGCGCGGGTCGCCTCCGCGACCAACGGGACCGACTCGATCGTCGAGCTGGAGTTCCACCGCGGACACGCAGCGGGCTACGCCTACGAGCTGTACTGGTCGAGCGCCGGCCCGATTCCCACGACCACGGTCACGATGGGCGGCGTGACCCAAGAGATCCCGCGGACGGACGTGATCATCGGCCGCTGTGAAGCGCCCGATCTCCCGCCCCGCTGGTGCCACCTCCCGGCATCGTCGCGCCCGGCGCTCGCCTGGTGGACTGGCGAGGAGTGAGCGTCGGGTTCACGGCGTGAACC
>JBAIWX010000175.1:0-2216 GCA_037916975.1 Gemmatimonadales bacterium
CGCACGGACGCCGCCCCCGTTCGCCTTCGTCCCCGCCGGGCGCCTACTGCGACAGCCGCTTCGGCTCGCCGGAGCCCGACGGCGCCTGGCTCGACGCGTCGAACTGGCGCGGCGGGAGGTTCCCGCGGGCGTCGTCGTCCGGGCGCATGATCTGGTCCTGCGTGTCCGAGAGCGAGCGCTTGAACTCGCGGATGCCCTTGCCGATGGACGCGCCCACCTCGGGCAGCCGCTTCGCCCCGAAGAGGAGCAGCACGACCACGAGGATCAGCATGATCTCGGTGAAACCAAGGTTCCCCATGGGGCCCTCCTGCTCCCTGCCGCTAGAAGAGCGACCGCGCGATCAGGTACGCGATCACCACCCCGATGAGGCTGAGGAGCGAGACGTGCAGCCCCACCGGACCGAGCGTGAAGTTTAGCACCAGGAGGTCGGCCGAGACAGGCCCGACCGTCGGGGTCCAGGTGCTGGTGAAGAACGTCTTGGCCGCGCTGTCCGGCATCCACTTCTGCAGGAAGGCGTTGAGGAACCCGCCCATGATGAAGCCGGTGAGCAGGATCGCCCCGTAGAACCCGGGGCGCCGGGGTCCGCTGCGCATGTCAGCGCCTCCGGTCCACGACGTAGGAGATCGCGGCGCGGAGCGTCTCCCGCGCCACCGACGGGGGCAGCCCGTCGAGTTCCGCCTCGGCGCGCTGCACCAGCTGGGCCGCCCGCTCCCGCGCGTACTCGAGGCCCCCCGCCCGGGCCACCGCCGCCACCACCTCGGCGATCTGGTCGGTGCCGGGCTCGGGCGTGGTCATCAGCCGGGTCACCGCCTCGCGCTCGGGGTCGGTCATCCGCGGGAGCGCCGCGATCAGCGGCAGCGTGACCTTGTGTTCCTTGAGGTCGAGCCCGGACGGCTTCCCCGTCACCGACTCGTCCTCGGTGTAGTCGAGCAGGTCGTCCACGATCTGGAAGGCCATGCCGAGCGCCTCGCCGAAGCGCTGCAGCGCCGCCCGCTGGGCCGGCGGCGCGCGGAGCGCCCCGACCTCGCAGGCGCCCGAGATGAGCGACGCCGTCTTCGCCTTGATGAGCAGGTCGTACTGCTCCTCGGTGTACTGCAGGCGGTCGAGGGCGAGGAGCTGGCGCATCTCGCCCACGGTCATCTCGTTCGTCACCCGGCTCAGCACGCGCAGCGGCTCCAGGTCGCCCAGCCGGACGAGCTCGATGACCGCGCGCGAGTACAGGTAGTCGCCCATGATGACCGACACCTGGTGGCTGAAGAGCGAGTTGATCGTGGGCATCCCCCGGCGCTTCACCGAGTGGTCCACCGAGTCGTCGTGGACCAGCGTGGCGAGGTGGATGAGCTCGATCACCGCCGCGAGCGAGACGGCGCGCGCGTCGGGCCCGCCCGTCGCCTCGTCGGCGAGCAGCACGAGCGTCGGCCGGAACATCTTCCCCTGCATCTGCAGCAGGTGGGCGTTCACGTCGGCGATGAGCGAGAAGTCGGCCTCGACGATGCGCCGGAGCTCCGCCTGCACCTCCTGCAGCCGGGTCGCGATCGGGGCCTGCAGCGCCGCGAGCGTGACGGGCGCGAGCTGTTGCGTCACGGGCGTCCTGTCGTGAGTCGGTGGATGCGCTCGCCGAGGTCCATGAAGCGGATGTCCACCGCCATGGCCCGCTCGTAGGCGGTGCGCGCCTCGGCGGTCTTCTGCTGGGCCTCGAGGGCCCGCCCGAACCAGTAGATGAGGCCGATCTTCTCCTCGTCGCCGCCCGGGAGCGTCTCCACGGCACGGCGCAGGACCGCCTCGGCCACCGGGTACTGCTGCTTCTCGAAGAAGCAGATGCCGAGCGCCTCCGACGTGCGCAGCCGGCCCTCCGGCGCGCGGAGCGCCTTCTGGAACTCCGCGACCGCCTCGTCGAGGAGGCCCATCTCCTTGAACGCGACGCCGAGGTCGTAGTGCGCCTCGTAGTCGTCGAGTTCGATGTTCTCCTCGATCCCCTTCTTGAACTGCGAGAGCATCTCGGCGAAGTCGCGGTCCTCGTCGCCCGTCGGCTCCGCGGACTGCCCGATCATGCGGCTGTCCTTCGGGCCCTCCGCCTCGATCACGAGCGAGCCCAGGTCCACGAAGCCGAGCGGATCGGCCGGCGGCACCGGCGGGCGGCCGGGGGCGGCCGCGACCGGGGCCACCGGCGGCACCGCGGGCGGCACGATGCCGCGCGGGGCCGGGGCCGGCGGCGG
>JBAIWX010000176.1:0-2709 GCA_037916975.1 Gemmatimonadales bacterium
ACCTCGCCGAGGACCTCAAGCACGGCCGCAAGGTCGCCATCAAGGTCCTCCACCCCGAGCTTTCCGCGGTCCTCGGCGGCGAGCGCTTCCTCGCCGAGATCAAGCTCACCGCCCAGCTCCAGCACCCACACATCCTCGGCCTCATCGATTCCGGCACCGCCGACGGGCTCCTCTACTACGTCATGCCCTTCATCGAGGGAGAAACCCTCCGCGCCCGCCTGGTCCGGGAGCGGCAGCTCCCCGTGAAGGATGCCGTGCGCCTCGCCGGCGAGGTGGCGAGCGCCCTCGAATACGCGCACAAGCGCGGCGTGGTGCACCGCGACATCAAGCCCGAGAACGTGCTGCTGCAGGACGGCCGCGCCCTCGTGGCCGACTTCGGCATCGCCCTCGCCGTCCAGCAGGCGGGCGGCCAGCGGATGACGCAGACCGGGCTCTCCCTCGGCACGCCGAGCTACATGAGCCCGGAGCAGGCCGCGGGCGAGAAGACGGTGGACGCGCGCGCCGACGTCTACGCCCTCGGGGCGATGACGTACGAGATGCTGCAGGGCGACCCGCCGTTCACGGGCAGCAGCGCGCAGGCGATCATCGCCCAGCTGCTCACCTCGCGGCCGAAGCCCTTGCGGGAGCTGCGGCCGAGCGTGCCGGTGCACGTCGAGCACGCCGTCCTCGCCGCGCTCGAGAAGCTCCCCGCCGACCGGCCGTCGAGCGCGGCGGAGTTCGCGCACCAGCTCACGGCGGACGCGCCGGCCGGGACCGAGGCGACGCGCGTGATGACGGCGGCGCGCCCGGGCGCGAGCGGCGCTTCCGCGCTGCGCCGGCTCGCGCCCATCGGCCTGGGCCTGCTCGCCGTGGGCGCCGCGGCGGGCTGGGCCATCGGCCGCCAGGGACGCCCCGCGGGGGCCGCCGGCGACCGGGTCACCGTGACGTCGCTGCTGCCACCACCCGGCGGCATGTTCGCCGAGCGGCGGTCCCTCGCGCTGAGCCCCGACGGTCGCAAGCTCGCGTTCGTCTTCGCCGCGGGCGACGGCAGCCGGAGCCTCTGGCTGCGGCACCTGGACCGCCTCGATGCCGAGCCGCTGCCCAACACCAGCGGTGCCGACATGCCGTTCTGGTCGCCGGACGGCCGGTCGCTCGCCTTCTTCGCCGACGGGTTCCTCACGGTACTCGACCCCAACGGCGAGGCGCGACGGCTCTGCCCGACCCAGTCGGCCACCGGCGGCTCGTGGGGCACGAAGGGCATCATCGTGTTCGGCTACCGCGGCGCGATCTCCGCCGTCCCGGCGGCAGGTGGCGACTGCCTCGTGGTGGCACACGACAGCACGAAGGCGATGCTCCGCCCCTCGTTCCTGCCGGACGGGCAGCGGTTCGTGTACTCGCGCGGCCGCTTCCTCGACCTGGCGATCGGCGACCTCGACGGCCGGATGCTCGGCACGCTGCCCCTGCGATCGCTCGACGTGCTCGTGGCGCCGCCCGACTGGATCGTGACGCAAGGGCAGGGTTTCCGCAGCGCGCAGGCGCAGCGGCTCGACTTGGGCTCGCTTCGGCTCGTCGGTCCGTCGACGCGGCTCGCGTCGTTCGTGCGCGCCTCGGGGGGCATTCCCACGACCGCGATCGCGGCGGACGCCTTCGCCTACCTGCCCGGCTCCATGGATCGCCCCTACCTCGAGTACGGCGCGGACGGCCTGCTCCGCGACACGGTACGGATCGAGGGTACGTGGCGCGTGTCGGCACGGCGGACCGGGGCCGGTGCGCCGCGCCTCGTCCTCGGCGGCGGCAGCGGGCTCTGGCTCTACGACCTCGACGCGGATCGCGCGACGCGCATCGCGATGAAGGACTCGTCCCGCTCCGGCGCGCAGTCGCCGGTGCTCGATCCCACGGGCACGAAGGTCGTCTACACGGCGCCCGGCCGGACCTCGGGGTCGGCGTGCGTGATGCTGGAGCGGGACCTCGCCACCGACGCCGAGCGCACCATCGCGCAGGACTCGACGTTCCTCTCCTCGTGCAGCCAGGCCGTGGACTGGTCGCCCGACGGCAGGCGCCTGCTGGTGGGCTCCGACTCGGTGCTCTTCATCGCGCCCCTCGACGGCTCGGCCCCCGGCGCGCCGATCGTCCGGCCCGGCCGGCTGTGGGAGGGCCGGTTCTCGCCCGACGGGCGCCTCCTCGCGTTCAGCTCGAGCGAGACCGGGCGCGCGGAGGTGTACGTGCAGTCGCTCGCCGGCGGACAGGCCACGCGGGTCTCGCGGGAGGGCGGCCGGTGGCCGCAGTGGACGCGCGGCGGCCGCACCCTCGTGTTCCTCACGCCGGACGGGCGCGTGCAGGAGGCCGACGTCGGCGGCGGGAGCGAGCCGACGGCAAGCACGCCGCGCACGCGCTTCCCCGTCGCCACGTGGCGGCGGTCCATGTTCGACGACGCGGGCACCGGCTTCGTCGTGATCGGCGACGGCGAGCGCTACATCGTCCGGCAGTCGCCCTCCGCGCTGGGCGTGGCGCTGGTGCAGCACTGGCCCGCGCTGCGGCAGAGCGGGGACACCAGCGCGGCGCCCCGATGACGACGACCGCCGAGCGCCTCGCGGCCGCGCTGGCCGACCGCTACCGCGTCGAGCGCGAGCTCGGCGCGGGCGGCATGGCCACCGTCTACCTCGCCGAGGACCTCAAGCACGGCCGCAAGGTCGCCATCAAGGTCCTCCACCCCGAGCTTTCCGCGGTCCT
>JBAIWX010000177.1:0-3186 GCA_037916975.1 Gemmatimonadales bacterium
GGCGAGCGCCCCGTGCGTCGGCGCGGCCAGATAAACGGGGATGCAGTCGGCGACGGTCACCGTGAGCATGAGACCACCCCGGTCGGTGGCGTGCCCATCCACGCCATCCACGTGGATCCAGCCCATCCCGCCGTCGTGCCAGACGACCCGGTCGCCGTGCACCTGATGCCCCAGGGCGGTCGCCCGGAGGCACGACTCGGCGGCGCGGAGCGCGCGCCAGCGCCGCATCACCTCGCCCACCGGCTGGTCGCCCCAGAGGCCGAGGTCGAAGCCGCGGTCGCCGGTCGAGCCGCGCCCGGTGATCCCGGCCACGAGACGATACCGTTCCCGCCAGCCGGGCACCTCGAACCGGGGCACCTCCCCCGCGACCGGGACCTCGCGGAGCGCCGTGGCCGCACCGGCCGGCATCAGTCGTCCACCCGCTGGATCTCGGCGCCGAGGGCGCGGAGCCGCTCGTCGATCCGCTCGTACCCGCGCTCGATCTGGCCGATGTTGTGGATCGTGCTCTGCCCGTCGGCGGCGAGCGCGGCGAGGAGCATCGCCATGCCGGCACGGATGTCGGGCGACTCGACCGTCCCGCCCTTGAGCGGCGACGGTCCCGAGATGACGCAGCGGTGCGGGTCGCAGAGCACGATCCGGGCGCCCATCCCGATCAGCTTGTCCACGAAGAAGAGCCGCGACTCGAACATCTTCTCGAAGACGAGCAGCATCCCCTCGCACTGGGTGGCCGCGACGATCGTCGTGGACATGACGTCCGCCGGGAAGGCGGGCCACGGGCCGTCCTCGAGCTTCGGCACGTGGCCGCCCAGGTCGGGGCGGATCCGCCGCTCCTGTCCCGCGTCCACGTGGAGCTTCGTGCCGTCGAGCCGGGGCCGGATGCCGAGCCGGTCGAAGCCGAGGAGCGTGGCGCGGAGGTCGTCGCCGCGGACGCCGTCGATGGTGAGCGCCCCGTTGGTCACCGCGGCGAGGCCGATGAAGCTCCCGATCTCGATGTGGTCGGGGCCGATGGCGTGCCGTGCGCCCGTCAGGGGCCGCCCGCCCTCGATCACGTAGACGTTGGAGCCGATCCCGTCGATCTGCGCCCCGCACGCCACGAGGTACCGGGCGAGGTCCTGCACGTGCGGCTCCGCGGCCGCGTTCCGGAGCACGGTCCGCCCCTTCGCGGCGACGGCGGCCATGAGGGCGTTCTCGGTGCCGGTGACGCTCGGCTCGTCGAGGAAGATGTCGGCGCCCCGCAGGTGCTTCGCCTCGACCGTGTAGTCGAGCCCCACCTCGACCTCGGCGCCCAGGTGCTCGAGGGCGAGGAAGTGCGTGTCCACCCGCCGGCGCCCGATCACGTCGCCGCCGGGTGGCGGGAGCGTCACCCGCCCGAAGCGGGCGAGCATCGGGCCGGCGAGGAGGATCGAGGCGCGGATCCGGGCGCAGAGCCGGGGGTCGAGCGGCTTGGGCCGCGCCCCGGCGGGGTCCACCCGCACCGTGTTGGGCCCGGTCCACTCGACCGCGCAGCCCAGGTCGGCCAGCAGGTCGAGCATCGTCTCGACGTCGCGGATGCGGGGGATGTTGTCGAGCTCGCTCGGGCCCTCGGCGAGGAGGGTGGCGGCGAGGATCGGGAGGGCGGCGTTCTTGTTGCCCGCGGGATGCACCGTGCCCTTGAGGGGCCGGCCGCCGCGGACGAGGAAGCGGGGCGGCATGGGAGGAACGTACCGCCGCGCGGCAATACTTCAAGCGCATGCGGGACTTGCGGCTGCGCGGCGCCGGACGATGTTTCGGGGAGCCCGCGACGCCGGGCACTCCCCACGAACCACGCGGGACCCCCTGCCGCCGGGCGTCCCCCACGGAGGCGCCGTCCCCGATGCTCCTCGTCCTGCAGGCCTCGACCGGCTGGGAAGCGCCGACGATGGCCATCGCCCTGGTGGTGATCGCGCTCGCCTTCGTGGCCATCGCCGTGACCGTGGCCGCGGTGGGCATCGCGGCGCTGCGCCAGATGCGGCGCATGGAGGACCAGCTCGGCGAGGTGAAGGGCGAGCTGCGCGACACGATGCACGAGGTGCGCCGCTTCGCCCACCACGCCGGCAACGCGGCCCGGCTCGTCCACCGCGAGACCCGCCGCTTCGCGCGCACCAGCCGGTCGCTGCAGGCGGACGTGCGGGCCGGCGCGGACGCCGTCCGCCGCCGGATGGACGACGTCGGTGCCCTCTTCGACGTCGTCTACGAGGAGGTCGCCGACGCCGCCCTCGGCGCCACCGACTTCGTGCGGAAGCTCCGGCGCGGGGGCGGCGTGGTGCGGCGGCTCCGCCGCTTCCTCGCGCCGGGACGGTGAGGCCCGCGCTCCGCCTCGTCGCCGCCTTCGCGGCGGTCGGCCTCGTCCTGCTCGCGGTGCCCGACGCCGCGTGGGGCTGGACGCCGGGCACGCACGTCTACCTCGGCGAGTCGCTGCTCGCCAACCTGCACCTCCTGCCGCTCGCGACCGCCGACCTGCTGCGCGCCTTCCCGTTCGACTTCCTCTACGGCAACATCGCCGCCGACTCCTCCATCGCGAAGAAGTACGCGCCCCTCGGGCGGCACTGCCATCACTGGCACGTCGGGCAGGAGATCCACGACCTCGCCCCGACCGACGCGCTCCGCGCCTTCGGCCTCGGCTACCTCTGCCACCTCGCCGCCGACGTGGTGGCGCACAACTACTTCGTCCCGCGCCAGCTCGTCCTGACCGCCAGCACCTCCGGGGTGGGCCATTCCTACTGGGAGAGCCGCGTCGAGACGCACCTGGGCGCCGCCTACGCGCGCGCCGCGAAGGACCTCATCCGGATGGACACCCGGGCCGCGGACGAGCACCTCGACGGGATCATCTCGCCCACGATCTTCAGCGTGAAGACGAACCGCCGGCTCTTCCGCGGGATGGTGCACCTGACCGAGGCGCGCACCTGGCAGCGGGGGCTGAAGGTGGCGGTGGAGCGGAGCCGGTGGTCGCTCAATGACCGCGACGTCGAGCGGCACCTGGGGCTGGCGTACGACTGGATGGTGGACCTGCTCGCGCTCGAGGCGCCGCCGGTGCGGCGGCACGACCCGTCGGGGGAGATGCCGCTCCACATGTCGAAGGTGATCCGCCGGCAGGTGCTGCGGGGCGGCGCCCGCGGACGCACGAAGCGGCTCGTCGCGGCGGCCCAGGAACACTACGGGCTGCCGGAC
>JBAIWX010000178.1:0-5296 GCA_037916975.1 Gemmatimonadales bacterium
TCGGGGGCGCCCTGCCGGGCGCTGGACAGGTGGACCGCACGATGCCACTGTACAGGCAAACGGGGCAAGTACGCACCAATTCGTGTGGTACTTACCCGATGGTAACCTTGGAGCCCGCATGCCCGCCCGCATCCCCGACCACTTCATGGCGATGCCGGGGAGCTACACCGTCCTCGGCATCATCGCCGACAAGTGGACGACTCCCGTCATCCATGCCCTCGCGCGGGGCGGGAAGCGCTTCGGCGAGCTGCACCGCCAGCTCGCCGGCGTCTCGCAGAAGATGCTCACCCAGACGCTCCGGAACCTCGAGGCGCACGGGCTCGTGACGCGCACGGTGCACGCCGTGGTACCGCCGCGGGTGGACTACGCCCTCACGCCGCTCGGGCGGAGCCTCAACGAACCGCTCACGGAACTCTGCCGCTGGGTGCTGCGCCACGGGCCGGCGGTGGAGGAGGCCCGGAAGCGCCTCGCGCGGAAGGCGGGCTGATGCGGCGCGCTCACGGTCCCCAGGCGATCCCGGCACGAAGTTGGCGGGGCTCGACCGGGTGGAAGTGCACGTCGGCGATGCCGTCGGCCGGCTCGCCGGGCAGGCGCGACACGTAGTAGTACTGGATGTCCGAGGCGCGCGAATCGAGCAGGTTGAGTACGCTCACCTGTAGGCGGAGGCCGGAGCGCAGGAACCACCCCGCCTCCGCGTTGACGAGCGTGGTCGGGGTCGCGCGCACCGCGTTGTCCTCGGTGAGCGGGTACGATCCGAAGTGCCGGAGCCGGAGCGCGCCGAACGCGCCGCCCGCGGGCCTGCTCCACGTGGCTCCGGCCGCGATCACGCGCTCCATCGCGCCGGGAATGCGGTCGGCGCCGGGCTCCACGCCGAGAAACCGGGCCCGTGCGAACGACACGTCGGCGTCCAGCGCCAGCGACGGCAGGGGACGCCACGAACCGGAGAGGGTGATCCCGCGACGGCGGCTCGCCGCCGAGGGCTCCGTGATCCCGGCATCGCCGACGAAGAGGAGCTCGCTGTCCAGGCCAAGCGCCCACAGCACGACCGTGGCGCGCCAGCCGGGAGTCGGCGCGGCGCGCAGTCCCAGCTCGGCACCGCGCGAGCGCACGAGCGGGTTCACGGGGTCGGCCGGGGCGCCCGTCGCCGGATCGACCCTGATCGTCGTGCCCCGTGCGTCGTTGCTGTGGAAGCCCAGCCCGCCACTCAGGTAGAGCTCGAGCGTCCGCGCGGGCGTGAAGGCGAGGGTGCCCTTCGGGCTCACGAGGCCCGCGGTCCGGCGACCCGAGTTGACGGGGATGTTTGACCGCACGTCGAAGCGATACAGGTCGGCCCGGGCGCCCGCCACGCTCCGGAACCACGGGCGCCAGCGCGACGTCACCTCGGCCCAGGCTCCCCCGCCCCACTCGGTGACCCGGTCCTCACGCACGGTGCCGACGGATGCCCGCGCCGCGGTGCGGTAGAGGCCGACCGGCCGCAGCAGGTCCCCCCGCACCTGCAGGCCCGCCGCCACGACGTGCGTGGCGCCCGCCGCCGTCACCGTCCCCGTTCGCTGCAGGGCGCCGCCGAGGACGGTGCGGCGCTCGCGCTGGCTGAACTGGTCGCCGCCGGTCGTGTCGTCGAGGAAGTACGCGAAGTTGGAGAACAGGTCGAGGGCGGACCGGACCACGTAGAGGTCGGCCTCGAGCACCGCCGCCGGGCCAGACCGGCGCCAGTTCGCCGAGACGCTGTACCGCTCCGTCCGGCCGCCGTCGGTCGGGTCCACCTGACCGAACCGGTCCAGGCGCCCGGCCGTGACCGCGCGGAGCGGGATCTGGTCGGACGCATTCCAGCGGTTGTGGTAGGCCATCCCGACGAGCGAGAACTCCGACGGGCCGCGGCGCCACGTGTATCGCGCGACGCCGCTCAGCTTCCGGAGGCGCTGCGCCACCACCCAGGGGCCGTCGTACGTCTTCACTTCGGCGGCGGCCAGCAGATCGCCGGCGCCGGCGCGCACCGACCCGCCGCCGGCGAGCCGCCGGAATCCCCATGCGCCGACCGAGGCGGTGGCGAAGGGACGCGCGAGGCGGCGCGCCAGGTGGAACTCCGCGCTGCCCGCGCTCCCGAAATCCCCCAGCGAGGCGTGCGCCACCCCGAGACGGTACTCGAGATGCTCCACGAGCTCGGGAATCAGGAAATTGAGGTCGGTGTACCCCTGCCCGTGCGCGTGCGACGGCATGTTGAGCGGTATGCCGTCCACCCAGGTCGCGAAGTCGGTGCCGTGGTCGAGGTTGAAGCCGCGGACGAAGTACTGGTTGGCCTTCCCGTCCCCCGAGTGCTGGGTGACGATCATCCCCGGCACCGTCTCCAGCAGCTCGCCCTCACGCAGCAGGGGACGGAGCCGGAGGTCGGCCGCCCCGACACGCCCTTCGGAGGCGGTGCGGGCGAGGCCGATGAGGTCGTCGTGCCGGCCGGTGACGACGAGCGGTGCGAGCTCCCGGGCACGGGTCGTGTCCGCACGCCGGGTCGAGTCGCGGCCAACCGCCTCCTGCTGCGCCGGCAGGGCCGACGCCAGAGTCACGGCCATGGCCGCCAGACCGAAGGCCCGACGCCCGGAGGTCACGTGCCGCTCCTGGCGGTACGAGCGGCAGGCCGTGGGGGAGCCGGCGCGCGGCCCGTCCGTGCCGACGCGCCGCGCGACGCGGTCACTTCGCCCGGGTGCCCGTGCGGGACACCACGCACGTGCGCATGGGCGTGCAGCAGGCGCTGCAGCGCCTGCTCCGTCAGGCGGAGCGCCTCCGCCCAGCCGTCGAGACGCGCACGGCCACGGCGCGCGAGCCGGTACCGGCGTCGATCGGGGCCCTCCGGGCTGCCCTCGCCACGCGACGTGACGGCGCCCTCGTCCTCGAGGCGGCGCAGGACCTCGTACACCCGCGCCGGCGTCACCCGGCCCGGGACGAGCGCCCGCCGCTCGGTCGCGGCCGCGAGCTCGTAGCCGTAGCCGCTCCCCTCCGCGAGGAGGAGGAGCACCGCCGCCTCGAGGGCACCCTCGACGATCGCCGGGCGCACCCGGGCCCCGGCGGCGGGATCGGCGAGGCACCGGCAGCGGCTGCACATGACGGTACTATACCGGACTCCGAGCTAGTGGACAACGTCTCCGCAGTCCCCCGGAACGGCCGCGCGCCGGCCCCCGCAAGGGAGCCGGCGCGCGTGGCGTCGGGCGGGGGGCGGTCAGACCACCGCGCGCCGCTTCTGCTGCTTCCTCGCCGCGGTGCGCTCCGCGCTCCGGCGGAAGATCCCCCCCACCACCTGCGCGAGGCCGTCGTACCAGGTGCGGCGGTAGGGCGATGCGCCCGGCACCACGCCGGCGAGCCGCCGGTGCGCGCGGCCGAGGTTGTGGTACGGGAGGCCCGGCATCAGGTGGTGCAGGGCGTGGTAGCGGAGGCCCACCGGCGCCCAGAGCGACGCCCACGGGTCGAGGCCGGGGACGTTCACCGAGTCGAGCAACTGCTCCTCGATCGTCATCTCCTCGCCGTGCTCGTTCTCCCAGAGGTGCGCCGCGAGCGTGCGCACCTGGTTCACGAACGCGACCGTGGCGGCCGCGGCGAGGAGGATGAGCCCGGTGCGCCCGCTCATGGTGCCGGTCGCGAGGAGCGCCCCGAAGGTCCACACCCACGCCATGCAGAGGAGCTCGAGCGCCCACCAGGTCGGGACGTCCTTCGCGCGCGGCATCTCGCGCACGAAGCCGGGGTTGATCATGAGGGAGCTCGCCCGCTCGACGTTGAAGCGCCGGACCGCCGGCACGAGCAGCGAGACCGGGGTCAGGAGCCCGAACCGCACCACGAGCGCGACCGGCGCCAGCAGCGAGTGGAGCAGGAACCAGACGAGGTACGCGGGCGAGCGCCAGGAGAGCGGGAGGTACTCCGGGTCCTGCGACGTCCCGTAGCGCGTCTTCGCGTGGTGCAGCTGGTGCACGCCGTCGTAGACGAACGAGGGCACGAGGAGCGGCACGCCGACGAGCAGGTTCCAGCCCCAGGTGAACCCGGGGATGGCGCCGGAGCGCAGGTGCGTGATCTCGTGGATGAAGAGCACCGCGCGGTAGAGCGCGAAGATGGACACCACCCACGCCGCCACCGCGAGCGCCGGCGACGCGGCGCGCGTGGCGAGCACGAGCCCGCCGTAGCCGACCGTGACGCTCGCGACCAGGTCGCCCCAGTAGACGAGGCGGCTCGGCGTGAGCAGGTCCTTCACCACCTCGTAGGTCTCGCGCAGCAGCACGGCGCTCCGCGCATCCCCCTCGGCGTCCCTCGTGCGCCCGCGCGTCTCGGGCACGGTCGTGGCGGTCATGCGAACTCCGGCGTTCTGATGGAGCGGCGCGCGGCACGGTCGCCGCGCGAGACGAAAATGTACCCCGCCCCGCCCGCCCCGCCAACGGAGCGCCCCTGTCTCGCCTGTCTCGCGCGCGTGAAGGAACCTTCCCGGCCGCACCCCGATTTATATTGACCTCAATGTATCTCGGAGCCGCGCCGTGACGACTCGTTCCGCCCCCCTCCGCCTCCACGCCTGGACCGGCGCCGAGTCGCGCGCCACCGGCACGTGGCGCGTCTTCGACCGCGCCCACCGCCTGCGCCGCGCCGGCTCGGCCCTCGGCCTCGGCGCCGGGATCGCGCTCCTGATGCTCCCGATCCCGATCGTCCACTTCGCCGGCGTGCCCGGCGGGCTCCTCTTCGGCCTCGTCGCGGCCGCGGACCAGTTCGCGACGCCCGAGATCCTCCGCGAGGCCGACGGCGCCTGCCCGCACTGCGACACGGCCCAGCGCTTCCTGGTCGGGACGGGCCTGCGCAAGGTAGGGCTCCCGACGCAGGTGTTCTGCAAGCAGTGCGGCAAGCCCTCGACGCTCGAGGCACCCGCGGCCTGAGGCGGGCGCGTCAGCGCCGGCGTCCGATGGTCCGCTCGAAGAGCGCGAGGATCCGCCCGTACTCGTCGGTCCACGAGTCGGGCCGCACGAAGCCGTGGTCCTCGACCGGGTAGGGCGCGAGTTCCCAGCCCGTCTTGCCCAGCTCGATGAGCCGCTGCGCGAGCCGCACCACGTCCTGGAACTCGACGTTCGTGTCCACCATCCCGTGCGCGATCAGGAGCGGGTCCGCGAGTCCCTCCGCGAACCGGATGGGCGACGAGCGGCGGTAGGCGACCGAGTCGTCCTGCGGACGGTTGAGGATCCGCGCCGTGTAGGGGTGGTTGTAGTGCGCCCAGTCGGTCACGCTCCGGAGCGCGGCCCCGGCGCCGAAGTGCGCCGGCGCGGTGAAGAGCGCCATCAGC
>JBAIWX010000179.1:0-3456 GCA_037916975.1 Gemmatimonadales bacterium
CGCCGGTCGAGTCGGCCGGCCGCCAGCCCAGGTTCGGGTCCCCGTACTCGGGCTTCGGCGGGAAGAGGCCGAGGGCGATGAGTGCCACGTCGATCACGGCCAGCGTCACGGCGATGATGAGCCCGTACGTGAGCGCGCCCGCGAGGATGCGGCGGGGAAGGGAGCGGGTCATGAGCCCTGCCGGAGGACGGGGGATGGGCTTGCTGTCGTGCGCACCGCGGCCGGGACGCGGGTCACGCCCTCCACGACGTCGAGCAGCACGCGCGTGTCGAATTCCCAGTTGTAGCGGGTGCGGACGGCGGCCTGCCCCGCGGCCCGGTGTCGTTCCCAGGTCGAGAGATCCTCATACTCGCTGATGCACGCCGAAAGCGCCGCCGCGTCGCCGCTCGGGAAGACGAGGCCCGCGCCGGTGGCGCGGACCACGCGCGCCGCCGGCTTCGCATCGGAGGTGATCACCGCGAGGCCCGCGGCCATGTAGTCGAAGAGCTTGTTCGGGATCGTCGAGTTCCACGACTCTCGCGCGACGTGCGGCACGATGCCCAGGTGCGCCCGCCCGACGTGCGCGATTGCCTCGCCATGGGGCAGCCGTCCGTGAAACGTCACCTGCCCGGCGCCGAGACCGAGCCGGGCCGCCTGGGCCCGGAACTCGTCGAGGTCCCGGCCGTCGCCCACGAGGTCGAGGTGGAACGGGCGGCCGGCCGAGGCCAGGATGGCCGCTGCGTCGAGCAGGCACCCGATTCCCCGGTGGCGTTCCATGAGGCCGAGGTAGATGAGGCGGAGCGGCGAGCGCGGATCGCGCGCGGGCGGCGGCGAGACCACGCGCGCGGAGGGCGGGGTGTTCGACACCACCGAAGTCCGCTCTGTCGGCAGTCCCATTGCCACGAGCCGCTCGCTCGATTCCTCAACTACCGTGATCACGTGCGCCATCCGCCCGATGACCTGCCGCTCGACCGCCGCGACCAGGGCGGGGTTCCGCACGAGCACGTCCAGCGGCCCCTGGCGCCCGTCGGCCCAGATGTCCCGGATCATGGCGGGGTAATGCTCTGCCATATCGAGCACGACCGGCACCCCGCTGCCCGCAGCGAAGAGCGCCGTCGGGGCGAGCGGGAGATCCCGCACGATCACGAGTTCGATCGCGTGGCGGCGGATGCTGCGTCGGAGGTGCGCGATCCAGTACGGATTGAAGAACGCCGGGAACGAGCGCCATCGGCGCCCCCACGCGGGACCGGGGGCCAATCGCTCCACCGTGCCTTCGGGCAGCGCTTCCGTGACCGGCCGGCCGGCCAGGTTCCGCGCGGCGATCACCACCCGGTGCCCCGCGTCGGTGAGCGCCCGGCAGACCTTTTCGGTTCGCACGTCCCAGGGGTAATCGGCATCCCAGACGTAGAGTATCCGCATGCTTAGCCTACCATCCTTGGTCATCATGTGCCCCGTGCCGGATCACGCGGCGAAGTGCCCCGCGAGCCGCAGGGCGTAGCCTTCGGCCGAGAGTCCCGCCGGGACGTTGAGCCGCGGCACCGCCCATCGTCCGGTTCCAGCGGGTGGCAGCCACCCGCCGACCACCCGCAACCCCGCGCGGTAGCCCGCAGCGTCCGCCGCCGGCCCGACAAGTGTGGAACTGAGCCCGTACGGGTACGCGACCATCGGCACGGCGCGGCCCGGGTTCGTGCTCAGCCACTCGAGCGGAGCCACGAGCTCCTGCTCGAGCTCGCGCGCGCCGATCCGCGCGAGGTTCGCATGGCTCCAGCTGTGCGCTCCGAGCGTCAGGGCACCGTGAGCGCCAAGGGCACGGACCTGGGCCTCGGAGGCGCAGGCGTAGCTCGCGGGCAGCGTCCCTTTCGCGCCCGCCGCGCCGTACGCGGCCCGGATCCGCGCCGCATCTCCCGCGTGCACCTCCAGCGCTTCCCGGCGGCGTTCAGGCGTGAGCCCCTCCGGCGACTCTGCCAGCTCGTCCCACCAGAGCGAGGGCGAGCCGAGGATGCCCGGTGCGACGAACAGCGTGGCTGGCATCTCCCGGGACGCCAGCAGGGGCAAGGCCCATTCCACGGCGCCCGCGTAGGCGTCGTCGAAGGTGATCGCGACGGTCGGGCGGTCCGGCCGGACCTCGCCCTCGAGGACCTCCGCCAGGGGGCGCACGGCGCAGTGCCGCGCGAGGAGGTCGAGCTGGGCGAGGAAGGCGCTCTGCGGCAGGTGGAGCGACGCATCGCCGCGGCCCGCGTCCTCGTCGGGCACCACGTTGTGGTATGCGAGGATGAGCGCTCGGCCGGCCATCCGGCGCGGCCGCCCCGCCAGCCCGGCGAGGAGCCGCTCTGCGCCGCGCTTGAGACCGTCGCGCAGGCTCATCGGCGGACCAGGCTCCGGTAGAGCGCCTCGTGCCGGTCGAGCATCGTCTTCAGCGAGAACTCGGCCTCGACGCGCGCCCGGCCGGCTTCGGCGAGGCGTGCCCGGTGGGCCGGGTCGCGCCGAAGGCCGTCGAGCAGCGCCGACAGGGCTTCGACGTCGCCGCTCGGCACGAGCAGCGCGGCAAGGTCGGGGCCCAGGACCGCGCGATTCCCGCCCACGTCGGTGAGCGCCGGGCAGACGCCGTTCGCCATCGCCTCGAGCAGGCTCACCGACGTCCCCTCGCTCAGCGACGGGAGCACGAAGAGGTCGAAGGCACCGTAGGCACGGTGTGCGTCGGGGCGGAACCCGAGGAAGCGCACGCGCGATGCCACGCCGAGCTCGCCCGCGAGTGCCTCGAGCTCCGGCCGCTCGCTCCCGTCGCCCACCAGCGTGAGCCAGGGCTCGCCGTCGAGCCGCGCAAGGGCGCGCAGCGCGAGGGCGTAATGCTTGACCGGCTCGAGCCGGCCGACGCTGCCGATCACGAAGGCCTCGCGGGGAAGGCCCAGCTCGGCGCGGAGCGCGGCCCGGTCGCCGCCCGGCCGGAGCTGGTCGGTATCCACGCCGTTCGGGATCACCCGCACCTGCGCCGGGTCGCGCACCACCTGGCGCCGCAGCGTGCCCGCGAGGGCCTCGGACACCGCGATGACGACGTCGGTCCAGCGGCTGGCGGTGCGGTCGATGAGGCGGTCGGCGAGCGGGATCGGGTCGGGGCGCCCGTGTTCCGTGTGCACCACGACCGGCACCCCGGCGAGGTGCGCCGCGCGGGCCGACTTGAGCCAGACGCCCGAATGCGAATGGACGATGTCCGGCGCGATGTCCCGGAAGACGTCCCGGAGGCGGGCCGGGTGGAAGAATGACCAGCGGGGCATTGGCGGCACCTCGTGCAGCGTGGCCCGGCCGTCGAGACCCTCGGCGAACCGGCCGAGGTACTGGAGCACCACCACGTGGATGTCGAACCCGCGGTCGGGGAGGTGGTGCGCCATCGCGTGCACGAGGCGCTCCATCCCGCCGTAGTTCAGGTTCTGGATCACGTAGGCGACGCGGATCGGTCGCGCCGTCTGGGACGAGGCGGTC
>JBAIWX010000180.1:0-2881 GCA_037916975.1 Gemmatimonadales bacterium
CGGTGCGCTGGCGGGTGCTCAACCCGACGGCGAGCTCGCACCCGATGCACCTGCACGGCGTGTACTTCCTCGTGGAGCGTCGGGGCGACTGGCGGCGCGACACGGCGTATGCGGCGCCGGTGCAGCCCCGCCTCGTGACCGAGCTCATGCTCCCCGGCGGCACGATGACGATGCGCTGGGCGCCCGAGCGGCCGGGGAACTGGCTCTTCCACTGCCACTTCGCCTTCCACGTGGCCCCCGACATGTCGCTCGCGTACCAGGAGCGGCCCCCCGGCACGCCGGAGCCGCACGAGCACACGGCGGAGCGCGCGATGTCGGGGCTCGTGCTCGGTATGCACGTGCGGGCACCCGCGGGCTGGGTGGACCCGGCGGACACGATGGTGCCGCACGAGATCCGGCTGCACGTGCAGATGCGCGCGAAGCACTACGACCCGGCCCCGGGCTACGGGTTCGTGGTCGAGGAGGGGCGGGCACCGGCGCGCGACTCGATCCGGATCCCGGGGCCCACGCTCGTGCTGGAGCGCGGGCGCCCGGTGCGGATCACGGTGGTGAACCACCTCGACGAGGCAACCTCGGTACACTGGCACGGGATGGAGATCCCGAGCTGGCCCGACGGGGTACCGGGGTGGAGCGGGATCGCGCCGCGGCTGGCGCCGCCGATCGCGCCGGGGGACAGCTTCGTCGCCGAGTTCACGCCGAGGCGCTCGGGAACGTTCATCTACCACACGCACGCCGACGAGCGCTACCAGCTGCCGATGGGGCTCTACGGGGCGCTGCTCGTCGTCGAGCCGGGCACCCGGCCCGACCCGTCGCGCGAGCAGGTGATCGTGGTGGGCGGGGACGGCTATCCGCGCGACGGCGAGGAGGGGCTCGTGAACGGGGCGGTCGAGCCGCCGCCCGTCGCGGTCCGCGCGGGGCACCCGTTCCGGCTCCGGCTCGTCAGCATCCACTACGGCGACCGGATCCGGTTCCGGCTGCTCCGGGACACGACACTCGCCACCTGGCGGTGGCTGGCGCAGGACGGCGCCGACCTTCCAGCGGCCGAGCGCCTCGTGCGTCCCGCCGAGTGGCTCACGGGACCCGGAATGACGGGCGACGTGGAGATCGCCGAGGCGCTGCCGGGCCGGTTGACCCTGCTCATCGACGCCCCCTACGCCGACCACCGGTGGTCGCGCCGGGTGCCGATCGAGGTGCGCTGAGCGGCCGCCTGCGGGGTCCGAGGCGCTGGCGGGCCACCGGAGAGCCCCCGAAGAAAGCCCGGCCCCGGGGTCGGCGCCGCCGCCCGGGCGGGCTATATTAGGCGCCGCAGCAGGACCGTCACCATCACGAGGACCGCATGAACACCGCGATCGCCACGTCCACCTTCCCGGGTGTCGACTTCTACAACATGGACCTGCTCCTCTCCGAGGAGGAGCGCGCCGTCCGCGACACCGTCCGCGCCTGGGTGGACGAGCACCTGATGCCGGTCATCGGCGAGGCGTACATCTCGGGCGAGTTCCCGAAGCAGCTGATCCCCGGCATGGCCGAGCTCGGCCTCTTCGGCGCGAACCTGCCCGAGGAGTACGGCTGCGCGGGGCTCAACAACGTCGCCTACGGGCTCATCATGCAGGAGCTCGAGCGGGGCGACTCGGGGATCCGCTCCTTCGCCTCGGTGCAGGGCGGCCTCGTGATGTACCCCATCCATGCCTTCGGGAGCGAGGAACAGAAGAAGTACTGGCTCCCGCGGCTCGCGAGCGGCCAGGAGATCGGCTGCTTCGGCCTCACCGAGCCGGACTACGGCTCGAACCCCGGCGGGATGATCACCACGGCGCGCGAGACGAAGGACGGCTGGGTCCTCAACGGCGCCAAGATGTGGATCACCAACGGGAGCCAGGCCACCGTCTCGATCATCTGGGCCAAGACGGGCGGCATCGACGACGTGAAGTCCATCCGCGGGTTCATCGTCCCGACGAACACCCCGGGCTACGAGGCGCGCGACCAGAAGGGAAAGCTCTCCCTCCGCGCGAGCGACACGAGCGAGATCGTCCTCACCGACTGCCTCGTGCCGAAGGACGCGATCCTGCCCAAGTCGGGCGGGCTCAAGAGCCCGCTCATGTGCCTCACGCAGGCGCGCTACGGCATCGCCTGGGGCGCCATCGGCGCCGCGATGGCGTGCTACGTCGAGGCGGTGAGCTATGCCAAGAACCGCGTCATGTTCGGGCGGCCGATCGCGCAGACGCAGATCCAGCAGGTGCGCCTCGCCGACATGCTGACTGAGATCACCAAGGCGCAGTTCCTCGCCCTGCAGCTCGGCCGGCTCAAGGACGCGGGCACCTACACCCCGTCGCAGGTCTCGCTCGCCAAGCGGAACAACGTGAACATGGCCTGCGAGGTGGCGCGCGAGGCGCGGCGGCTCCTGGGCGGGAACGGGATCCTCGTGGAGTACCACTCGATGCGCCACATGGCGAACCTCGAGTCGGTCTACACCTACGAGGGGACCCACGAGATGCACACGCTCGTCATCGGCGAGGCGGTCACGGGGCTCCAGGCGTTCCGCGGGTAGCCCGGGATCCCCTTGATCCCGTACCTCCGCCAGATCCGCGCGGTGACGCGCCGGACCCCCTTCGACACCTCCACGCCGGAGGGGCGCTCGGACGAGCGCTACCGGCGCATCGTGCTCACCACCGCGTCGAGCGTGGCGGTGCGGACCGCCGGGATGGTGGCCGGGCTCATCGCCGTCCCCCTGCTCCTCGGCCACCTGGGCAAGGAGCGCTACGGCCTCTGGACGGCGGTCACCTCGATCGTCACCTGGGCGTCGCTCTTCGACCTCGGCCTGTCGAACGGGCTCGTGAACCTGGTCGCGCGCGCCCACGGCCGCGAGGACCCGGCCGAGGCGCGGGCG
>JBAIWX010000181.1:0-3265 GCA_037916975.1 Gemmatimonadales bacterium
CCGGGATGCGCGGGCACCTCGAGCGTCGGGGCCACGCGCGCGCGCCCGTCGGCGGTGACGTCGAGCCCGCTCGCGCGGAGGAGCGGGGGGGCCTCGAACCCGGCGGTCCAGATGCACATGTCGAAGGGAATGGCGCCGCCGGACGCGAGGCGCAAGGCGTAGGGCTCCACGGACGCAACCGGCGCGTGCTCGTGGAGCGTGATCCCGAGCGCCGCGAGGCGGCGGCGGAGGTGCCGTTCCGCCGCGGCGACGTACGTGGGGCCAAGCGTGCCGCTCGCCACGAGGGACACGGCCAGCGTCGGGTGGGACTCGGCGAGCTCCGTCGCGCTTTCGATGCCGGTGGCGCCGGCGCCGACCACGACCACGCGGGCTCCCGGGGGGAGCGCCGCGAGGCGGGCGGCGGCCTCGCGCACGACCGCAGGATCGTTCAGTCGCACGGCGTGCGCGGCGACGCCGGGCGCGGGCGCCGCCGTGCGGCTGCCCAGGGCGATCACGAGGTGGTCGTAGCGGCGGAGCCAGGGGGTCCCCCCCGCGCCGTAGCCCAGGACGGTCCGGGCGTCGAGGTCGAGCCGGTCCACGGTGCCCTGCAGGAAGGTGATGCCCTGCGGCGCGAGGAATTCGCCGAACGGGACCTCGACGGTCGGGCGCCCGGCGAGCTCCTCGTGGAGCCGGATGCGCTGGATCCAGCGGTCGCGGCCGTCCACGAGGGTGACGCGGGTGCCGGGGGCGCCGTGCGCCACGCGGGCCGCGGCGATGAGGCCGGCGTAGCCGCCGCCCAAGACGAGGACGTCGGGGGAATCGGGGGTGGTCATCTCGGGCTCCGGGTCGGGTGGCGGTGTCGTGGCGTTCGACCATGAGACGAGATGGCGGGGGCGTGGCGTGACAGCCGGGCCCGGCGGGGCACCGGCGCCGCGGGTATGTCGTTGCGGGAGAGGAAGATGGCGCGGGATGCCGACCGGCGGGGGCGGCGCTTGCCCCGGGGGCCCGCGCCCGTTATTCTTGCCGCGCCTTCCCGAGTAGCTCAGTTGGTAGAGCAGCTGACTGTTAATCAGCGGGTCGCAGGTTCGAGTCCTGCCTCGGGAGCTGAACGACCAGACGCGCCGCGGGGCGCCCGGATGACGGGCGCCCCGTTCGCGTTCCTGCCGGCCTGACCTGCGCCCCCGCCCGCCAAGAAACCCTAACCTCCCCGTCACGGTGCGTTCCCGCTCCCGGCGCTAGCCTCGTCCCGGGCCGGATGGCAGGTGGTCGGCGCGGCGGGGCCGCGCCCACGCCGGCCCGGGAGGGTAAGGATGCACGCGAACCGTCCGCGCGCGGGTGCGCTCGCCGCGCTCGCCGTCGCCGCCCTGCTGGCGTGCGACAAGGGGCCCACGAGCCCCAGCACCCCGCCGGCGTCCGGCGGGAATCCATCGGCCGCCGGGGACAGCGTCGGCGCGAAGCCGCTCGCCGGCATCGGCGTCTTCGGCCATCTCGACGAGGTGAAGGGGAGCCACCTCGTACTCCTGCAGCAGGAGTTCGAGTTCCGGAAGGACCCGAAGGTGAAGGACGGGACCGTCCGCCACACCCCGCCGCTCGGCAAGGGGGGCGACAAGCTCGAGGTCATCACCGACAAGGACACGAAGTTCTACCACGCGGGCAAGGCCGTCACGATCGACTCCTTCGCGCCGCCGATCCAGCTGATGGTGGTCGGCACGCTCCACGGCGGCAGCCTCAAGGCCGACCTCGTCACCGACCTGGGCGGGCTCGCCGCGCCGCCGGCCGACGTGCGCCCCCTCGTCGGCGCATCGCTCGACGCGTCACGCTCCTCGCGCCGGACGGTGGCCGCCGCCGCGGTCCCGGCGGTGCTTTCGCTCTGCATGGGGCAGGACTTCGACTACGACAGCGACCTCGCGGTGAAGGAGTACCAGGGATGCTTCGGCGGCCCGTCCGCCTCGGACGACATCAACATCCCCGACATCCCGTTCGCCTGCCCGCTCATCGGCTGCTTCGTGCTCGACCGCTTCCTCTACACGATGGCGCTCGGCGGGTGGAACTACGCCTTCCCGTTCCGCTTCAGCGCTACCGCCCCGACGCCGCTCGTCTATCACGTGCCGGGCACCGTGACGCTCGGCCTGACCCCGCTGCCCGCGACGCCCGGGGCCTTCACCTTCTCCGGCGGCCTGGGGCTCGACATCGGGCTCAACATCGACTTCTGCAGCCTCTTCGGCTGCTACGACCTCGGCACCTTCCACCTGAGCGCGTTCTCGATGATCCAGCAGGCGACCGGCACGCCGCCGCTCTCGGGGCAGACGATGCCGATCCCCGAGGTGGCGTGCCCGAGCGTGGGGGTGCTCGTGATCCCGGACTTCCCGCTCGACCCGCTCGCCGTGGGGCTCTGCGAGGACCTCACGCTCACCGGCGCGGCGTTCCATGCGCGCGTCCAGGCCCCCGACGCGCAGCCCGCGGTGACGAGGAGCGTGGCGTTCACCGGGACGACGCAGGCGCTCACCGGCGTCCGGCCGAACGCGCTCTCGCTCGCGGTGCGCTACGACCAGTTCGAGTACGTCCCCGACCTCGACGTCGGGCTCTACTTCCGGCTCAAGTCGTTCGGCATCAAGCTCTGGGACTCGCCGACCATCCCGATCGCGAGCGGGCCGTTCGACGCGGTCACGACGCCGTTCCCGCGCGCCGGCTCCGCGATGACGGTGGCGACGGACCCGGAGTCGCCGGTGAACGACCTGCGCTACCTCTACCAGCCCACGCTCGCGAGCTTCGCGCTCTCGGTGCTCCCGGCGCCGACCCGGCTCACCGTGCTCTCGTCGCCCACGCTCCCCGAGACGCAGCCCTTCCGCGTGCGGCTCGCCGAGGACTACGACGGCTCGCCGATCGCGGGCCGGACGATCGCCTTCACGGTGCAGGGCGAGGGGACGGTGGCGCACCTGACCGCGGTCACCGACGCGCAGGGGGTGGCGCGCGCCACGCTGCCGAACGGGGAGTACGCGGTGGATGCCGCGTTCGCGGGGGGCGACGTGTACCTCCCATCGAGCGCGCGGCAGGCGCCGGTCTGGGTGTACCAGCCCACCACCTTCGTGGTGTGGGGCGGCAACGCCGGCGGCGTGCAGCCCGGTGGCAGCTACCTCTTCTGGGGGAGCCGGTGGTGGCAGGAGATCACCGGCGGCGCCTTCGAGGGGAACGCGAGCTTCAAGGGCTACGCGATGCCGATCAACGCGATGCTGTGGATGAGCCCGCCCGGCAACGCGATGCGCCCCCCCGCGACGCTCGGCCTGCT
>JBAIWX010000182.1:0-2368 GCA_037916975.1 Gemmatimonadales bacterium
GCAACCGGAGCGAGGAGCCGATCGCGGCCGGGCTCGACGAGGGGCGCGAGCGGTTGGGCGCCATCGCCGACGGGTTCCTGCTCCACGACCGCGAGATCGTCGCGCGGGTGGACGATTCGGTGGTGAGGCCCACGCCGGCCGGGCCGGTGCTGGTGCGCCGCGCGCGCGGCCACGCACCACTCCCGGTGCCGCTGCCGGTCGCTTCCCCCCGGCCGCTGGTCGCGGTGGGGGCGGAGCTCAAGCACACCTTCGCCCTCGCCGACGGCGCGCTCTGCTGGCCGGGCCCGCACGGCGGCGACCTGCAGCAGCTCGAGACGCTCGAGCACGTACGCCGGACGCTGGCGCGGTACCGGGCGCTGTTCCGCGTCGAGCCCGAGGTGGCCGTGCGGGACCTGCATCCCGGCTACCTGAGCACGCGGCTCGCCGCCGAGCTCGGCTGCGCGCGCACCATCGCGGTGCAGCACCACCACGCGCACGTGGCGGCGGTGCTCGCCGAGCACGGGGAGACGGGCCCCGCGGTCGGGCTCGCCTGGGACGGCACCGGCTTCGGCGACGACGGGCACAGCTGGGGCGCCGAGACGCTCGTGGCCGACCTCGCCGGCTACCGGCGCGTGGCGCGGCTCCGCTACCTCCCGCTCCCGGGCGGGGACCTCGCGGCGCGCGAGGGATGGCGCGTGGTGGCGGGCGCGCTGGCGCTCGAGCCGGGCGCGGAGGCCGCGCTCACCGTGGCATTCGCGGGGCTTCCCGACGGGGACGTGGCGCTGGTGCGCCGGCAGGCGGCGCGCGGGCTCAACGCCCCGCTCGCCTCGTCGATGGGCCGGCTCTTCGACGCGGCGGCCGCGGTGCTCGGCGTGCGCGCGGCGAGCCGCTACGAGGGCCAGGCGGCGATGGCGCTCGAGGCCCTCGCGGGGGAGCGCCCCGCCGAGCCGCTCCCCTTCCCGGCGCAGGTGGAGGACGGGGTGCTGGTGCTCGACCCGGTGCCGCTGCTCGTGGCGTTGGGCGAGCGGCGGGCGGCGGGTTGTGATCCGGCCGGGCTCGCCGCAAGCTTCCACGAGGCGGTGGCGCGCGCGGCGCTCGCCTGCGCGCGGCACGCACGCGCGCTGGGCGGGCCGGCGGTCGCCGCGCTGGGGGGCGGGACGTTCCAGAACGCGCGGCTCCTCGCGCGCGTCGCGGCGCTGCTCGAGCGGGACGGCGTCCGGGTGCTCCTCGCCCGGCGGCTCGGCCCGAACGACGGGGCCATCAGCTACGGCCAGGCCGCGGTCGCGGCCGCCACCCTCGCGCGGGAGGGCGCCGCCTGACGGCGGCGCCCGCGCGCCCACCGGAGGAGGTTCCGCCATGTGCCTCGGCGTTCCCGGCCGCATCCTCGAGATCCACGACGACGAGGGACTGCCGATGGGCCTCGTGGACTTCGGCGGCGTGCGCCGCGAGGTCTGCCTCGCGTACGTCGCGGGCCAGGTCGAGCCCGGTGACTACTGCGTGGTGCACGTCGGCTTCGCGATCTCGAAGGTGGACGAGGAGGAGGCGAAGCGGACCTACGAGATCCTCCGCGAGATGAGCCAGCTCGACGAGCTCGAGTGGATGCGGGAGGTGGCGGACGAGGGGCTGCGGCAGGCGGGGGGCACCGCATGAGGTACCTGAGCGAGTACCGCGACCCCGCGGTCGCGCGCGGCCTGATCCAGCGCATCCGCACCACGGCGACGCGCCGCTGGACGCTCATGGAGGTCTGCGGCGGGCAGACGCACACGATCGTCAAGCAGGGGCTCGACGAGCTCCTCGCCGGGCAGGTCGAGATGATCCACGGCCCGGGGTGCCCGGTCTGCGTCACCCCGCTCGAGCAGATCGACAAGGCGCTGGCGCTGGCGGCGCGCCCCGACGTGATCTTCACCTCCTTCGGCGACATGCTGCGCGTCCCCGGCAGCGATTGCGACCTGCTCCAGGTGCGCGCGCGGGGCGGGCAGGTCCGCATCGTCTATTCGCCGCTCGACGCGCTGGCGCTCGCGCAGGCGAACCCCGACCGGGAGGTGGTCTTCTTCGCGGTCGGCTTCGAGACCACGGCGCCCGCGAACGCCATGGCGGTGCACCGCGCCAGGGCGCTCGGCGTCCGCAACTTCAGCGTCCTCGTCTCCCACGTGACCGTCCCGCCCGCGATGGAGGCGGTGCTCGCCGACCCGGCCAACCGGGTGCAGGCGTTCCTCGCGGCGGGCCACGTCTGCACCGTGATGGGGTGGACCGAGTACGAGCCGATCGCCGCGCGGCACAGGGTGCCGATCGTCGTGACCGGCTTCGAGCCGGTGGACATCCTCGAGGGGATCTGGCTCGCCGTCCGGCAGCTCGAGGCGGGGCGCCACGAGGTGGAGAACCAGTACGT
>JBAIWX010000183.1:0-31996 GCA_037916975.1 Gemmatimonadales bacterium
CCGGGACGGCTCGAAGGGCGAGGCGTCGTGCGAAGGCAGGGGGGGCGTCATCGGTCGTCTCCCGTCGCGGCATCGCCGCGGTCCAGCCAGCGCTCGCCGGTGAGCATCTCCAGCTCGGCGAGCGCACGGCCCTCGTCGGCCACGAGCTGCAGCCGCTCGAGCCGGTAGCGGTTCACGGTCATCTCGGCGTCGAGCACCGCCATCACCTCGGCGGTCCCGGCGCGGTAGCCGGCGAGCGCGGCGGCGGCCGCCGCCTCCGCCTGCGGCAGGATCGTCCCGGCGTAGAGCGCGGCGAGG
Source organism: Gemmatimonadales bacterium (assembly GCA_037916975.1). Classification (GTDB taxonomy): domain Bacteria; phylum Gemmatimonadota; class Gemmatimonadetes; order Gemmatimonadales; family GWC2-71-9; genus JAGGAG01. The sequence continues at coordinate 298 of JBAIWX010000183.1, forward strand.
TCGCGCGCCCGCGCGCGCTCGGCGAGGAGCTCGCCCGCACGGGCGCGGGTGTCGGCCTCCATCGCGGCGAGGTCGGCGGCGGCCATGTCGCGCATCGCCTCCGCCTCGCGGCGCATCGTGCGCTGCCGGCCCCACACCGGGAGCGAGGCGCCGACCATCAGGCTCAGCATCCGGTCGGTGCCCATCTCCATCGGCCGCTGGCCGTAGGTGGCGCCGAAGGTGAGGTCCGGCCACCCCTCCCGGCGCACGGCACGGAGCCCGAGGTCGGCGGCGTCGAGCTCGCCCCGGCCCGCGGCGAGCATCGCGCGCCCCGCGACCGCGCGGTTCGCCACCGCGGTGTCGGCGGGCAGGGCCGCGTACGCCGGGCGCACCACGCCGGGCACCGCCGCGTCGGCCGCCCGGCCGAGGAGGGCGTTGAGCTGCGCCGCCATGCCGGCGCGCATCGCGGCCATCGCCGTGCGCTCGCCGCGCATGCGCGCGAGCTCCACGTCCGCCCGCAGCACGTCGGCCTGGCGTCCCTCGCCCGCCGCATAGGCGGCGCGCGCCGCGCGCGCGAGCTCGGCGAGCAGCGCCACGCTCCCGTCCATCACCTGCACGGCGCTGTCGGCGCGCCAGAGGTCGAGGAGCAGCATCGCCGCGCGGGCCCGCTGCGCGAGGCGCACGTCCTCGGCCCGGGCCTCGAGGGCGCGCTCGCGCGCCCGCGCCGCGCCGGTCGCGAGGCCGCGCTTCCCGGGGAAGGGCACCATCTGCATCACCGTGACCTGGTTCATGCCGAGCGGGTCGTTGAGCCCGAATCCGGGGAGGTCGCGGTTCATGAGCGCGAACTGCACCTGCGGGTCGGGCAGCCGGCCCGCGAGCGACGCGCGCGCGCCGGCGGCGCGGACGGCGGCTTCGGCGGCGCGCACCTGCGGGCTCGCGGAATCGAGCGCGCGGTAGAGCTCGCCGAGGCGCCACGGCGTGGCGAGCGCGACGGGGAGCGGATCCTGGGCGTGGCCGCGCACGGGGGCGGCCAGCGCGAGCACGGCCGCAAGCACGGCCGGGCGCATGGACGACATGACTTCCTCGCAGTTGTGGTGTGGGCGCCCTCGGGCGCTCAGGCCGCTACTGGAGGAGCGATTGGGGAGGGGGAACGGGTGGGGCGTCGCGGCGCGTGGCGGGAGGCGCCACGGGGCGCGGCGACTCGAGGCGCGCGCTCTCGATCGGGACGAGGCGGATGCCGACGACGGCGGGCAGGGACGTCGCGCCCGCGGCGCAGTGGCGCATCGTGGCCGGACACTCCGGCCCGTGGCAGTCGGGGCAGGGGGCCTGTGCGTCGATGCGGCTCGCGGCTGCGGCGGTGGCCACCGGCGCTGGCGCCGCCGGCTCGACCGCCCGTGCCACCGGCGGGCCGCCCGCGCAGTGCTCCTCGGACGCCGACGCGACCGCCGTCACGCCGCCCAGCAGGAGCAGGGCGGCGGCGAGGCGGAGCGCGACGCGGGCGAGGATCGGCATACGTGAACCGAATCTCACGTAAATCCTCGTCCGGCGCAAGTACCCCCCTCCCCTATCCTGAAGCGAACGTGAAGACGGGCGTGCGGGCGGCTAACCTTCGCCCACGCCATGCCGCCCTCCGCCATCCCGGACCTCGCCCGCCTCGCCGCCCGGCTCCCCGCCGGCTGGCGCACGCGGTTCGCCCCGGCGCCGACGGGGTGGCTCCACCTGGGGCACGCCGCGAACGCCGTGTACGTCTGGGGGCTCGCGCGAGCCCTCGGGGGGCGGGTGCTCCTGCGCATCGAGGACCACGACCGGACGCGCTGCCGGCCGGAGTACGAGGCGGGGCTCCTCGACGACCTCGACTGGCTGGGCCTCGTCCCCGACGAAGGGACGACGGCGGGATTCCGGGCGGGCCCGCACCCCAATCGGCAGTCCGACGCCGGTGCCCGCTACGAGTCCGCCCTCGCCCGGCTCGACGTGCAGGGGCTCGTCTATGCCTGCGACTGCTCCCGCCGGGAGATCGCGCAGGAGGTGCCCGACCTGCCCGGCCGCGAGATGCGCTATCCCGGCCGCTGCCGCGAGCGCCACCTCGCGCCCGCGGCGACGCCCGCGCGGCGGGTGCGCATGGCGCCCGGCGAGGAGCGCTTCGACGACGCGCGCCTGGGCCCGCAGGTCCAGGAGCCCGACCGGCAGTGCGGCGACGTGCTGGTGCGCGACCGTCTGGGGCAGTGGACCTACCAGTTCGCCGTCACCGTGGACGACATGGCCCAGGGCATCGCGCTCGTGATCCGGGGCGAGGACCTGCTCGAGAGCACCGGCCGCCAGCTTCGCCTCGCGCGGCTCCTCGGCCGGCCGGAGCCGCCGGTCGTCCTGCACCACGCCTTGCTGCGCCGGCCCGACGGCGCCAAGCTCAGCAAGTCCAGCGGCGACACCGGCCTCCGCGAGCTGCGCGCCGCGGGCCGCACCCCGGCCGAGGTGCTCGGCCTCGCCGCGCACCTGGCCGGCCTCCTCGACGCGCCGCGCCCCGTGCCGGCGTCGTCGCTGGGCGAGCTCTTCCTCGCCCGATCCGCCCCGTCACCCGGAGTGCCCGCGTGAACCGACTGCGTCACCTCGCCCGCGCCGCCGCCGCGCTTCCGCTCCTCCTCGCCGCGCTCGGCGGCGTCGCCCGGGCCCAGCGGCCGACGGCGGCGCTGCCGGTCGTCCGGATCGCCACCTCGCTCGGCCCGATCGACGTGGAGGTGGACAGCGTCCACGCGCCGGCGACGAGCGCCAACTTCCTCCGCTACGTGGACGCGGGGATGTACGCCGGCGGCCGCTTCCACCGGACCGTGCTCCCCGACAACCAGCCCAACAACGCAGTGAAGATCGAGGTGATCCAGGGCGGCCTCGACGCGAAGCGCTTCAAGGACTTCGCACCGGTCCCGCTCGAGCGCACGCGCGCCACGGGCCTCCGCCACTTGGACGGGACCGTCTCGATGGCGCGCGACGGCCCCGAGACGGCCACGAGCGATTTCTTCATCTGCATCGGCGCGCAGCCGGAGCTCGACTTTGGCGGGAAGCGGAACCCCGACGGGCAGGGGTTCGCCGCCTTCGGCCGGGTGCTCCGCGGCATGGACGTGGTGCGCCGCATCCAGCACGCGCCGCACGACGGGCAGCGCCTCACGCCCGCGGTCACGATCACGGGGATCACGCGGCTCGGCGCGGCCTCCCGGCGCCGCTGACGCGGCCGTGGGGGGATGAAAGGCGAACGGGGGCAGGCCGCCGCGGCCTGCCCCCGCTCGCGTCCGTGCGGTCGCGCTACCGGTCGGTGGTGCCGGTCAGGATGCCCGTCCGGATCCGCACCGCCTTCGGTGACGCATCGGGGTCCTCCTCCACGCGGGTGCCGACCGTGCGCACCGTCGCGTTGAGCGTGAGGAGCTGCCCGTTCCGCCGCACGGTGATCGCGATCGGCTCGCCCGCGCGGCCGGTGTAGCGCTGCCGGAACTCGAAGCCGAAGTCCACGCCCGGCTTCACCACCACGTCGCCCACCTGCACGACCTCGTCACCGAGCTGCACGCCGGCCGCGGCGGCGGCGCCGGTCGGCGCGAGCTGCGTCACCACCGTCCCGGCGCTGTCCATCCGGGTGCCCACCCCCAGCCGGGGCTCCTGCACGATGCGGAGGCCCGCCAGGGGCAGCACCTCGGTCCACGGGTACGCCTCGCGGCCCGCGACGAAGCGCATCCCGAAGTTCGCGAACGAGCGGCCGCCCGCCGCCCGGCTCACCCGGCTCCAGAAGTCCACCGGCGTGAAGCCCCGGCCCTGCGCGTACGCGTCCCGGTAGAGCGAGCGGAAGACGTCGTCGAGCGACTGGCGGTTGTCCGACGCGTCGCGGATCCAGATGTCGAGCATGAGCCCGGCCAGCGAGCCCTTGTCGTAGTAGAGGTAGCCGGTGCCGTCGGTCGGGTGGATCCAGGTCGAGAGCGAGGCGTCGGTGAGCGCCACCGGCACGGTGCCGGCCACGTTCTGGATCTTGCCCGAGGTGGTCGCGTAGAAGCCCGCGGGCTCGACGAGTCCCGCGCGCACGAGCACGAGGTCGGCGTAGTAGTCGGTGATCCCCTCGCTCACCCAGAGCCACTCGGTCGGCTGCGGCCGGTCGTAGCGGTAGGGCCAGAGGTCGGCGGGCCGGATCCGCTTCACGTTCCAGGCGTGCACGATCTCGTGGGCGTAGAGGCCGTCGAGGAAGTTGCTGCCGACGGCCGGCGGCGTCACCACGTCCACGTGGCTGTTCTGGTGCTCGAGGCCGCTCCCGCCCTGGAAGCTCGAGTCCGCGATCTGCATCACCGTGTAGGTGCGGAAGGGCTTCGCGCCGAACGCCTGCACCATCGGCGGGAGCATCTTCCGGAGCCGGCCCTTGAACGCCTCGCGCGGCTCGCCGGCGAAGTTCCCGGCCGGGTAGCTCGCCAGCCGCAGCGTGACGCCGTCCACCTCGGTGCTGTCGAGGTCGAAGCGGCCGACGAGGAACGGCATGTCCACGAGGTCGTGGTAGTTCCGCTCGCCCCACGTGCGCGCGGTGCCGGCGGGGGTCATCCCCGTCGCCACGAGCCAGTCGTCCTCGGTGGCGACCGAGACGGTGGCCGGCCAGTCGAAGCCCTGGCCCTCGGGGTAGAGGAAGGCGGTGGTGCCGTTGAAGAGGAGGAACTCGTCCCGGCTCCACGCCATCGCGTTGTCGAGCGTGTCGGCGTGGATCTCGTAGCGGAGCGTCACCGGCCCGGCTCCGGGGTTCCGGAGCCGCCAGGTGTCGTAGTCCACCTTGTTCCAGCGGAGCGAGTCGCTCCCGCGCATCGGCGTGAAGCCCGAGAGCCACTTCGCGAAGTCGCTGATCTCGTACGCCCCCGGCGTCCACGCGGGCAGCGACAGGTCGACGTCGCCGGGGCCGCCGACGTCGAAGGTCATCCGCACCTCGAACGCCCGGCGCTTCGCGAGCGCGCGCGTGAAGGTGACGGCGTACGCCACGCTCCGGATCGCCGCCGGCCGGGCCGCGGCGGGGGCCGCGGCGGGCGCCTTGCGGGGACTGCGGACCGCCTGGGCATGGAGAGGGGCGAGCGGTGCCGCGAGCAGCGCGGCGAGGAGCAGGGTCGGTCGGACGGTCATGGGATCCCTCAGGCCGCGGTGGCCTCCGCGGCGTGGTCGTCGAACTCGCCCTCCCAGCGGGCCATCACCACCGAGGCGAGGCAGTTGCCGAGGAGGTTCACGGAGGTCCGGGCCATGTCCATGAAGGCGTCCACGCCGAGGATCACCGCGATTCCCTCGAGCGGGAGCCCGAACTGCGTGAGCGTGCCGGCCAGGATCACGAGCGAGGCCCGCGGCACCGCCGCCACGCCCTTCGACGTGAGCATGAGCGTGAGCATCATCAGGAGCTGCGTGCCGAGCGTCATCTCCACCCCCGCCGCCTGCGCCACGAAGAGCGACGCCACCGCGAGGTAGAGCGTGGAGCCGTCGAGGTTGAAGCTGTAGCCGGTGGGGAGGACGAAGCTCACGATCCGCTTGGGCACGCCGAGCTTCTCGAGGTTCTGCATCGCCATCGGGAAGGCCGCCTCGCTCGACGCGGTCGAGAAGGCGATGAGCCAGGGCTCCTTCACGTAGCGCCAGAACTTCCGCAGCGGCACCTTCGCGAGGAGCGCCACCGGGAGGAGCACCCCGAGCACGAATACGACGAGCGCGCCGTAGAGGGTCCCCACGAGGAGCCCGAGGTTCCGGAGCACCCCGAGGCCGTTCTTCCCCACCACGACCGCCACCGCCGCCCCGATGCCGATCGGCGCGTACTTCATGACGAGGCCGGTGAAGCGGAACATGACGTCGGTGAGCGCCTCGCACAGGCCGAGGATCGTCTCCCGCGGCTTCCCCTTGACCTGCGCCACCGCGATCCCGAAGAGCACCGAGAAGAAGACGATCTGCAGCACCTCGTTCTTCGCCGCCGCGTCCACGATGCTCGCCGGGACGGTGTGCTCGAGGACCCCCGAGAGCGTGACGTGGTTCTGCGTGAACTGCTCGGCGCCGGCCGCGCTCGGCGGGAGCACCACGCCCACGCCGGGGCGGGTGAGGTGCACGGCGCCCAGGCCGACCGCGAGGGCGACCGTCGTCACCACCTCGAAGTAGAGGATGCTCCGGAAGGCGAGGCGCCCCACCTTGCCCAGGTCGTCGCCGTGGCCGGCGATCCCCGTGACGAGGCTCGCGAAGAGGAGCGGTGCCACGATGGACTTGATCATCCGGAGGAAGATGGACGAGAACGGGTTCGCCCACGCGGCGAGGTCCACGCCCGTCCAGACGTCGTGGTCGAGCCAGCCGAGGAGGAGCCCGGCGAGGGTCGCGACGACGATCCAGCCGGTGAGCGAGAGGCGCCGCATCGCTCAGCGCGCCGCGAGGGCCGCGGCCTTGGCGTCGATCCCCGCGAGGAGGGAGCGGTAGCTCGCCGCGAACTTGGCGACGCCGTCCTCCTCGAGGAACGCGGTGATTGCGTCGAGGTCGATGCCGAGCGCCGGGAGCGCCGCCAGGCGCCCGGGGGCCGCCGCCATCCCCGCCGCGATGCGGAGGGCCGGCTGCCCGTGGTCGCGGTAGGCGTCGAAGGTCTCGGGCGGCAGCGTGTTCACCGTGCGCGGGGCGACCAGCGCCTCGACGTAGTGCACGTCGGGGTAGCGCGGGTCCTTGGTGCTCGTCGAGGCCCAGAGCGGCCGCTGCGGCGCCGCCCCCTTGGCCGCGAGCGCCTGCCAGCGCGGCGTGGCGAGCGCGCGCTCGAAGAGCGCGTAGGCGGCGCAGGCGTTCGCGATCGCGATCGTCCCGCGGAGGTCGGCGCGCGTCCCCGCCTGGTCGAGCTTCGGGTCCACCTGGCCGTCCACCCGGCTCACGAAGAAGCTCGCGACGCTGAACGGCGCCCGCCCCGGCCGGTGGGTCTGGTAGAAGCGCTCGATGCCGGTGAGGTGGGCCTCGATCACCTCGGCGTAGCGCGCCGCCGAGAAGAGGAGCGTCACGTTGACGCTGATCCCCTGCGCGAGGCAGGCGGTGATCGCCGGGAGGCCCGCCTTCGTCCCCGGGATCTTGATCATCACGTTGGGCCGGTCCACCGCGCGCCAGAGCCGCTCCGCCTCGCGCACCGTCCCCTCGGTGTCGTGCGCGAGCGTCGGCGAGACCTCGAGCGAGACGGTGCCGTCGCCGTCCTGCGCCCGGTCGAAGACCGGCCGGAAGAGCTCGCACGCCGCCCGCACGTCCGCCACCGCCAGCGCCTCGAAGATCTCCGCCGGCGTGCGGCCCTCCGCCGCCAGCGCCCGGATGTCGTCGTCGTAGAGCGTGCTCGTCCCGATCGCCTTCTCGAAGATCGTCGGGTTGCTGGTCATCCCGCGGAGGCCGTCCTCCGCGATGAGCCGCGCGAGCCGCCCCGAGTGGACGAGGTCGCGGGTGATGAAGTCGTACCAGGGGCTCTGGCCGAGGCGGCCGAGGGCGACGAGCGGGTTGGTCATGCGCGAGTCCCTCCGAGGACCTGCCGCACGAGCGCCGCGGCGCCCGCCGGCGTGAAGCCGAACTCCTGGAACAGCCGGTCGCCCGGCGCGGAGGCGCCGAAGCCCGTCATCGCGAGGATGGCACCCCGGTCGCCCGTCCAGCGTTCCCAGCCGAGCGGGCTCGCCGCCTCGACCGCCACGCGCGCCGTCACCGCCGGCGGGAGGACCGCGTCCCGGTAGGCGCGCGGCTGCGCCGCGAAGAGCTCCCACGAGGGGAGCGACACCACGCGCGCGCGGATCCCCTCGCCCGCGAGGAGCGCCGCGGCGCCGACGGCCACGTGCACCTCCGAGCCGGTGGCGAGGAGGATCGCCTCCGGGCCCCCCGCCGGCTCGTGGAGGACGTAGCCGCCCCGCGCCACGCCCTCGGCGGTCGCCCCGCTCGCCAGGACGGGCAGCTTCTGCCGCGTGAGGACGAGCGCCGTCGGCCCCGCCGTGCGCGCCATCGCCACCCGCCACGCCGCCGCGGTCTCGGTGGCGTCCGCGGGCCGGAGCGTCACCAGGTTCGGCACCGCGCGCAGCATCGCGAGCTGGTCGATCGGCTGGTGCGTCGGGCCGTCCTCGCCCACGCCGATCGAGTCGTGCGTGCCGACGTACACCACCGGGAGCCCCATCAGCGCCGAGAGGCGGATGGACGGCTTGCAGTAGTCGAAGAAGACGAGAAACGTGCTGCCGAAGGGGCGCACGCCGCCGTGGGCCGCCATCCCGTTGAGCGCCGCCGCCATCCCGTGCTCGCGGATCCCCCAGTGCACCGTGGAGCCGGCGGTCCCGGGGCCGAACTGGCCCCCGTCCTTCCGCCCGACGCCGGTGCTCTCGGCGAGGTCGGCCGAGCCGCCCACGAGCTCGGGCACGGCCGCCGCGAGCGCCTGCAGCACCTTGTGCGAGGCCTGCCGCGTCGCGAGCTGGCCCTGCTCGGGCGCGAACGCCGGGATCGCCGCCTCCCATCCCGCCGGGAGCTCGCCCGCCATCACGCGGCGGAACTCGCGCGCGAGGTCGGGATGCGCCGCCTCGTAGGCCGCGAAGCGCCGGGCCCACGCCGCCTCCTGCTCCACGCCCCGGGGGCGGCAGCGCCCCAGGTCGGCGTACGCCGAGGCGGGGACGACGAACTTCCCGTCTTCCGCCCACCCGAGGAGCGCCTTCGTGCGCCGCACCTCGTCGGCGCCGAGCGGCGCGCCGTGCGCGGCGGAGGTGTTGCGCTTGGTGGGCGCCGGGTCGGCGATGACGGTCTTGAGCACGACGAGCGTCGGCCGGTCGTCGTGGATCGCGGCGGCGTGGAGCGCCGCGTCGATCGCCTCGAGGTCGTTCCCGTCTCGCACGGTGAGGACGTGCCAGCCGTACGCCTCGAACCGCCGCCCGACGTCCTCGCTGAAGGAGAGCGCCGTCGTGCCGTCGATCGTGATGCCGTTGTCGTCGTAGATGAGGGTGAGCTTCCCGAGGCGCAGGTGCCCGGCGATCGAGGCCGCCTCGCTCGCGACCCCTTCCATCAGGTCGCCGTCGCTCACCAGCGCCCACGTCCGGTGGTCCACGATCGCGTGGCCGGGCCGGTTGAAGCGCTGCGCCAGCAACCGCTCCGCCATCGCCATGCCGACCGCGTTGCCCACCCCCTGGCCGAGGGGGCCCGTCGTGGTCTCGACGCCGGCGGTGTGCCCGCGCTCGGGGTGCCCCGGCGTCCGCGAGCCCCACTGCCGGAACGCCCGGAGGTCGTCCAGGGTCAGCTCGTAGCCCGTGAGGTGCAGGAGGCCGTAGAGGAGCATCGAGGCGTGGCCGCACGAGAGGACGAAGCGGTCACGGTCGGCCCAGGCGGGATTCGCGGGGTTGTGCTTCAGGTGCCGCGACCAGAGCATATAGGCCACCGGCGCCAGCGCCATGGGCGTCCCGGGGTGGCCGGAGTTGGCCTGCTCGACCGCGTCCATCGCGAGGACGCGGATGCTGTTGATCGCGACCCACGGATCGGTCGCGGCGTCCGCGGCCTGGGCCGGGGACGTGGTGGACTCGAGCGGCAGAGGGCACTCCTTGGTCTCGGGGCCGCGGCTGCGGCGGGCACCGGCCCGGGGGGCGGTCGGCGCGGCAAAGATAACGCCCGGGGAATCTTTTCGGACCTATCCGGGTATCTCCAACGAAATCAGCAACATCCGTGGTCCGGCGTCCGTTTGACATGACCCTGCGCAACCTCTATCCTAGGGCCGAGGGCCCCGGCGGCCGTACGTACGAGATCAACGAGGTCGCCAAGCTGACCGGGCTCGAACCGGCCCGCCTGCGGGCGTGGGAGCGGCGATACGCCATCGTCCGCCCCCAGCGCCTCGCCAACGGCTACCGCGCGTACACCGCGGAGCAGGTGGCGCTGCTGCGCGCCTACGCGCGGCTCATCGAGCGCGGGGAGCGGATCGGCGACCTGGCCCAGCAGCCGATCGCCGAGGTGCTCGCGCGCGCCGAGGAGCGGGACCTCGACGGCTCGCCGCAGGGGGCGCTCCTCGACGCCGTGAAGGCGTTCGACCGGGACCGTCTCGAGGCGCTCGTCGCCCAGCAGCTCGCGCTCCGCGGCCTCCGGGCGTTCGCGCACGACGTGGTGCTGCCGCTCGCGCAGGAGGTCGGCGACCTCTGGGCCCTCGGCAAGATCCCGATCGCCGCCGAGCACCTGGCGAGCGAGGTCGTGCTCCACGCCCTGAAGGGCGGGCTCCGGATGTCCCGCGCGGCGGGCCCGCTCTGCGTCGCCGCCTGCCTCCCCGGGGAGCGGCACGAGTGGGGCTTCCTCTGCGTCCTCGCCGACGTGCAGGAGCAGGGGTGGCGGATCCACTACCTCGGGCCCGACCTGCCGCTCGACGACGTCGTGGAGGCGGCCTGGAAGCTTCGCGCGGACGCGGTGGCGCTCACCGCGAGCACCCGCGCGATCATCGAGCCGCAGCTCCCGGCGCTGGCACAGCTGCCCGGCCGGCTCCCGCCGCGCACCCTCGCGGTGCTGGGGGGAGGGGGCGTCGAGCCCTACGAGCGGGTGCTGCGCACCTACGGGTTCCGGGTGGGCCTCGACGCGTTCAGCGTGCGCCCGTCGCCCGAGCCGTCGCGCGACGCGGCCTCCTGAGGCCGGCCCGCGCCCACGAGACTTCACGCCGTACCGGATATCGCGATGACTCCCACCGCTGCCGCGCCGCGCGCCCGCGCCGCCGAGCCCACCGCCGCCGTCCCGGCGCCCGCACCCCGCGCCGGCCGCACCGCGCTCGTGGTCGGCGCCGGCTTCGGCGGCCTCGCCACCGCCGCGCGCCTCGCGCACGACGGCTGGCAGGTCACGGTGCTCGAGCGCCACGACGTCCCCGGCGGCCGAGGGGGACGCTGGGTGTCGGAAGGGTTCACCTTCGACACCGGGCCGTCGCTCGTGATGATGACCGAGTACTGGCAGAAGCTCTTCCGCCACCTCGGGCGCCGCGTCGAGGACTACCTCGACCTCGTGCAGATCGACCCCTGCTACCGGATCCACTTCCCCGACGGGACGTGGCACGACCGGACGAGCGTGCTCAACCGCCTCGTCGAGAACTGCGAGGCGCTCGAGCCCGGCTGCACTCCCAGGCTGCTCGAGTACCTCGCCGTGACGGGGCGCATGTACGACGAGGGGCTCCGGTTCATCAGCCGCAACATGCACAAGCCGCAGGCGATGCTCGCCGGCGGCATCGGCGGCCTCCTGGGCGGCGGCGCCCTCGGCGACCTCCAGAAGCTCGTCCGGAAGTACTTCCGCGACGAGCGGCTCCAGCAGTCGCTCTCCTTCCAGACCCTCTACCTCGGGCTCTCGCCGTACGAGTCGCTCGCGATCTACTCGCTCCTCCCGTACGTCGAGATCGCCGGCGGCATCCACTACCCGATGGGCGGCATGCACCAGCTCGCCCTCGCGCTCGAGCGGGTCGGGAAGGAGCTGGGCGTCACCTACCGCTATGGCGCGAAGGTGGAGCGCGTGGAGCGGAGCGGGGGGCGCGTGACCGCCTGCGTGCTGGAGGGGGGCGAGCGGGTCCCGGCGGACCTGGTGGTGCTGAACGCCGACCTCCCCTACGCCTACGACCGGCTCCTCGGGGAGCCGTACCCCGGCATCGAGAAGAAGCGCTTCTCCTGCTCGGTGGTGCTGCTCTACCTGGGCACGCGGAAGCAGTTCCCGCACCTCAAGCACCACACCTTCGTGGTCGGGAAGGACATGAAGGCGGCGTGCGAGGACATGTTCGTGCACCACCGCATGCCGGAGGACCCGCCGTTCTACGTCGTCGCCACGACGCGCACCGACCCGAGCCAGGCGCCGGCGGGGTGCGAGAACCTCTTCGTGCTCGTGCTCGCGCCGAGCCAGCCCGCCGACCCGGCGCGGCGGATCGACTGGTCGGTGGAGGGCCCCCGCGTCGAGGCGCAGACCCTCGAGCGCATGGAGCGGCAGCTCGGCATGACCGGGCTCCGCGAGTCCATCGTGACGCGGAAGCTCGTGACGCCCGACACCTTCACCGAGCGCTACGGGAACCTCCGCGGCGAGGCCTTCGGGCTCTCGCACAACTTCACGCAGATCGGCTACTTCCGGCCGCAGAACCGGCACCGCTCGCTCGCGAACCTCTTCTTCGTCGGCCAGAGCACGCATCCCGGCTGCGGCGTCCCGATGGCCCTCATCTCGGCGGAGTGCGTGGTGGACCGCATCCGCGAGGAGCTGCCGGCGAAATGAACCCGGCCGTCGAGCGCGCCTACCGCGACGCCGAGCTCGTGACGGCGGACTGGGCGAAGAGCTTCTACTTCGCCAGCCGGTTCCTCCCGCTCGAGAAGAAGCGGGCGATCTTCGCGCTCTACGACTACTGCCGCCACGCGGACAACCTCGTGGACGCCCGCGGCGACCGGCCGGTCCCGCTCGTGCGCGAGGACCTCGCCGCCCTCGGCGAGGAGGTCCGCGCCATGCACGCGGGGCGCGCGCCGTCCGACCCGCGGTGGCTCGCCCTCCACGACACGCTGCAGCGCTACGCCATCCCGCTCGAGCCCCTCCTCGAGCTCCTCGACGGCGTCGCCATGGACCTCGAGCCGATCGAGTTCGAGGACTTCCGCACGCTGCACCACTACTGCCGGCTGGTGGCCGGCGGCGTCGGCCTCATGCTCGGGCCCATCCTCGGCGCCACGCCGGACCAGTTCCGCGAGGCGGGCGTCCGCATGGGCGTCGCCATGCAGCTCACGAACGTGCTCCGCGACGTCGCCGAGGACCTCGACCGCGGGCGCGTGTACCTGCCGCGGGAGGAGCTCCGCGAGTTCGGCCTCACGCGCGCCGACCTCGAGGCGCGGCGGGCGACGCCGGCGTTCCGGCGCTTCATGGCGTGGCAGGTGGACCGCGCGCGCCGCTACTTCGAGACCGGCGGGCTCGTGGTCCCGCTCTTCCCCGCCGACGGCTCGCGCCTCACCGTCCGGCTCCTGCAGCGGACCTACGGCGGCATCCTCGACGCGATCGAGCGGCTCGACTACGACGTCTTCCGCGCCCGCGCCTACGTCTCGCTCCCGCGCAAGTTCGTCATCCTCGGCCGCGCGATGTGGACCGAGCGCCAGTGGATGTTCCCCCGGCCCGCCACCCGGTCGGCGTGACCCCGCCGGCGGGCCCGCCCCCGCCGCCGTCGCCGCAGGTCGTCCGCGGCTTCGCGTGGTACTTCCGCTCGCTCTTCCGGCGGCACTTCACCGCCGTGCGCTGGGCGGCCCTCGAGGAGCCCGCGGCCTGGGGCCGCGACCTCCCCGTCCTCGCCATCGCCAACCACACCAACTGGTGGGACGGCTTCCACAGCTTCCTGCTCACGCAGGAGCTCGGCTACACCTGCCACATCCTCATGGAGGCGGTGAACCTCGAGCGCTACGGCGCGTTCCGGCGGATCGGCACGCTGCCCGTGCGCCGGGGGAGCCTCAAGGGGGCGTGGGAAGACCTGGCGAGCGCGGGGCGCCACCTCCTCCCCGGGCGGATGCTCTGGATCTACCCGCAGGGCCAGCGGCGTCCCGCCGGGGAGCCGCCCACCGCCCTCGAGCGCGGCGCGGCCCACCTCGCCGCCGTGCAGCCCGGCCCGCTCCGCATCGTGCCGGTGGCCTTCCGCTACCCCTTCACGAGCGAGCAGCTTCCGGAGGCGTACGCGCTGGTCGGGCGCTCGTGGGTGCGCGACGCCGCGGCGCCGGGGGACCGCCGGGCCCTCACGGGCGCCTTCGCGGACGCCCTCGCGGCGACCGTCGCCGAGCTCGATGCGCGGCTCGCTGCCGAGCGGCTCGAGGGCTTCCGCACCCTCGTCCCGGGACGGCTCTCGATCAACAAGCGCATGGACCGCGTGCGGCACGCCCTCGGGCTGCTGCGCGGGCCCTTCGAGGAACGGAATGGCTGACTACCTGACCCTCAAGGCGATGCACGTGGTGGGGGCGGTGCTGCTGGTGGGGAACGTGACGGTGACCGGGGTCTGGGCGGCCTTTCTCTACCGGAAGCGCCACGACGCCGAGTTCCGCGTGGCGTTCCGCCCGGTGGCGCGCGCGATCAACCTCTGCGACCTGCTCTTCACCTTCGTGGGCGGCGCGCTGCTCGTGATCACCGGCATCCTGATGGCGCGGCAGGCGGGGCTGCCCATCCTCGAGACGCCCTGGATCCGCCGCGGGGTGCTGATGCTCACCGTCAGCACGATGTGCTGGCTCGCCGTGCTCCTCCCCGACCAGCTCCGGATGGAGCGGGTGGACCCGCAGGACGACTCGTCCCTGCGGAAGCTGTTCGCGCGCTGGAGCCTCGTGGGCTGGGCGTCCACGGCGCTGCTCTTCCTGGGGCTCTGGAGCATGGTGGCGAAGCGATAGCCACCACCCCCCGCCGCCCGGCCGCCCCGGGCCGCGCGCCGGCGCGCACCCCGGGCGCGTGGCGCCCCTCCCCGGCGCCGGCATCCTCGCCCGCGCCCTCGCTCCAGGTGTTCCAGCTGTCGGCGGTGATGCGCCAGGCCCGGTCGGCCTGCCGCTCGACGGTCATGAGGAACTTCCCCGAGTCCGCGGCCTGCTCGTCGGTCGCCTCGAGCTGGTAGCGGCCCGCCACCCAGCCGCTCGTGCCGTGGGCCACCGTGCGCACCCGCTCGAAGGTGATCCCGCCCTCGATCCCGTCCCGCCAGAAGGCGCGGATCGCCTCGCGTCCCTCGACGATCGCGGCATCGGGCGGCACGAGGATGGCGTCCTCGGCGTAGAGCGTGGCGAGCGAGTCGGCGGCGGTCGCGTTCGAGAGCTCCTGGTATCGGAGGAGCAGCGCGGCGATGGCGGCCTCCGCCTCGCCCTCGGCGGGCGGGGCGGCGGGGGCCGGCCGCCGGCCGCACCCGGTCGCCGAGGCGAGCATGGCAAGCACCCCGAGGGTGCCCAGGCCGGCCCGCCCCGCCCGGGCCATCCCCCCCCCGCGCCGGGGCCGCCCGGAGGGGCGGAGTGTCGCCCAGGGCCTGATCCCGCTACGTTTCACGGCTGGTGCTCCTCCCCGGCCGGCCGGGGACCATGTGCAACCCTTCACCAGGAATCTCGTGGCACGACGTTCACGACGGCGCGGTCGCGCCGCATCCGCTCCCGCCTTCCAGCGCTCGCCGGGGCGCAGCATGCAGTCGCATCGGGAGTGGCTTCTTGAGCAGCACGGTCCGTTCTGCGCGTACTGCGGCAAGGAAATGCCGCTCGACGCGGTGACCCTGGACCACGTGCGGCCCCGTCGGGGCCAGACGGCGTACGATCGGCCCGACAATCTGGTGCTCGCCTGCCGCGAGTGCAACGCGGCGAAGGCGGATACTCCCCTCATGGCGTTCCTGCTCGCGAAGCGGGCGCGCGGGGTGTTCCTCCTGCACTACGGCGACCACCTGTCGGAGCCCCTCAAGGAGCTCGCGCGGAAGGCTTCCGAGCGGCCCATCCTCCCCCGCGACGCCTGAGCGCACGGCGCCGGGAGGAGCAGCAAGCCAAAGGGCGGCCCACAGGGGGCCGCCCTTCGTGCGTCGGGGGGGCGCCGCGCGCGGGGCCCGTCACCCCGTGGGCGAGACCAGCTCGCCCGTGTCGAGCGCCTCGTTGACGATCCGGCTCTGCTCCTTCGCGTGCGCCGCCGGGTACCCCTCCGCCGGGCTCGCACGGTCCGGCCGCCCCACGTAGCCGAGCGTCGCCCCCGCCGGGAGCAGCTCCCGGAGCTTGGGCTCGACCCACGCCCAGGCGCCCATGTTCCGCGGCTCCTCCTGCACCCAGACGAGCTCCTTCACCTGCGGGTAGCGCGCGAGGAGCGCGCGGAGCTCGCTCCACGGGAACGAGTAGAGCTGCTCGAGCCGCACGAGCGCGCACGCGCGGTCGGGCTGCTTCATCGCCTCGGCGAGGAGGTCGTAGTAGACCTTGCCGCTGCAGAGGATCAGCCGCCGCACCCGCTCCGGGCGCTGCGCCGCCTGCGGGTCGTCGAGCACCGGGTGCCAGCGCCCCGTCGCGAGCTCGGTGAGCGTCGAGGTCGCGAGCGGGTGGCGGAGCAGGCTCTTCGGCGTCATCACCACGAGCGGCCGCTGCCGGGTCCGCTTCGCCTGCCGGCGGAGCAGGTGGAAGTACTGCGCGGGCGTCGTGGCGTTGGCCACCCGGATGTTCCCCTCCGCCGCGAGCTGCAGGAAGCGCTCGAGCCGCGCGCTCGAGTGCTCGGGGCCCTGGCCCTCGTAGCCGTGCGGCAGGAGCAGCGTGAGCCGCGTGGTGAGCCCCCACTTGGAGAGCCCCGCCGAGAGGAACTGGTCCACGATCACCTGGGCGCCGTTCACGAAGTCGCCGAACTGCGCCTCCCAGAGCACCAGCGCCTCCGGCGCGGCGGCGCTGTACCCGTACTCGAAGCCGAGGGTCGCGAGCTCCGAGAGCGGGCTGTTGTGCAGCTCGAACGGCGTGAGCGCGCCCGAGAGGTGCTGCATCGGGCACCAGCGGCGCCCGGTCGCCGCGTCGTGGAGCACCAGGTGGCGCTGGCTGAAGGTGCCGCGCTCCACGTCCTGGCCGGTGAGGCGGATCGGCACGCCCTCGCTGAGGAGCGTGGCGAAGGCGAGCGCCTCCGCGTGCGCCCAGTCGATGCCCCCCTCGGGGCCCAGGGCCGGGCGCCGCCGCTCGAGCTGCTTCACCAGCTTCGGGTGCACGGTGAAGCCCTCGGGCACCGCGAGCAGCTGCTCGTTGAGCGACTGGAGGAACTCCGGCGGGACCGTCGTGTCCACCTCCTGGCCCGGCCCCGTCGGCTTCGGCCCCTCGGGGGCGAGGCCCTTCCCCATGCTCCCCTTGAACGCCTGCTGGATGTCCACGAGCCGCTGGTACGCCGCCGCCGCGCGCCGCTCCCCCTCCTCGGCGGTGAGCACGCCGGCCTCGGCGAGGCGCCGGGCGTACTGCTCGCGCACCGTCGGGAGCGCCCTGATCCGCGCGTACATCGTCGGCTGCGTGTAGCCGGGCTCGTCGCCCTCGTTGTGGCCGTGGCGCCGGTAGCCGACGAGGTCGATGAGGACGTCGCGCCCGAAGCGCTGGCGGTACGCCATCGCGAGTTGCACCGCGGCGAGGCAGGCCTCCGGGTCGTCGGCGTTGACGTGGATGATCGGGACGTCGAAGCCCTTGGCGAGGTCGCTCGCGTAGCGCGTCGAGCGGGCGTCGTCGGAGTCGGTGGTGAAGCCCACCTGGTTGTTCGTGATGAGGTGCACCGTCCCGCCGGTGCCGTAGCCCGCGAGCGCGCCGAGGTTGAGCGTCTCCGCGACGACGCCCTGGCCCGCGAAGGCGGCGTCGCCGTGGATCACGACCGGGAGCGACGCGGAGGGGTCGTGGTGCGCCTCGCGCCCGCGGCGCTGCGTCTGCCGCGCGCGGGACCGCCCGTCCACGACCGGGCCCACGAACTCGAGGTGGCTCGGGTTCGGCACCAGCGTCACAGTGATGGACCGCCCGCTCGCGGTGCGCACCGCGCCCTCGGCGCCGTGGTGGTACTTCACGTCACCGGTGCCGCCCTCGGGGGTCAGCAGCCCCGCCTCGACGTGCCGGCCCCCCTCGAACTCGGCGAAGATGGTGTCGTACGGCCGGCCGACGGTGTGCGCGAGCACGTTGAGCCGCCCGCGGTGCGCCATACCGAGCACCACCTCGCGCGCCCCCTGCCCGGCGGCGTGCGCGATGATCGCGTCGAGCATCGGCACGAGCATGTCCACGCCCTCGATCGAGAAGCGCTTCTGCCCGAGGTACGCCTTGTGGAGGAACCGCTCGAGCGCCTCGGTCTCGACGAGGCGGTCGTAGAGCCGCAGCCGCTCCTCGGCGCCCGGCGGCGTGCGGAACGCGCCGGACTCGATCTTCTCGCGGAGCCACACGCGCTCCTCGTGGCTCGCGATGTGCTCGACCTGGTACGCCATCGTCCCGCAGTAGGTCGCCTGCAGGTGCGGCAGCGCCTCGAGCAGCGAGTCGCCGGGGACGTACATGCGGAGCACCGGCGCCGGGATCCGCGCCATGATCTCCGGCGTGAGCCCCAGCGGGCCGGGGTCGAGCGCCGGGTCGCCGATCGGCTCGCTGCCGAGCGGGTCGAGCCGCGCCGCGAGGTGGCCGTGCGTCCGGAACGCCTTCACGAGCGCCATCGCCGCGGCGACGTGGTAGTAGGCGGAGAGCTCCGAGTGGCCCGACACCGCGGTGAGCTCGGCGGCCTGCGCCTGCATCGCCGTGACCGCCGCGGAGGGGCGCGGCGCCCGCGCCGCGGCGGGCACCGCCGGGGCCGCGCCGAGGCCGAGGCTCGCGAACACCCCCTCGTAGAAGCCGTCCGCACCCTGCAGCAGCTGGTCGACCGTCGCGAGGAACGCCCCCGACTCCGCCCCCTGGATGACGCGGTGGTCGTAGGTGCTCGTGACGGTCATCACCTTCGAGATGCCGAGCTCCGCGAGCGCCTCGGGCGCCACCGTCGCGAACTCGGGCGGGTAGGCGATCGCCCCCACCGCGATGATGCTCCCCTGGCCGGCCATGAGGCGCGGCACCGAGGCCACCGTCCCGAGCCCGCCCGGGTTCGTGAGGGACATCGTGGCACCCGCGAAGTCGTCGGGCATGAGCTTGTTGACCCGCGCCTTCTCGACCAGCGCCTCGTAGCCGGCGTGGAAGCCGGCGAAGTCCATCGCCTCGGCGGCCTTGATGACCGGCACCACGAGGCCGCGGCTCCCGTCCTTCCGCGTCACGTCCACCGCGAGGCCCAGGTTCACGTGCGCCGGCGTCACGCGGTACGGCTGCCCCTCGTGCACGAGGAAGGTGTGCCCCATCACCGGGTGCCGCTTCGTCGCCTGGACGAGCGCCCACGCGATGAGGTGCGTGAACGAGACCTTCTCGCTCCGCCCCGCCGCCTTGAGGCCGTCGTTGAGCGCCTTGCGCTGGCGCTCGAGCGTCGCCACCGGCAGCTCGCGGAAGGTCGTCGCCGTGGGGACGGTGAGGCTCTCGTTCATGTTCTGCGCGAGGCGTGCCGCCGGCCCCTTGATGAGGTCGGCGCCGGCCGGCAGCGCGGCGGACGGGGCCGCTGGCGCCGCAGCGCGCACCGCGGGCTCGGCCGGCGCCGCCGGCGCCGGGGCGGGCGCCGCCAGCGTCAGCACGCCGGCCGCCTCCGCCCGCTCGAGCGCGCCGTCACGGTGGCCGTTGCCGCCCACCCAGCCGGGCGTCTCGCCGGTCACGCCGCTCTCGAAGAGCCGGCGCCACCCCGCGTCCACGCTGGCGGGATTGCGGAGCCATTCCTCGTACATCGCCTGCGCGAACCCCGCGTTGGCGGTCTCGAACACGTTCGGATCCACGGACCTCTCTCCTCGGCACTGCGGCCGGGCGGTGGCGCCCCTTGCGCCCCGGCGGTCGCTCTCTCAGCAAGCCTTCAAAGATACATCGCCCGGTCAGCCCCCGCGGGCGGCCGGGTCGGACGTCGCAAGTCGCTGGTAGGCGGTGACTTCCGCATCGCTGCGCGCCGCGTCCCACCCGAGCGTCGCGGCCAGCAGCCGGGCCGTCGCCTCCGCCGCGGCGGCTCCCCGGTCCGGTGTTTCGTAGAAGAGGTGCAGGCGGCGCACGAGCACGTCCTCCACGGTGCGCGCGAACTCGTGGCGCGCCGCGTGGGACACCTCCGCCGCCACCGCCGGGTGCGCAGGGTGCAGCGGTGCCGCGAGCGCGGCGTCGGCCCGCACGGCATTGAAGAGCGCCGCGGCCTCCGTCCCGTAGTGGCGGAGCAGGTGCGCCACCGTCGCGTCGGCGAGCGGGAGCCCGTCGGCGAGCGCGCGGAGCGGCGCGACGTCGGGGGACTCGCCGCCCGGGAGCGGCTCGCGGTCGGTGGGCGCCGAGCGCGGCCAGCGCCCGCCCGCGGGGTGGGGCACGCGGCGGATCACCCGGTCCACCACCTGCGCGCCCATCCGCCGGTACGTCGTGAGCTTCCCGCCCGCGACGGTCACGAGCCCCGACGCCTCCTCGAGGATCACGTGCTCCCGCGAGACGCTCGACGGCCCGCCGGCCCCGTCCGCGACGAGCGGCCGGAGCCCCGCCCACGTCGCGAGCACGTCGTCCTCGGTGAGGTGCGCCGAGGGGAAGAGGGCGTTCGCCGAGCGGAGGAGGTAGGTGACGTCGTCGCGGGTGGCGGCGACGGCGTCGGGCGCCTCGGCGGTGTCGGTGTCGGTCGTGCCGACGATGGACTGCGCGCCCCAGGGGAGCACGAACATCACGCGGCCGTCGAGCGGGCTGAGGAGCGTGATCGCCTCGTGGTGCCCGAGCCGCGCGCGCGGGACGACGACGTGGACCCCCTTCGTGACGCGGAGCAGCGGGGGCGCCTCCGGGTCCGCGAGCCGGCGCGTCGCGTCGGTCCAGGGGCCCGTCGCGTTCACGATCACGGTCGCCGCGAGCGTCGCGCGCGCGCCGCCCAGGCGGTCCTCGAGTGCCACGCCGGCGAGCCGCCCGCCGGCGCGCACGAACCCCGCCACCGCGGTGTGCGGGAGGACGCGCGCCCCGTGCGCCGCCGCCGAGCGGGCCGTGGCGATGGTGAGCCGCGCATCGTCGCACTGCGCGTCGAAGTAGCGCGCCCCGCCGCGCAGCCCGAGCGCGCGGAGCGCCGGCTCGCGCGCGAGCAGCGCGCGCTTGCCGAGCCGCTGGTGGCGGGTTTCCTTGCGGGTGCGGGCCAGGAGGTCGTACAGCAGGAGGCCCGCGCCGAGCTTCCAGGGGGCGACGCGGTCCCCCGCGTAGAGCGGGAAGACGAACGGCAGCGGCCGCACGAGGTGGGGCGCGATCCGCCCGAGCACCGCGCGCTCGGCGAGCGCCTCGAAGACGAGGTGGAGGTGCCCCTGCTCGAGGTAGCGGAGCCCGCCGTGGATGAGGCGGCTCGAGCGGCTGCTCGTCCCCCACGCGAGGTCGCGCGCCTCCACCAGCACCGTGCGGAGGCCGCGCATGGCGGCGTCCCGCGCCACGCCGGCCCCCACGATGCCGCCGCCGATCACCACCACGTCCGCCGGCGCCGCCGCCACCGACGCGAGGTCCGGCCCCGCCGGGAGCATCGCGTGACTCATCCGCCCGACCATCCGCTCGCGCCGCCCGTGCCGAGCCCCTGGTTCACCTGGCACGCCCACCGGCTCGCGCGGGGCGCGCGCGTCCTCGACCTCGCCGCGGGGACCGGCCGGCACGCGCTCGCCGCCGCGCGGCTCGGCTGCGCCGTCACCGCCGCCGAGCGCGATCCCGCGGCGCTCGCCCTCGCGCGCACGCTCGCCGAGCGCGAGGGACTCGCCATCGACTGGTGGGCGGCGGACCTCGAGGCGGCGTGGCCCGACTGGGGCGTCTTTGATGCGGTGCTCGTGTTCAATTACCTTGACCGGGATCGCATGGATCGCGTGCGGGCCGCGGTGGCGCCGGGCGGCTGGCTCCTCATGGAGACCTTCCTCGCGGCGCAGCGGGAGCAGGGCTGGGGCCCCACGCGGGACGACCACCTGCTCGCGCCGTTCGAACTGCCGCGCCTCGCCGAGGGCCTCGTCGTCGTGCACGGGCGCGAGGCGCTCGAGGCGACCCCCGACGGCCGCGTGCGCGCGGTGGCGAGCCTCTGCGCCCGCCGCCCCGCCTGAGCGGCGCCTCCCGCGCAAGCTACACGGGAACCCCCGACAATGTCCCTCCCCGCCGCCGGTCGCCGCGTCGCCATCGTCGCCGGCTGCCGCACCCCGTTCGCCCGGAGCGGCTCCGCGCTCCGTGACGTCCCCGCCGTCGCCCTCGCGCGCCACGCCGCGCGGGAGCTGCTCTACCGCGCCGAGCTCGCGGGCACGGAGGTGGACGAGGTGATCTGCGGGCAGGTCGTCCCCTCCGTGCTCGTCCCGAACGTGGCGCGCGAGGTGAGCCTGCTCCCGCAGTTCCCGCGCACGATCCCGGCGTACACGCTCAACCGCGCCTGCGCCTCCGCCGCCCAGGCGATCACGAACGCCGCCGACCAGATCCGCCTCGGCCACGCCGACGTGATCCTCGCCGGCGGGGTCGAGTCGCTCTCCGACATCCCGGTGCTCCACTCGCGGCGGATGAGCCAGCTCCTCGTCGAGGCGTCGAAGGCGAAGCGCCTCGGCCAGCGCCTCGCGACGCTGGCGCGCATCCGGCCACGGGACCTCGTCCCCGTCACCCCGGCGATCGCCGAGCCCTCGACCGGCGAGTCCATGGGCCAGTCGGCCGAGAAGATGGCGAAGGAGAACGGGATCAGCCGCGAGGCGCAGGACCGGCTCGCCCTCGAGAGCCACCGGCGCGCCGCGGCCGGCACCGCCGACGGGCGCCTCACCGCCGAGATCGCCCCGTGGTTCGGCGGCGCCGGAATGGACGAGGTCCTCGCGAGCGACAACGGCATCCGCACCGACACCTCGCTCGAGCAGCTCGCGGCGCTCCGGCCCGTCTTCGACCGCACCTACGGCACCGTGACCGCCGGCAACGCCTCGCCGCTCACCGACGGCGCCGCGATGGTGCTCCTGATGGCGGAGGAGAAGGCGAAGGCGCTCGGCTACGCGCCGCTCGCCTACGTGCGAAGCTACGCCGTCGCCGCGGTGGACCCCGGCTGGCAGCTCCTCATGGGCCCGGCGCTCGCGGTGCCGCGGGCGCTCGAGCGCGCCGGGATCGCGTGGCGGGACCTGGGGCTCGTCGAGATCCACGAGGCGTTCGCGAGCCAGGTGCTCTCCAACGCGCAGGCGTGGGGCTCCGCCGCGTGGGCGGAGCGCCTCGGCCTCCCCGGCCCAGTGGGGGAGGTGGACTGGGAGCGCACCAACGTGATGGGCGGGTCCATCGCCATCGGCCACCCGTTCGGCGCCACCGGCGCCCGCATCGTGACGACGCTCGCCAACGAGATGCGCCGCCGCGACGTCCAGTTCGGGCTCGTCTCCATCTGCGCGCAGGGCGGGATGGGGAGCGCCCTCGTCCTGGAGCGCGCATGACCGCCTTCCGCACGGAACTCGAGCGCGGCATCGCCATCGTCACCTTCGACGTCCCCGGCGAGCCGCTCAACACGATCTCGCGCGCCACCGGCGACGAACTCGGCGCGCTCCTCGACGCGCTCGCGGGGAACCCCGAGGTCCGGGGCATCGTGATCACCTCCGGGAAGCCCGACAGCTTCATCGCCGGCGCCGACATCTCGCTCTTCCAGGCGTTCGGGAGCGCGGAGGAGGCGACCGCGCTCTGCCGCTGGGGGCAGGCGCTCTACGCGCGCCTCGAGGGCTCCGCGAAGCCGGTCGTCGCCGCCATCCACGGTGCCTGCCTGGGCGGCGGCACCGAACTCGCCCTCGCCTGCCACTGGCGCGTCGCCACCGACCACCCGAAGACCCAGGTGGGCCTCCCCGAAGTGCAGCTGGGCGTCATCCCCGCGCTGGGCGGGTGCACCCGCCTCGCCCGCCTCGTCGGCGCGCGCGCGGCGCTCGATATCATCCTCGCGGGCAAGAGCGAGCGGGCCGCGAAGGCGCGGAAGATCGGCCTCGTGGACGAACTCGTGCACCCCGCCATCCTCCGCGCCGTCGCGGTGCAGGCGGCGGAGCGTCTCGCGCTCGCGGGCCGCCCGCGGCGCGACGGACCGACCGGCGCCGCCGGGGCCCTGCTCGACGGGAACGCCCTCGGCCGGCAGCTCGTCTACCGCGGGGCGCGGGCGCAGGTGCTCAGGAAGACCGGCGGGCACTACCCCGCGCCGCTCGCCGCCCTCGAGGTGGTGCGCGAGGGGCTCGAGCGCGGCGCCGAGGCGGGCTTCGCGCTCGAGGCACGGCGCTTCGGCGAGCTCGCCGTGGGCGACGTCTCGCGCCGGCTCGTCGAGATCTTCTTCGCCACCACCGCGCTCAGGAAGGACGATGGCGTGCCGCCGGGCACGGCCGGCGACGCCGCGCCCGCGACGCGCGTGGGCGTCGTCGGCTCGGGCTTCATGGGCGCCGGCATCGCCGGCACGGCCGCGCTGCAGGCGGGGGTCGAGGTGCGCCTCCGCGACGCGGAGCTCGCGCGGGTGGGGAAGGGGCTCAAGGCCGCGACGGCGCTCCTCGACGAGCGCCTGCGGCGGCGCCGCCTCGCGCGCCCCGAGCACCAGCGGCTCACGGCGCTCCTGAGCGGCACCACCGGCTACGAGGGCTTCGCCGGCGCCGACGTCGTGATCGAGGCCGTCTTCGAGGACCTCGCCGTGAAGCGCGGCGTCCTGGCGGAGCTCGAGCGCGTCGTGCGGGACGGCGCCGTGATCGCGACCAACACCTCCACCATCCCGATCGCCGACATCGCGCGCGACGCCCGGCGGCCCGAGCGCGTCCTCGGCATGCACTTCTTCTCGCCGGTCGAGAAGATGCCGCTCCTCGAGGTGATCCCGCACGCCGGCACCGCCCCCGACGCCATCGTGCGCGCGGTGCGCCTCGGCCGGCGGATGGGGAAGACGGTGGTCGTGGTGGCCGACCGGCCCGGCTTCTGGGTCAACCGCATCCTCACGCCGTACCTCAACGAGGCCGGCCACCTCCTCGCCGAGGGCGTGCCGATCGACGTCGTGGACCGCGCCATGACGGCGTGGGGCTTCCCGGTGGGCCCGGTGACGCTGCTCGACGAGGTCGGCCTCGACGTCGCCGCCAAGGCGGCCGGCGTCATGCACGCCGCCTTCGGCGAGCGCCTCGCCCCGGTGAGGGCCGTCGGCGCGCTCGTCGCCGACGGGCGGCTCGGCCGGAAGAACGGGAAGGGCTTCCACCTCTACGTCGAGGGGAAGAAGACGGGCGTGGACGAGTCGGCGTACCGGGTCATGGGCGTGACGCCACTCGCCAGCGCCGACCGCACGATGGTGGAGCGCCGCCTCGTCCTCGCGATGCTCAACGAGGCGGCGCTCGCCGTCGCCGAGGGCGTGGTGCGCTCCCCGCGGGACGGCGACGTGGGCGCCATCTTCGGCATCGGGTTCCCGCCCTTCCGCGGCGGCCCGCTCCGCACGATCGACGCCCTGGGGCCCGCCGAGGTGGTGCGCCGGCTCGAGGAGCTCGCCGCGCGCCACGGCCCCCGCTTCACGCCCGCCCCCGCGCTCGCGGACCTCGCCGCGCGCGGGGGACGGTACTACCCCGGCTGACCGCTCAGGCCGCGCGCCGCGCGAGCGCGCGGTCGAGCGACGCCTTCCCGCCGCCCAGCAGCACCAGGGCGAAGGCCATGCCCGCCGCGAGCAGGTGGAGTTCGTAGCCCTCGCCCGCCTGCTTCCCCGACCAGTTCATGAAGAAGCCGTTCGGCGCGTGCACCATCGCCACGGCTCCCGCCATGATCGCGATCGTGCCCGCCGCGGCGGCGCGGGTGAGGAGCCCGCCGATGAGGCCGAGGGCGGCGAGCAGTTCACCCACGATGACGATCGCCGCGACCGCCGCCGGCAGGCCCAGCGCGCCCGTCAGGAATCCCATCGTCCCCTCGAAGCCGTAGCCGCCGAACCAGCCGAAGGCCTTCTGGGCGCCGTGGGCGAACATGATGGCGCCGAGGGTGACGCGGAGGATGAGGGCCACGGTCGAGTCGTCGGTGGCCAGGAGCTTCTTGAACATGGTGACCTCCCGCCCGGTGGGCGGTGCAGGGTTCAGGGCGTGGCGGTCTCGGGATCGAGGCCGTCGCGGATGCGATCGAGCAGGGCGACGAGCCGGTCGAGGTCGGCCGGCGGCAGGAGCGCCAGCGCCTCGTCGTCGAGCCGGTTCATCGCGGGGTCCATCTCGGCGAGGAGGGCCAGCCCCTCGCGCGAGATCCGGCAGCGGACCTCGCGCCGGTCCTCGCTCGAGCGCCGGCGCGTGACGAGCTTCGCGCCCTCGAGCCGGTCGAGCAGCCGCGTGATGCCGGGCGCCCGCTCCACCATGCGGCCCGCGATCTCGAGCGTGCAGAGCCCGTCGGGCTCCGCGCCGCGCAGGATGCGGAGCACGTTGTACTGCTGGAGCGTGAGGTCGTGCGCCGCGGCGGCCCGCTCCCCGTGCCGCCGTACCAGGTCCGCCGTGCGCAGGAGGGCGAGGAGCGCCTCCTGCGCGCGGGAACGGAAGGGACGGGTCTGGCGGATCTCGCGCTGCAGCCGGCTCGTCGGCTCGGACATGGCTCCCTCCTCGGGGTTGCCGATCACGGACATACTCTACACGACAATGGTTGACGTGTCAAGTAATAGCCTGTCCCCCGGACGATGGACGCCCGTCCTAGATTCCCCGCCGATGACCGATCCCGCCCCCCGGTTGGTGCCCCTCCGGTCCACCGCCGACGCCGAGCGCTGGCTCGGCGGGCCGCTCGCCCTCCTCTACAAGCACAGCCCCTGGTGCGGCCTGAGCACCGGTGCCGAGCGGGAGGTACGCGACTTCCTCGCCTCTGCGCCGGCGTTGTCCGCGGCATGGGTGGACGTCGTGCGGGATCGGGCGGTGGCGCGGTACGTGGAGGAGCGGACGGGGGTGCGGCACGAGTCGCCGCAGGTGCTGCTCGTCGCGGGGGGGCGCGTGCTGTGGCACGCCTCGCACCGCGGGGTGACGCGGGCGGCGCTCGCGGCGGCGAGCGCCGATGTGCGACCGGCGGGCTGAGGCCCGCCGGCGGGAGGATCAGGTCAGGAGGTGCTGCCCGCGGCGGGCGCCGAGGCCGTGCCGCCGTGGTCCGCGATCCAGGTGTCCCAGGTCAGGCGGCACCGGTCCACGAAGTAGAGCGACGGGTGGCCCGGCTGGCCGAGGATCGCGTGCAGCATCTCGTGGCGCACGACCATCTCGTGCGTCACGTACGCCTCGGCGATCACGATCTGGATCTCGCTGCCGCGCTGGATCCGGAGCCCGACCTTCTCCCCTTCGGGGGTCTGGAAGGTCGTCGCGCCCGGCACGACGTACCACTCGATGCGCTGGTAGTCGGCGTTCTTCTCGGCGCACTGCTCGGTCTTGGACCACCAGCCCGCGTACGACGCGCTCGGCACGAAGGCCTTGGCGCCCGAGGGCAGGGCCGTATCCGGCTCGGTGGTGCAGCCGAACGAGGCGAGCACGAGGACCGGGAGGAAGAGGGCCCGCCACTGACCGGCGCGTGCCGGGCGGGTCGGGGACTGGACTGGCGTGGAACGCATGCCTCGCGTCTCCCACGCCCGATTGGGGGCACGGGGCCGCGCCGGCCTGTTCCGGCGAGCGGCTCCGTTGACCACCTTCGGCACCGAGCTATCTCGCGCGAGCTGCGCCCTCACGAGACCTCTAGTTTTGCGGCCCCGGGTCGCCCCGGGTGTGCTCTTATCGGGCGGTGTACGTTTTCTTGCTGCCGTCAATCTTGACGACGGATCAATCGTACGGGTCGGGAGGGAAGGGGTCAATGAGGTTTCGCTGTAACTGACCCAAACCCTTTTCTCATAACATCTTGAGGCTTGTCAACTGGGTGCTGATCCGGCCTCGGACTAGACTTCGAACACCCCGGGTTGTTGCGTGGCATCCACGATTTTCCGCCCAGATCGCCCTCGTCAGTGGACAGGGATTGATCGGCCGGCCCGGTCCGGTCCCCCCTCACGGAGGTCCTCCATGCGCCGCCTGCTGTCGGTCCTGACCCTCCTCCTGCCGCTCGCGCTCCGGAGCGCCGGCGCGCAGTCCTTCCCGGTGGATGACCCGGTGCTCCGGCGCATCTGGCAGCTCGGGATGGACAGCTCGCGGGCGGCCGAGTTCGCCCAGGTGCTCACCGATTCGATCGGCCCGCGCCTCACCGGCTCGCCGGGCATGGCGGCCGGGCAGGACTGGCTGGTGCGGACGTACGCCTCGTTCGGCGTGACCGCCCGGAAGGAGCGCTACGGCACCTGGCGGAGCTGGCGTCGCGGGGTCACGCACCTCGACCTGGTGCAGCCGAGGGTGCGGTCGCTCGAGGCCCAGCTGCTCGCCTGGAGCGTGGGCACCCGGGGGCGGCAGGAGGGGCGGGTCATCACACTCCCCGACGTCGCGGACAGTGCGGCGTTCCGCCAGTGGCTCCCGACGGCCCGGGGGGCGTTCGTGCTCGTGTCCTTCGCCCAGCCGTCCTGCCGTCCCGACTCGAGCTACCGGCAGTTCGCGCTCCCCGCCACGTTCGAGAAGCACGTGAAGGAGCGCCAGGAGGCGCAGAAGGCGTGGGCAGCCCGGGTGCAGCGGACGGGCCTCGATGCCGGGGAGCTCGCCGACGCCCTCGGCGAGGCGGGGGCGAAGGGGGTGCTCACGTCGCTCTGGTCCGGCGGGTGGGGGGTGGACCGGATCTTCGGGACCCGGGCCACGAAGGTGCCCGTGCTCGACGTGAGCTGCGAGGACTATGGCCTCCTCTTCCGGCTGGCCGCGCGGAACCAGGGGCCGGTCGTGCGGCTCGAGGCGGAGTCGCAGGCGCTCGGCGAGCAGCCGGCGTTCAACACGATCGCCGTCATCCCCGGGAGCGAGGTGCCCGGGGAATTCGTCATGCTGTCCGCGCACTTCGACAGCTGGGACGGCTCGTCCGGCGCGACCGACAACGGCACCGGCACGATCACGATGCTCGAGGCGGCACGGCTCCTCGCGCACGCCTACCCGACGCCACGGCGCACGATCCTCATCGGGCACTGGAGCGGCGAGGAGCAGGGGCTGGTCGGGTCGCGCGCGTGGGCGGCGGACCATCCCGAGGTGGTGGGGGGCCTGCAGGCGCTCTTCAACCAGGACAACGGCACGGGCCGCATCCAGACGATCACCACGCAGGGGCTCGTGGGCGCGGCACCCGCCTTCGCGCGCTGGTTCGCGCGGCTTCCCTCGGAGCTCACCGCGGACGTGAAGCTCCAGTTGCCCGGCATGCCGGGGGGCGGGGGCACCGACAACGCCAGCTTCGTGTGCTACGGCGCGCCGGCGTTCAACCTGGGCTCGCTGCCGTGGGAGTACTTCACCTACACGTGGCACACCAACCGCGACACCTACGACAAGATCGTCCTCGACGAGCTCAAGGCCAACGCGACGATGACGGCGATGCTCGCCTACCTCGCCGCGGAGGACCCGGCGACGGTGGCCCGCGACCGGCGCGTGATGCCGGCCGACCCGCAGTCGGGCGCCCCGCGGCCGTGGCCGGCGTGCCAGGTGCCGCCGCGCAGTTCGGCGGAAAGCGAGCGCTGAGGCACCGGCGGGGCGGGCGGGGCAGGGGCCCGAGCGCACCGGGCGCCGGTTCCCGGCCCGTGCAGGGCCATTTACCTTAGTCCCGCCAACCGGGGCCGCCGGCCCCGGCCAACCCAGGGAGAATCCGGCATGGTGATGCGCCAGGGACTGCTCTGGCTCAGCGAGCAGAAGCGCGTCTTCAACTTCGTGCGCAGCAACGGCCTCGCGAAGCAGTTCGCCTCGCGCTTCGTCGCGGGGGAGTCGATCGCGGAGGGGGTGGACGCGGTCGTGGCGCTCACGGGCCGCCGCATCCGCGCCACGCTGGACCTGCTCGGGGAGAGCGTCACGCAGGCATCCGAGGCGGAGGCCGCGGCCGAGCAGTACGTGCGGATGGTGGACCTGATGGCCGAGCGGGGCGTGGAAGTGAACGTCTCGGTGAAGCTCACCCAGATGGGCTTCGACCTCGACGAGGCGCTCTGCCGGCGGAACGTGCTCCGGATCGTGGAGCGCGCGGCGGCGCACGGCGGCTTCGTCCGGCTCGACATGGAGAGCTCCGCCTACACCCAGCGCACCCTCGACTTCTTCGCCACCCACGTCTTCCCGAACCACGGCGCGCACTGCGGCGTCGTCATCCAGTCCTGCCTCCGGCGCTCGGACCTCGACGTGAAGCGCCTCATCGACATGAGGGCGCGCGTGCGGCTCTGCAAGGGCGCCTACCTCGAGCCGGCGGACGTCGCCTACCCGAACAAGGCCGACGTGGACGCCGCGTACCTGCGGCTCATGGAGCGCCTGCTCGAGCAGGGGAACTTCCCCGGCATCGCGACGCACGACGAGCAGATGATCGCCCACGCCCGGAAGTTCGCGCAGCGGCAGGGGATCCCGTCCGACCGCTACGAGTTCCAGATGCTCTACGGCGTGCGGCGCGACCTGCAGGAGCAGCTGGTGCAGGCGGGCCACGGCATGCGCGTGTACATCCCCTTCGGCACGCAGTGGTACCCCTACCTGATGCGCCGCCTCGCCGAGCGCCCCGCCAACATCGCCTTCATCCTCGGCAACATCGTCAAGGAGTCGGTCCCGGGCCTGTGAGCGAGTTCACGCTCGGCGGCTACATGGCGCAGCATGACCGCGCCGCGGCCTTCGGGGGCAGTGACGGGCACGCGTACTCCGTGGCCGTGTACCTGGACGACGAGCCGGACGCGGCGGGGCGCTATGGCGCGGCGCTCCTCTTCGTCCGCTGGTCGGGGGCGGGTGACCGGCCGGTCGGGCACGTCGAGACGCCGCCGCTCGCCTGGGGCCGCACCCCCGCCGAGGCGGAGGAGCGGCTCAAGGCGTGGTCGCTCTACGACGTGAAGCAGGCGCTCGAGCAGGCGCTCGCCGACCAGCCGGGGGCGTGGTGAGCCCGCTCGAGGGGACGGTCCTCGAGCGCGACGGCGCGCACTACCGGGTCCTCGCCGGCGGCGCGGAGGTGCGCGCGGTGCTCCGCGGGAAGGTGAAGCGCGACCAGCCGAAGGTGGTGGCCGGCGACCGCGTCACCCTCGAGCCGGAGCCCGGGGGCGAGCTCTACGGGATCGCCGCCGTGGCCGAGCGCCGCTCCCTCCTCGAGCGCCGCGTCCCCCTGGGCCGGGGCGCGCGGCCCGTCGTCGCGAACATCGACCGCGTCTTCGTCGTCACCGCGGCGCGCGACCCCGCCCCCATCCCCTCCGTCCTCGACCGCCTCCTCGTCCTCGCCGAGGCGAACGACCTCGACGCGGCGCTGGTCGTCAACAAGGTGGACCTCGACCCGGGCGAGGAGCTCGTCGCGCGCTACCGCGCCGCGGGCTACGAGGTGTTCCCCGTCTCGGTGCGCACCGGCCGGGGGCTCGACGCGATCCGCGCGTGGCTCCCCGCGCACGCGAGCGTCGTGACCGGCGCGAGCGGGGTGGGGAAGTCGTCGCTCCTGAACGCGCTCCAGCCGGGGCTCGCGCTCCGCACCGGGGCGATCAGCGAGAAGATCCGCCGCGGGCGCCAGACGACGGTGAGCGCGCGGGTGATCCCGCTCGAGTGCGGCGGGTGGCTCGTGGACACGCCGGGGTTCAGCGAGGTGGGGCTCTGGGGGCTTGACCCGCGCGGGCTCGCGCAGTGCTTCCCCGAGATGCGCCCGCTCCTGGGCGGGCAGTGCCGCTTCCCCGACTGCGTCCATCGGGGCGAGCCGGGCTGTGCCATCGCCCACGCGGCGGCGGAGGGGCGGATCCACCCCGACCGCCTGGCGAGCTACCGGCTCCTCCTCGAGGAGATCGAGGGCGAGCCGGCGGACTGGGAGTAGCGGCCCCTCAGCCCTTCGGCCTGAGGGTCCAGCGGGTCGTGTCGCGCCGCTCGACCTTCGCCATCATCCGGTCGAACGCCTCCTGCAGGTCGATCCCCTCGCGGTTCGCCATGCAGACGAGCACGAAGAGGATGTCGGCCATCTCCATCCCCATGTCCCCCTCCGGCTCCTCCTTCTTCTTCGTCTTCTGGCCGAACCGGTGGTTCACCTCGCGCGCGAGCTCGCCCACCTCCTCGGCGAGGCGCGCGAGGTTGGTCAGGGGGTGGAAGTAGCCCTCCTCGAACTGGCTGATCCACCGATCCACGCGCTGCTGGCACTCGACGAGCGACATCGGGACCTCGGGAGACGTCGGGGGTGGGACGCGGGCCGCGGCGCGCGGCCGGGAGGCCCGGCACGGAGCGGCCGCGGGCGCGGTCGCGGCGGCGCGGGGCGCGTCGCGGCACTATAATAGC